>DLGP01000135.1:12841-12973 GCA_002482765.1 Alphaproteobacteria bacterium UBA7691
CAGATTTCCGATGCGGTGCTGGACCTCTTCCTGAGCGAAGACCCCTATGCCCGCGTTGCCTGCGAAACCCTCACCACCACCAACCGCATTGTGCTGGCGGGTGAAGTGCGTGGTCCCGCCAGCCTGGTATCG
>DLGP01000071.1:0-34896 GCA_002482765.1 Alphaproteobacteria bacterium UBA7691
ATCCCTAGAGTCCACACGACCTAGGGACAATTTAGGGACACTGGATAGAAAATTTACTCCCAAAATGCCAATAGGCTACAACAGCCGAACGTCAATAAACCACTGATAAATATGATGTTCGTGATGGGCTTTTGTTGGCGCTGATAGCCCCGCACCAAGTTCATAACCTGAAGGACGCAGGTTCAAATCCTGCCCCCGCAACCAAACATAACGCCGCCAGGTCCATGACTTGGCGGCGTTTCTGTTTCTGAATAGGCCTGTATAGACGCGCTGCCACGAGTGCGGCTTACGACGCCACGCGCAAGCGGCTTTACTCCACGGTATGACTTAATCCATTGTTCCTGCCTTGGCTTCAATATGTGACGGGACGATGCCGACCGATTGCCCCCAGATCGTTTGGCGTATGGACCAGCCGCCGCCAGACCCACCCGCCCGATCCTTCCTGCCGCTGTTGCGTGCCGCAGTTATGGCGCAACCCGAGCGTCTCAATTTGTTACGCGACCTGGTGGTTGCGCTTCGCGATGATCGACAATGGCCGGAAATTTTCGACCTCCTGTTGCCGCTTGTCGGCACGAGCAAATTGACGCCGGTTCTCGCATGCGAGTTGGCGCGCGCCGCCATAGCCTGCGATCAGCCGGCCTTGGCGTTGCAGGTGTTGGACCCAGTGGCCATTGAGGTCGCGCCGGATGCGCGCCGACAAAGAATACTCGCCCTCTATGCCCTGAACCGGATCGAGGAAGCCCGCTTAGCAGCGGCGCAGGCGCTGAATGAAAATCCGAGTGATCGAACTTTGCTGCAAGCTTTCGCTGACGATTGCCTGAGGCGCGGCGGTGTTGAGGTGCTGGCAAGAGTCTGCCGCCAGGCAATCAACGGCGGCATTGGCTCCGCTACCCATTTCGCCTATTTGGCAAGCGCACTTTCCTTGTCCGGGCACATGTCTGAGGCGCTTAGCCTGATGGATCCGGACCGCTTGTGCCGCCGGGTTGAACTTGATTCCGCACAGGTCGACAATGAAGAACTGGTGCAGGCAATCCTGGCCCATCCGGCGCTTGCCCCGTCGCCGGAGAGACGAGCCACGCGCGGCCACAATCTGCGCCTTGAAGCACTGGCCAGCGTTGACCATCCAGCGATCCGCAATCTGCTCGCCACGATTCGCCGAGAGGTCGATAATTACCTGGCGGAACGGTTCAATGCAGCACACCCGATCATTGCCCATCGCCCGCAAGCCGCGTGGCTGCAAGGCTGGGCGCTGGTCCTGTCGAATGATGGACACGAAGAAACGCACATTCATCCTCAGGGCTGGCTATCCGTCATTTATTACGCGCGCGTGCCAAAAGCTGTGTTGCGACGCGCGGAAAACAACATGCCGCAGCCGGGATCGCTCGCCTTCGGCCCGTGGCCTCCGTCCATAGCCGAAACGCTGTCGGATTTTCCACGCTGGTATGTGGCGCCGCAGGAGGGAACATTGCTGATCTTCCCCTCATTCTTTGGCCACGGGACTATTCCAACCGGAGTCGACGATCCAAGGATCTGCATTGCGCTTGATGTCCTGCCATGCGAGTAGGGCGCAAAGCTCTGGCCAGAGACGGCACAACGGGTGAAAACTAAGTCTTTCGTCATTTGAAGTGGTGCGGTCGGTTTTATCCGGCTGCGCCATGGCTAGGGCCGGGGCGCTCGGGTGTAGAGAATCCACAGCGCGGTTTCCTCGCGCAGCGGAAAATGCTGCGCCAGATATGGCGCATAGCGCTGATGCAAGGTTTCGCTGAAACCCGGCGCGGTGGAAGCCTTGGGCAGCAGCACATAATCGGCATCGCCCAGCACTGTCTCGGCAGCGCGCGGCGGCGCGGTCGGTTCCCAGAACAGGTCAGCGCCGCGCGGCGGCTCGAAGCCGAGCATGAAGGGCAGCGGATTGACCCGGTCGAGCAATTGAATCCGTCCTGGCCGGCGCTGCCCGTTGTCGAAGAGCGAAGCAGCCTGCAACAGGCTGTCGAAATAGATTGTCTGCGGCCGCAATGCGCCATGCGCCGCGCCGCGCTTCGGCACCGCAAGCTGGCGGATATTGGTGGTTTCGACAATCAGCAGATTGGCCGATGGCACGGCGCTATGGAAATATGCGGCAAGCGAGCCGGCGGAGGCCAGGATGGTCATGGCCGGCAGCAGCAGCAGCGCCAGCAGATAGGCCGGGCTGGATAAAGCGCGCTGCGGCAGCAAGGCGGCATAGAGCATGAACAGCAGCACCATGCCCAGCGGTAGGCCGCGTATCTGGGTATTCTGCGTGAACAACGCCACACTGGCCACGATCAGAAACAAAGCCGCCAGCGGCAGCCGCAGCGGTGCCAGGCGTTGCCGCCACAATGAAAATGCCGCGATGAAGCCAACGCCATAGGCGGCCAGTTCAATATTATTACCCAGAATGCCTTGCAGCAGGATGCGGCTGAGGCCGGTATTGGCAAGGCCGGATTGCAGCGCCCAGCCGATATCGGCCAGATAGGCATGGCTATGGGGCGCCAGTGCATTGCCAATCGCCAGTAGGCCCATCAAAAGCCACAGGCCGCGCCGCGCCCGGATATGCTCGCTGATACATAGCGCCAGGGCCAGGGCGCCCAGCCCGGTCAGGAAATAAGTGATCTTCACATAAAACATCAGCAGCAACAGCAACAGCCCGCAGGCCAGATCGATGCTGCGTTGCGCCGTTGCATCCTGCGGCGGCACAAACAACATCAGGCACAGGATGCCGATGGCGCCCCAGCCATAGCGGTTATAGGCCATGGCAAAGGTGAAGCTGTCAGGGATATGGCCCACATTGGTCGGCATCAGGGCCGGCAGGCAGATGAACAGCACAAAGCATATCGCCGCCAGCAGCGGCAGCCGGCGCCAGGCCACAATTACGGCGATAACAAACAATGCCGCCGTCATCAGCACCACACCAACCAGAAACGCCCGGGGTGAAAAGCCGGCGAGGTGAAAGCCGGCCAGGGTCAGCCAGAAATTGAGCGCGCCCACGGCTTCATGAAAATCAACATGCTGCACCCGGCCGTGCTGCAACTGCCAGGCGCCGGCCAGGTTGAACAGCAGGTCGGTGACACTTTGCTGCGACACCATGATTTCCGGTGCCAGCAAGAGCCAGGCTGCAAAGGCCAGCGGCAAGCCGGCAAGCAGCCCAAGCAGCCACAACGATGCCGGCCGGCGTAAAGCCAGGGCGATTTGTTGCTCAAGCACGGCCAGTCTGGTCAATTGGTGCCCTCCACCCAGGTGATGAAGGCACCAACGCTGAAAGCGCCTTGCAGCAGAACCTGCACCTGGTGGCGCCGGGCTTGCGCTGCCACGGCATCTTTTGGCCAATCGTTTATCAGCCGCTCCAGCCGGTCAAGATCAAGCAGACGGCTGGCGGTGGCCGAGCGCCGCAAACGGTCGAGCTGCGCCGGCAGCGAGGGGCGCACGCGCTGCATATGCGCAAACCATTCCGGGTGCTGCCGGCCGCGTTGACGATTCTCGGTGATCCTGGCCGGCACACCGGCCTGGCGCAGCAGGCGGCGCGCCAGCCAGCGCGTTTCGCCATCGCGCAGATACTGGTCTTCCGGGATCGCCAAGCAAAATTCCACCAGCCGCAGATCGCCCAAAGGCGCGCTGTTGCCGATGCCCTGATACGCGCGCAGCATATTCATGCCATCAGCGCGGCGGGCGCGGTTGCGCCGGATCGCGGCGATGCGCCAGGCCCGGCCATCCACCGCCAGCCGGAAATCCGGATCGTTGCCGCGCTGGCGCAGCCGCTCCATCACGTCGAAGCTGTGCAAAGTGGTGGTCTTCAGGCCACAGGTAGCCAGCAGCGTTGCCTCGTCAAACCTTGGTTGCCGCAAAGCCAGATAAAGCTGGTTTTTGATCAGGCCGGCCAGGGCACGGGGTTGGCCGCGCGATGTCAGCAGCAATTCACGCAGCAAGGTCGGCCAGCGCCTTTGCTGAAACAGCATCGGCAGATATCTCAGGCCATCCCAGGTCAGGGTATGATTGCCGATGGCGCCGGTCAGATAATGGGTGGCGCCCAAGGCAGCGGCGCGGCGCGCCGGCGCATCCAGCCAGGCGATCTGATCCGGCATGCGATAGGGTATCGCGCCGGCCGTGAGCAGGCGCCAGTTATCCGGCCCCCATTCGCTCTGTGTCGGTGGTGTGATGAATTCCGCGCGCAAGGCCGGGAAAGCGGCGGCCAGGGCTGCCACAAAGGGCGTTTCATCAATATAGCCGGGAGCTGGCGGACATGGCTGGCCCGGCTCCGGCAGCATGGTCAGGAAGGGCAAAGTGCCGACATGCGGCAAAGTCGCCACGGCCAGGCAGGCGCTGTCCAGGCCGCCGCTGCCCATGATCGCGACAGGGCCTTCACGCAGACGATCCGCCACGGCGTGGTCGAGCAATTCACGCGCTCTATCAACATAATCCTGATCCCGCTTGAAGTGGATGCGGCGCTCGGGATCGAAGCGGTGGAAGACCTGGCACGACTTGCCGCCAGCCGTCAGCACTACGCAGGCGCCGGGTTCCAGCTTGTAGATGTCGCGATAAAACGTCGCGTCATCATCGCCGAAATTCTGCGCCAGAAAATCAACCACAAACAGCTCGTTCACCACACGCGGCACGTCCGGCACCGTCAGCAGGCCGCGCAGGCTGGTGGAAAAAACCACCCGGTCGCGGTCGCGCCAGTAATAGATTGTGCGCATGCACATGGCGTCGCCGGCCAGGATCAGCTGCTGCTCGGCGCCATGCCAGGCGGCCAGCGCAAAATCGCCCAGCAGATGGCGTGGCGCGTCATTGCCCCAGCGCTCAATGGCGCGGGCGGCAAGTAAACTGTCGGAAAAACTTTCGCCCGGTGGCAAGCCCAGCGCATCGGCCAGGCTCTGGTGATCATCCAGGCGCCCCGCCAGGGCAACCCAGCCCTGGCCGCCCCAGGCCGGAACGGCACAGGCCGGGGCCGCGCCAGAATATTGCAACGTGTCAGGATCGAAGAAAACCGAACCCGTGAATTCGCTCACGCTGTGCACGGGATACAGAGCCTGTCTCCAGGCGGCTTAGCTGGTCGAGCCGTTGCCGTCAGCAACCGGGCCGCTGGTTGTCACCGTGCCGGCTTCCACATCCAGAATGGCCAAGCTGGGCCGATGCCAGAGCGGACGCTCAGTCTGCTTGTCAGCCGATTCAGGCTGCACGCTGTTTTTGATGTCGCTCATCTTGCTCTCCTCTACAAAACGCCGAGCCGCCGCACATAACCACAACAACGGCCAAATGCCAACGATTTGCTCCTGGCGGGCCGGCGGCATTGACGGCGGTATGGTTATCTGGGATTGCTGGCGCAATGTCGGGCGGGCATTCACCGCTTCCGGTAAACCATACAGGATCCAATGAGCGTCAGGATTGAGCAATGGGTGAGGCCTGAGCATCTGGATCCGGCAGCGATGCAGGCCTATCGCCAGGCAATTCATGAATCCAGAGGCCGCGCTGCGCTGCTCGATAATTTTCTGCTGCCCGACAAGCTGGCGGCGCTGCAACAGCTTTTTACCAGTGATGGCCGGTTCGAGCCGGCCTATGGCCTGTTCGGGCGCCATCCGCATGATGTTGCCGCCGATGTCTTTTCCGCCGCGCCGGAGCAGCAGCGCTTCTATTTTTATCACAATTTCCGTGGCCCGGCGCCCGGCCGGGCAATGGCTGCCGGCATGCTGCACAATGCCAAATTCACTATGCTCAGCCGCAGCGCCGCCTGGTGCAACTGGCTGGCCGCTATCCTGGGCGCGCCGCTGGAAAAACAAACCGCAATGCATGCGCGGATCATGAACCGCACCATGTTCATGAAGCAGCATGACGATGGCACCCATGGCGCGCTCTGCGCCATCTTCTATCTCAGCCCGGGCTGGCAGCCGGAATTTGGCAGCACATTTGTGCAGCAGCGCCAGGGCGAACGAATGCTTGACGTGGCGCCGCTGGCCAATCGCCTGCTGCTGTTCAGCCCCAGAAATGGCCTGAGCCATGGCGTGACGCCGTTCACCGCAGCCGCCGGCGATTGGCAACGCTGGAGCTATAGCCTGTGGTATGGCAGCGAAGCCGATAGCACTTATGAACAATAACCCAGGCGCTGCATCACGGTGTGATGATCTGCCATGATCCGCGCCGCTTGATCCGCTGTCAGGCTCTGGCGCCAGCCGCCGGCCTGGCCCTGGCGGAAAAACGGCGCCGATGCAGCAACCGGGCGCTCGCGGAAACCATGCTGCTGTTCCTGGTCGCGCAGTTGGTCAAACGATGCCGCTGCCACTGCCTGTGCCAGTATGGCTTCGTCAACCATCAAACCAAAATGTTTCGCCGCAGCGCGTAAACCTGCCGCCGGCTCGGCCAGCAAATCCTCATAGCGCAGCAGCAGCACGGCAATATCGGTCTGTTCCAGCCAGGATAATACATGGCCTGACCAATGCCCCAGCGGCTGGGCTAATTGGCGGCGTTGGCGCCTGTCGGAAACCGACAGCGTGGCGGCTGGATCGGCCATCATGGTGATGATCGTATCCACCGGGCAGCCACGGTGATGCGCATAGGAAACCGCCACATCGCGCGGATCGCGCACCATGTAAACAGCGGCCCGGCTGATCGCTGCCGGAAACACCGCTGCGCCGGCCGGTGTGTGCCAGTAACGGTCATGCAGCTTGCGCAGCACCAGGCCATTGCCCAGGCCATTGCCGGTATCGCTGGCGATGGCGGCATACAGCGCCGGCAGCACCGCCACCTGTTCCTCGGCAAATAATTCGCTGGCTTCCACCACCAGCAATTCATCCAGTTCGGTATGGCTGGCAATGCCGATATCGCTGCTTGCCCGGTTGATATCCACCGCGCTGCCGCCCTGCATCAGGCTCCACAGCATCAGCCGCAGCCAGGTATTGCCGGATTTGGGATATGAGGCGATCCAGCCGATTTTGTTGGAGCTTGTCATGCGCCTCGCCTCAACCCGGCCGGGGGAATACGCTGCGCACCAAATCGGCAAGCCGGGGCAGGTTGCCGTCGCCTTCCGGGCGCACCAGTTGGAAAATCGGCACCAGGCCGGCCAGTCGCACCAGATCGGTGAACAGGCCAATGCGGCGGCCGAGCCGGCGGCCGAGCCGGGCGCGATAGACAATCTCTTCAATCGGCGTGATCGCGGCGGCACCGTTCAAGCGGTAGAGCACCGGCTCGTTTAGCCGTTTGTCGATGGCGATGCGGATCAGGGCCGCAAGCGGTTTCGGTGTGGCATTCGGACCGGCCACAGCCAGAATCCGTTTCGGATGCTGCGGCCGCCCGATTGCCAAGTGATCCTGGCTCAGGCCCAGCATCTGCGCCGCATCCGGCCATAGCCGCACCCGCGCCGGGCCGGGGATAACCAGCGCCGCATTTTCGCGGAAAGTGATCGGGCAGATATCATCGGTCACAACCGCATGCCCCTGCATCGATAACGCGCCGGCCAGCGTGGATTTGCCGCGCCCCGACACTCCGGCCAGGGCAATCGCCTTATCGCCAATCATGACGCAACTGGCATGCAAGGCCAGCATGCCGCGCTGATGCAGGATGCTGCCGGCAACCACACTGAACAGGAAAGTCTCAATAACACTGGTCTCGGCACGGCTATGCTGATCCAGCACAATATCGCGCCCGTTTTGTATGATAAATTTCAGCGTGTCGCCGATGCGCGCCAGCAATGTGCCGTCAGTGCCGATCTCCACAAACGGGCTGCTCCAGCTGGGTTCCGGCAGGCAATCCGGCACCGGGCCACGGCGCAAGGTTAGGTCTGGTGCGCCCGCATCTGTCAGCAGCGGCAGGGATGGCAGGGCTATGTCACTGCGCAGCCGATAGCCATAAAACAGGCGGTCTTCGCCCCAGCCGGTATCGTGGCCGGTATCGCGCATCATGGTGGTTGCTTCTGGCAAGGCGGCCTACAAATCCTGCGCGGCATCAACCTGGATCAGCCCCAGCTCCAGCAATTCACCCAGGAAGGCCAGCACATCGGCGCTAATCTCGGCCGCATCGCCGCGATATTGCTGTGCCAGCAGGTCGCATAGATGTTGCACACTCTGCGGCTGTTCCAGCAGGCGCCACAGGGTCGAGGCCACATCATCAAGGCCGATATATTTGCCCTGCGCCAGCCCCATCACCACCACTTCGCCATCAATTTCGGCGGTGATCTGCTCGGCATGGCGGGCGATGATGGCGGCCGGCGTGAGTAGCGGGCTGTGAGACATGGTAAGCACCTGTTTTTACTGAAAGGATGTTGATTTGCGGCAGATGGCTTCAGCCGTGAAGCCACATATTCACGGCAAAGCGGCGATCGGCGAAGGCTGCGCTGGGGCAGGAAATCGGCTGCACTGAATGGCGTGTTATCGACGGGAAAGCCACCAGCTTGTTATGTTCCGGCATGATGTCATGAAACGCCGCGCTGCCCAGAGCATGCAGGCGCAGCGCCCCACCGGAAAAGCCGCAGGGCAGGCGGTTGAGATACAGCACCAGCGTTAGCAGGCGCGGATTTGGCCGTTTGTTCACGGCCACAAATGTATCGATATGGCTGTTGAAATGTGCGCCATCACCATGCGCGGCCATTTCCACTTCAACATTGCTGGCGGTGAAATGCGGCATGCCGAAGCGGGCTGCTAAAGCCGGCTGCGCCGCCAAGGCTGCTGCCACCAGCGGGGCGAGGAACGGCCCCAGGCCAACATCATCCAGCACCGAGGTTTGCCGGATGCTTGGATCAACGATGATCTTGCCGCTATGCACAAGCGACCCGGCCCTGAAGCGGGCTTCATTCTCGATGGCATGATGCAGCAAGCCCGCCGCCAGATCAGCCGGCAGCCATGCCGGCGCAACATGATGCGGCAGGAATTTGCCGCCCGTGGCAGAGCGTTGCGCCATCTGTGCTGCGGGTGCCGTCATGTCACAAACACCGAAATCGGCGTGTAATGCGGCATCTGCTGGCCGCCGGTCACCAGGCCACCCTGGCATTTGCTCCAGGCATGGGCGATCAGCTTGCCTTCTGCATCCTTGGCCAGGCCAAAATACACTTCAACATCATGGCCGCGCCGCCGCAGCATCAGCGCCGCCGCCAGCGCCTGTTGCAGGCACACGGCTTTGAAAGGGGCGATACTGCTGGCGCGTTGCACAGCCAGGCCGATGGCGCTGCCCGGGCCTGACTCTGTACCTGGGCCTGTGCTTGAGCCTGGCGCTGCTTCCGAAACAATCCCGCCAGCATGCAGCCGCAGCCCAAGCCATTGCATGGCGATACGAAACGGCAGCAATGCCAGCATGCCACGGCACAGTGCCAGATAAATCAGCGCCTCAAGCGCCAGGCCCTGTTCGATGGCGGGCAGGGCCAGGGCGCGGCGCAGCCGGCGGGCGATCATGGGGGCCGTCATGGCGGCGCCCCATCTGTCGGCTCATAATGCACCACGGCAGGATAAAGCCTGCGGCCGCCGGTGAAATCAAGATAGCTGTCATCGCCCAGGCGATAGGCGGTCTTGATCCAGTGGGTCATGGTTGCCATGACCCGCTTGCGATCATTTGCCGGCCTCGGCTCCAATTGGATGCGCGATAGCAAAGCGGCTTCCAGTTCGACCTGCCATGGCTCGAAGCTGTAACGATCAGAGGGGCCGCAATGCACTTCATAATCCGTGCAGCCGCGTTTGACAAAAACCGTGACGCCCGGCCCCAGCTTGGCATGGGCATTCACGGCATCGCGCACCACCTGATAGGCCGCCCGCGCCGCCTCAACGCCATGCAGATAAAAATAGGCGCCATAGATGCCGGAACTATACGGCGCTGCTTCATCCAGGCCGCATTTGTAGGTGTAGGGCATCGCCTCGCCCAGATCGCGCAGCGCCACCAATTCACGCAAGGTTTTTGGCACCACCTTTACCTTGAAACAGGTGGCGCAGCCGGCCGGCACGCGCTGCTTGCGATAAACATGATTGAACATCACGCCCATATAAAAGCGGCAATGCCGGCTGGCATCGCGTGATGCCCGCACCCAGTCGGAAGGTGTTGGATCAATATTGGGGCGTTGCCAGTTGCCATCCGCAAGCACGCGCAGGCTGCCCGCAGCCACGGCTGCCGCCAGGCTTTCGGCAACGCTGCGGCCGGCAACAACCTGCGTCAGTACAGCCATGGCATCGGTCATGGTTTGATCGATCCAAGCTGGCGCAGTGCCGTTGCCAGCATCAATCCTGACATACGCATAACGGGTCACTTTCCAAAGACCCGCTATGTATAGACGCCTCAGATACTGTGGCAAGGCTATTGGTCTGACGAAGTTTTTGCCTGAAAACCCTACGTTTTCTATCGCACCACCACCGCTGCGATAGTTTTGATGTTTGAATATAACCACACCCTGTTGCCCACCGAAAAATCACAGCCAGGGAAGCGAAGCCGCAGCATTTGGTTGTGGTGAAATACAGTCCGCATTCGGCAGTAATAAGTAAACTGTTGACAGATTTGGTGTGGCGTGCTTTTTTCCTTCGCAATCAGAGAGGAAACCAGCAGCGCTGCCAGCTAGGTGGCGCCGACAGGGCGGGCAATTGGGTATGGGTCAGGCGGTTCAGGATAGCCAGCGCGTGCATGTTGTGCTGGTCGCAAATCGCGGCGAGATCGCGATCCGCATCTGCCGTGCCGTGTCTGAACTGGGTTGGCGCAGTGTGGTGGTTTATGCCCAGGATGATGCGGCCGCATTGCATAGCCGCAAGGGCGATGTGGCCGTGGCGCTGGCCGGCAGCGGCAGCGCCGCCTATCTCGATATCGATGCGCTGATCGCGGTGGCGCGCCAGCAGGGCTGCACCATGGTGCATCCGGGTTACGGTTTTCTCAGTGAGCGCGCCGATTTCTCGCGCCGCTGTCAGGAAGCCGGGCTGAGCTTTGTCGGCCCGACGCCGGAAAGCCTTGAGACTTTCGGCAACAAGGCGGCGGCGCGGCAATTGGCTGCGTTATGCGATGTGCCGCTGCCGCGTGGCACTGGTCTGCTGCCATCCGCCGAGGCGGCGCAGGCTTTCATGCTGTCGCTGGGCCAACCGGCCGCGATAATGCTGAAGGCGGCTGCCGGCGGTGGTGGGCGCGGCATCCGCATTGTGCGCGAAGCGGCCAGTCTGGCGGCGGATTTTGAGCGCTGCTGTTCCGAGGCGCGGGCGTCCTTTGGCGATGGCGGCGTTTATGCCGAGGAACTGATCGACAATGCGCGCCATGTGGAAGTGCAGTTGGTTGGTGATGGCCAGGGCGGCGTGGCGGTGCTGGGTGAACGCGAATGCAGTTTGCAGCGCCGGCAGCAAAAGCTGATCGAGGTGGCGCCGGCGCCGGGCCTCAGCGCAACCATCCGGCAGGCATTATTCGACGCCACTTTGCGCATGGCCAGAACGGTAAACTACCGCGGCCTTGGCACATTCGAATTCCTGGTCGGCCGGCAGGGCGATGCCGGAGCAGACTATTTCCGCTTCCTGGAAGTGAATCCCCGCTTGCAGGTTGAGCATACCGTGACCGAGGCGGTGACCGGGCTTGATCTGGTGCAGTTGCAATTGCGCATTGCTGCCGGCGAAAAGCTGACGCCAGAAAAATTGCCAGACCCGTGGCAGCCGCATGGCATGGCGATGCAGCTGCGCATCAATGCCGAGACGATGCGGCCCGATGGCATGGCAGTAGCCTCGCTTGGCACAGTCAGCGCCTTTGAGATGCCGGCCGGGCCTGGAATTCGTGTGGATACCGCCGCCTATATCGGGCATCAGGCCGGGGTCAGTTTTGATTCACTGCTGGCCAAGGTGATTGTACATAGCGGCGCCAGTGACTTCAGCGCCGTGGTGCGCAAGGCCTATCGCGCGCTTTGCGAATTGCGCATTGAGGGTATTGCCACCAATCTATCCTTCCTCCAGGCGCTGTTGCAGCATCCCGCTGTGGTGAACAACCACATCCATACCCGCTTCATCGATGAGCATATGGCGGCGCTGCTTGCTGCCGCCGCCACATCGCATCCGACCTTGTATTTCACCCAGGCGGCTGCCAGCCAGCCGGCGATACAGGGCCGCCAGGTTGATGGCCCGGCCGGCAGCCGGCCGGTCACGGTGCCGATGACCTGCCGTGTCATGGATGTGCTGGTGCAGGTGGGCGATGTGGTGAAGGCCGGCCAGCCGCTGGCGATCACCGAAGCGATGAAGATGGAATTTGTCGTTGACGCGCCGTGCAGCGGAGTTGTGGCGCAGCTTGGCATAAACAAGGGCGATGCCCTGGCCGAAGGCGGCGTATTGCTGTTTGTGCTGCCCAATGGCGCGACAGACGAAGCTGTGGCGCCAAGCGAGGCCGAGCAGGATCTCAACCTGATCCGCCAGGATCTGGCCCAGGTGATCGCTGCGCATGAAAAACTCTATGATGCTGCGCGGCCCGATGCCGTTGCACGGCGCCGCAAAAGTGGCCAGCGCACCGCACGCGAAAATGTCGCCGATCTGTGCGATGCCGGCAGCTTCCGGGAATATGGCGGCCTTGCCGTGGCGGCGCAAAGCAACCGGCGTGAGGCAGCCGAATTGCAGCGGATCAGCCCGGCCGATGGGCTGATCACCGGGGTTGGCACGGTGAATGCCGATCTGTTTGGCGCTGATCGCACCCAATGTGTGGTGCTGGCATATGACTATACGGTATTCGCCGGCACCCAGGGTGTGATGGCGCATGCCAAGAAGCGCCGCATCTTCCGCCTCGCCACCAAATGGCGCCTGCCGGTGCTGATGTTTGCCGAAGGCGGCGGCGGCCGGCCCGGCGATACCGACGATCACGGCCATCTCAAACTTTATAATGGCAGCTTCTGGTCGCTGGCGCGGCTGCATGGCGAAGTGCCGATTGTTGCCATTGTTTCCGGCCGCTGCTTTGCCGGCAATGCGGCATTGGCTTCCTGCGCCGATGTGGTGATTGCCTGCGAGAATGCCTCTATCGGCATGGGCGGCCCGGCGATGATCGAAGGTGGCGGCCTGGGCGTTTTTGCCCCGGAGGAAGTTGGCCCGGTTGCGGTGCAGTCGCGTAATGGCGTGGTCGACATTGTGGTGCGCGACGAAGCCGAAGCGGTATTGGTGGCAAAAAAGTTCATGGGCTATTGCCAGGGTGTCGCGCCAAGCTGGCAATGCCCGGATCAACGCCGGCTGCGCCATGTGGTGCCGGAAGAACCGCGCCGCGCCTATGACATGCGGGCGGTGATCAACGCCCTGGCCGATGTTGATTCTGTGCTTGAGCTGCGGCCGAATTTTGGTCATGGCATGATCACGGCGCTGATCCGCATCGAAGGCCAGCCCTTTGCCGTGATCGCCAATAATCCGGCGCATCTGGCTGGCGCCATCGATGCCGAGGCGGCCGACAAGGCGGCACAATTCTCCGATCTGGCGGAAACCCTGCGGCTGCCGTTGCTCACACTCTGCGACACGCCGGGCTTCATGGTCGGCCCGCAGGCCGAGCAGGAAGCCCTGGTACGCCGCTCCGGCCGCATGTTTGTCAGCGGTTCCAAACGCAGCATGCCGCAATTCATGATTGTGGTGCGCAAGGCGTATGGCCTTGGCGCCCTGGCCATGGTGGGCGGCAATTCCTTCGAGCCGCTGTTTTGCGTCGCCTGGCCAACCGGGCATTTTGGCAAGATGGGCCTGGAAGGCCAGGTCAAGCTGGCCTATCGCAAGGAGCTTGAGGCCATTGCCAATGAAGCCGAACGCGAAGCCCGCATCCGGCAGATGGTGGCCGAGCTGCATGATCGCGGTTCAGCGCTCAACACGGCGCCGTATCTCTCCATTGATGATGTGATCGATCCGCTGGAAACCCGGCACTGGCTGCTGGCTGGCTTGCAGATTGTGCGCCAGCGCGGCGCGCTGGGCGAAAGCCGGCGGGCATTGCACGACCCCGAGCCGTTTGACGCGGCATGGCAGGGCTGAAGGAGGTATGGGTGTGACAGACATACAGCCAGCCATGGCAAATCCCGATACATTGCCAGTGGTCAGTGTCGAAGATGTGAAGGTGCATTTCCCGGTTGGCCGGCGCGATCTGCTGCGCGCCATTGATGGTGTCAGCCTGCAAGTTTTTGAAGGCGAGGTGCTGGGCATCATCGGCGAATCCGGCTCGGGCAAATCCACGCTCGGCCGCGCCATTGTGGCGTTGCAGCGCACCACAGCGGGCCGCATCCTGTGTGATGGTGTTGACCTGGGTGCCTTGAAGGGCCGCGCGTTGCGTGAAACCCGCCGCGCCTATCAGATTGTGTTTCAAGACCCCGATGGTGCGCTCAATCCGCGCCTCACCATCCTGCAATCCGTGCGTGAGCCGCTTGATATCGAAGGCGGCAGCAGCCTGGCCGAGCGTAACAAGACAGCGTTGAAATGCCTGGACCAGGTTGGCCTCGGCCCGGATTTCGCCAGCCGCTATCCACACCAGCTCTCCGGTGGCCAGAAGCAGCGTGTCATCATCGCCCGCGTGCTGACCATGAAGCCGCGCGTGGTGGTGTGTGACGAAGCGGTGGCGGCGCTTGATGTTTCGATCCAGGCCGAGATCATCAATCTGTTTGCCAAGCTGCAACGGGATCTGGGCCTCACTTATGTGTTCATCTCGCACGATCTGAATATCGTGGCGCATATGAGCAACCGCATCGCCGTGATGTATCTCGGCGTCATCATGGAGCTGGGGCCGGTTGAGGCATTGCTCACCAATCCGCTGCATCCCTACACGCTGAGCCTGCTGCAATCGCGGCCCGATCCGGTGCCGGCCTCAATGCGCACCACGCAGCGCATCATCCTGAAAGGCGAAATTCCCAGCGCCTTGGCGCCGCCTTCCGGCTGCCGCTTCCGCACCCGCTGCCCGCAGGCGCAACAGCTTTGCGCCGAGCAGGTTCCGGCCTGGGACAATGTAGCACCCGGCCGCTGGGTGGCCTGCCATTTCGCCCGCACCATCCCCACCAGTCAGGGGCAATTGAAGTCGTAGCCGACCAATAAAAACCAAGCGACGGAACAAGGAGAGGAAATATGTCCAGAAACGCACAGGATTTCACCAGCCGGATTGCCGTGAATCGCCGCGAATGGCTGCAAATGCTCGGGCTTGCCGCCGGTGGCAGCATGATCGGCGGACTGCCGCTGGTTGCCGGCACGGCGCAGGCGCAGAAGCGTGGCGGTACACTCAAGATCGCCTCGCCGCATAACCCGACCAGCATGGATCCGATCACCGGCCGCCATGGCAGCGACCATATCCTGCTCTTCCCGGCTTTCGAATCGCTGATCAACATTGATCTCGATACCTTGATGCCGAAGCCGGGCCTGGCGGTGTCGTGGTCAAACCCCGATCCGACCACGTTGGTGCTCAATCTGCGCCAGGATGTGAAGTTCCATGACGGCACGCCGTTTGATGCCGAAGCGGCCCGCTTCAATCTGGAGCGCGCCCGCACCGATAGCCGTTCGCGGGTCAAGATCGATCTGATCTTCGTCAAGAGCATCGATGTCACCGGCCCGTATCAGATCACGCTGCGGCTGTCCGAGCCGGATGTGGTGCTGCTGGCGGTGTTGTCGGATCGCCCGGGCATGATGTCGTCGCCCAAGGCAATCAAGGAATTTGGTGATCGTTCGGATCGCAACCCGGTCGGCACTGGCCCCTGGCGCGTGGTGAACTGGCTTGATGCCGAAAAGATCACCTATACCCGCTTTGCCGATCATTGGGACAAGAAGACCGCCTATGCCGATGAACTGGTGGTATCGATCATCCCGGAGGTGAATACCGCCCTGCGTACCGTCACCTCGAAGCAGAATGACTTTGTGTTCCAGCTGGCGCCGCAGCAGATTCCGATTGTTGAGCGTTCCGGCCTCACCCTGGCGATGGGCCAGACCGTGGCGACCTATCACCTCTATCTCAACTATGCCAAGCCGCCGCTGGATAATGTGAAGGTGCGGTTGGCGATGTGCCACGGCATTGATCGCGACGAATTCAACAAACTCACCATGGCCGGCATTGCCGAGCCGACCATCCAGACCCTGCCGCGTTCGCATTGGGCCTATAACAAGGAACTGGAAGGCACCTACAAGTACGATCCGGAACTGGCGCGTAAGCTGCTGGCCGAGGCCGGCCATCCGAATGGTGTGGATATCGAAATGTATATCTACAACGATCAGCGCTCGCAGCAGCGTGGCGAAGTGCTGGTGGAGCAATACAAGCGCTCCAATATCCGCATCCAGCTCAAGGCCGTGCCGGGCAACGAACTCGGCGCCAAGTATATGGGCGAGCAGCTCGGCAATGCCGCCTTCTCGGTCTATACCGGCCGCACCGATCCGAGCCAGTTCTTCAGCATCATGTTCGATCCCAAATCGTTCATCAATGCCGCGCGCAAATGGGGCGTGCCGGAACTGGAACAGGCCATGGCGGATTGCCGCACCACTTTTGATCAGGAAGCGCGCAAGAAGGCCATCGGCCGGGCGCTGAAAATCATCAGTGATAATGCGCTTTATGTGCCGGTGATCCTACAGGCCGATGTGGCGGCGATGCAGCCGAAGGTGCGCGGCTACAAGCCGAATATCCTCGGCAAGCCGCGCTTCGAAGACGTGTATCTCGAAGGCTGATCGGCAGGCTGGGGAGGGCAAGGCATGAAAGCGAAGCGCATGGCACGATTGCTCCTGCATGGCCTGTTTCAGGCCGGGCCAGTGCTGATCGTGGCGACATTCCTGGTCTTCGCGATGATGCATCTTGTCCCTGGCGATGTTGCCATCGCGCTCGCGGGTGAAAACGCCACCCGCGAGCGCGTTGAGGAAATCCGTGTGCTCTACGGCCTGGATCGGCCGCTTTGGGAGCAATATGGCAGCTGGTTGTGGAAGATGATGCAGGGCGACATGTCGGTCTCCATGCTGTCAGGCGAGCCGGTGCTGGAATCGATCCTGCGCCGGCTGCCGATCACCCTGCTGGTGGTGTCGCTGGCGATGCTGTTTTCGCTTGTGGTGGGTATTCCGCTCGGCATCACGGCGGCGGTGCGGCCACGTTCGCTGATTGATTCCTTTGTCACCAGTTTCGCCTCTTTTGGCATTGCCTTGCCCAGCTTCTGGCTCGGCATGATCCTGGTTTCAATTTTTGCATTGAGCCTCGGCTGGTTTCCGGTTTCGGGCATGGTGCGGCCCGGGGTTAACCCCTGGGGCGCGGTATGGCATGCCATCCTGCCGGCGCTGGCGCTGGCGGCCAGCGGTGTGGCTGAAGTGGCGCGTCAAACCCGCTCGGCGCTGCTTGAAGTGCAATCCTCGCAATATATGCGCACATTGCTGGCCAAGGGCCTGCCGCGACGGCTGATCTTCTGGAAACACGGCCTGAAGAATATCAGCGTCACGCTGCTCACGGTTATTGGCCTGCTGTTCAACCGGCTGCTCGGTGGCACGGTGGTGATCGAGGCGGTGTTTGCCATTTCCGGCATGGGCAGCCTGGTGGTGAGTGCTGCCACCGGCAAGGATTATCCGGTGATCCAGGGTGTGATGCTCACCATGGTGCTGATTGTCATCACGGTGAATCTGGTCATCGAAATTCTCTATGCCGTGTTTGATCCCAGGGTGCTGAAGAAATGAGCCAGCCAAGCAATAGCGGCACCGAGACACTCAGCAGCAAGGCCAGCCTGATGCCGGGGATTTATATGGTGCTGCGCCGCGCCGGCTTTTATATCAGCCTGGCTTATCTGATTTTCCTGGTGCTGCTGTCGATCTCGGCGCCCTGGGTGGCGCCATTCTCGCCCACAATGCAGAATCCGGCCGATGTGCTGATGCCGACCGGCGCGCCCTATCTGCTCGGCACCGACGATCTGGGCCGCGATGTGCTCAGCCGCCTGATCTGGGGTGCGCCACTGACCTTATACGGCAGTGTGCTGGCGGTGCTGGTGGCCTGCGCCATCGGCCTGCCGTTTGGCCTGATTGCCGGCTTCAGCGGCGGCTGGATCGATGCCGCCATCAGCCGCACGATTGATACCATGTTGTCCTTCCCGGCCATTGTGCTGGCCATCGGCGTCACCGGTGTGCTGGGCGTTGGCCAGACCAACAGCATGATCGCCATCGGCATCGTGTTCTCGCCCACCATTGCGCGCCTGGTGCGCGGCCAGACCCTGATCGGCCGCGAGGCGCTGTATGTTGATGCGGCGCGCTGCTTCGGCGCCAGCAACACACGGCTGATCCTGCGCCATATCCTGCCCAATGCGGTGCAGCCGGTGATTGTGCAGGTGACCCTGCTGCTGGCCACGGCCTTGCTGGCGGAAGCCAGCCTCAGTTTCCTGGGCCTGGGTGTGCAGCCGCCGCAACCAAGCTGGGGCGCCATGCTGGCGCGCGCCTATCACTATATGGAGATTGCGCCATCGCAGATGTATGCCCCGGGCATTGCCATCCTGGTCACGGCGCTCAGCTTCAACACGCTCGGCGAGAATCTGCGCGTGATCCTCGATCCGACCCAGAAGCGGCGCTGAGGCAGCCATGAGCAGTGTGACGCCACTCAATCCAAATGCCGCCCAGCCGCTGCTGGTGGTGGACAAGCTGAATATTTATTTCGACATGGCCACCGGCCTGATGCAGGCAGCTAGCGATATCAGCTTCACGGTCAATGCCGGCGAGCGCGTCGGCATTGTCGGCGAAAGCGGCTGCGGCAAGACCGTCACCGGCCTGTCTCTGCTAGGCCTGCTGCCGCGTCCGCTCACTCGTGTCACCGGCCGGGCGGATTTTGAAGGTGAGAATTTGCTTGAAATGCCGCGCGAAAAGCTGCGCCGCATTTCCGGCGCACGGATCGGCATGATCTTCCAGGAGCCGATGCGGGCGCTGGATCCGGTATTCACGGTTGGCGAACAAATCTCCGAAACCTTGCGGATTCATACCGGCATCAGCCAGCGTGAGGCGCGCGCCCGCACCATCGATGCGCTGGCCGAAGTGGGTATTCCCTCGCCGGCGCGGCGCTATGATGATTATCCGCATGCTTTGTCGGGCGGCATGCAGCAGCGCGTGATGATCGCCATGGCCCTGATATGCAAGCCGAAACTGCTGATCGCCGATGAGCCGACCACGGCGCTGGATGTGACCGTGCAGGCGCAGATCATCGATCTGCTTTACAAGATCAGCGAAGATACCGGCACGGCGCTGCTGTTCATCACCCATGATCTGGGCGTGGTGGCCGAGCTTTGCACCCGGGTGCTGATCCTCTATGCCGGCCAGATTGTGGAAGATGCCGCCATCGAGAGTGTCTACCGCACACCACGCCATCCCTATACCTCGGCGCTGTTCCAATCGATGCCGCGCCTCAGCCTGCGCGGCAAGCCGCTGCCCTCAATCGGCGGCCGGGTGCCGAGTTTTGCCAATATGCCGCAGGGCTGCCGCTTCCGTGAGCGCTGCCAGCATGCGCGCCCGGAATGTGTGGCGCGGCCGGAAATAGAAGCGCTGGAACAGGGCCGCGTGCGTTGCTTGCGGGCGCATGACCTGGTGCTGCCGGGCGCTGTTGTCTGATTTTTTGAAGGAGCTTGAGGCGTATGGGACCGTTACAAGGGCTGAAAGTGATTGAGATGGCCGGCATCGGGCCGGGGCCGTTTTGCGCCATGATGCTGTCGGATATGGGCGCCGAGGTGTTGCGTATTGATCGCGCCGATGCGGTGGGCGCCAAGGGTGAGCGCGATCCGCGTTTTGAGATCCTCAATCGTGGCCGGCCCTCGATTGCGCTTGATCTGAAACAGCCGCAGGCGGTGGCTTTGGTGCGCCGCCTGGTGCAGCAGGCCGATGTGCTGATCGAGGGTTTCCGCCCCGGCGTGATGGAGCGGCTTGGCCTGGGGCCGGAGGATTGCGCCAAGGTTAATCCGAAACTGGTCTATGGCCGCATCACCGGCTGGGGCCAGGATGGCCCGCTGGCCCAGGCTGCCGGGCATGACATCAATTACATCGCTATCACCGGGGCGCTGCATGCCATCGGCCGTGCCGGGCAGGCGCCGGTGCCGCCGCTTAATCTGGTCGGCGATTTCGGCGGTGGCTCGCTGTATATGCTCTTCGGCATCCTCTGCGCCTTGTGGGAGCGCGAGCGTTCCGGCACAGGCCAGGTGGTGGATGCCGCGATTGTAGATGGCGTCAATTCGCTGAGCAGTTTTCTGTTCGGCGCGCTGGCCCGCAAGGGCTGGGTCAACGAACGCGGCAAGAATGTGCTGGATGGTGGCCGGCCCTGGTATGACAGCTACCAGACCAAGGATGGCGGCTATATCTGCATCGGCCCTATCGAAGCACGGTTTTATCAGCTTTTCCTGGAGCGAGTCGGCCTGGCTAATGAGGCCCTGCCGGACCAGAACGATCCGGCCGGCTGGCCGGTTTTGCGCGAACGCTTCACGGCTTTGTTCAAGACGCGCAGCCGCGATGAATGGTGCCAGGTGCTGGAAGGCACGGATGCCTGTTTTGCCCCGGTGCTTGATCCGCTGGAGGCAGCACAGCATCCGCATAACGTGGCACGCGGCAACTTCACCGAAGTGGATGGTGTGTTGCAGCCGGTGCCGGCGCCGCGTTTCAGCCGCACAAAGCCGGAAATCGCCGGGCCGGCTTCACGCGCCGGGCAAAAGACCCGCGCCGGCCTGGCCGCATGGGGCGTGCCGGAACAGGAAATCGATGCGCTGATTGCCGCCAAGGTGGCGATCCAGGCGGCAGTGTAAGGCGGGCAATTGTCATGGCGATTTCCTACGAAGTATTGAAGCACCGCAATTTTGCGCCGATCACCCAGGAATATGGCATGCGCGATACGCTGCTTTATGCGCTGGGCATTTGCTGCGGCGACGATCCGACCGATCCGCGCGATCTGCGCTTTGCCTATGAGGAGAATATCCAGGCTTTGCCCACCATGGCCACGGTGCTGTGCTCGCCCGGCTTCTGGCTCAAGCAGCCGGATACCGGCGTGGATTGGCGCCATGTGCTGCATGGCGAGCAATTCCTCACCATGCACCGCCCGCTGCCAGCCAGCGGCAAGCTGATCGGGCGCCAGCATATCGAGGAGATCATCGACAAGGGCCAGGGCCGCGGCGCGCTGATCTATATCAAGCGTGAACTCAGCGATGCCGCCAGCGGCGAACTGGTCTGCACGGTCGGCCTGTCCAGTTTTGCCCGCGCCGATGGCGGCTTTGGCGGGCCACCCGGCCCGGCCAAGCCGGTGCATAAACTGCCCGAGGGCGCGCCCGATCTGGTCTGCGACCTGCCGACCTGGAAACATTCGGGGCTGATCTATCGCCTGAATGGCGATTACAATCCTTTGCATGCCGATCCGGCGATTGCCCAGGCCGCTGGCTTCGAGCGGCCGATCCTGCATGGCCTGTGTACCTATGGCGTGGCTGGTCGCGCGCTGATCCGCAGCCTGTGCGACAATGATGCTACCCGGCTGGAACAGCTTAATGTGCGCTTCTCGGCGCCGGTTTATCCGGGTGAGACGATCCGCACCGAAATCTGGCGCCAGGAAGCCGGCCTGGCTGGTTTCCGCTGCCGAGTGGTGGAGCGCGATCTGGTGGTGCTGGATAACGGCAAGATGGTTTACGCATGAGCCGGGAGATTATATCCGGCACCACGCGGCGGTCGATGGCGGCAGTGAATGAGCGTGCGGCCCGCATCGCCTCGGGCCTGGCCGGCTTCGGCATCGGGCCGGGCCGGGCGGTGGCGATCCTGATGCGCAACGAAATCTCGTTCATCGAATGCAGCCTTGGCACCGCCATGCTGGGCGCCTGGGCGGTGCCGCTGAACTGGCATCTGGCGCCGCCGGAGATCGAGTATGTGCTGGGCGATTGTGCCGCTACGGTGCTGCTGGTGCATGCCGATCTGCTTGATCTGGTGCCGGCAGCGGCGCTGAATTCTGGCCGCTTCACCGTGATCGTGGCCGATACGCCGGCGGAAGTGTGCCAGGCTTATAACGTGCCAGCCGCCAAGGCCCTGGCACCTGCCGGCATGAAACGCTTTGAGGCTTGGCTGGCGCCCCAGCCAATATGGCAGCAGCCGCCGGTGCCGGCGCCGGAAAGCATAATCTACACGTCTGGTACCACCGGCAAACCCAAAGGCGTGCGGCGCAATCCGCCAACGGCGGCGCAACGTGCGCGGCTGGAGCAACTGCGCGAACAGGTTTATGGCCTGCGCGCCGGCATCCGCCTGCTGGTGCCGGCGCCGCTGTATCATGCCGCGCCGAATGTGTTTGCCCTTGCCGGTGCGCGGGTGGCCGATGCCCTGGTGCTGATGCCGAAATTTGACGCCGAGGATTTGCTGCGGCTGGTTGAGCAGCATCGTATCAGCAATATCGTGATGGTGCCGACGATGTTTGTGCGGCTGCTGCGGCTGCCTGAAGCGGTGCGGCGGCGCTATGACCTGAGTTCGTTACGCGCCGTGCATCATGCGGCGGCACCCTGCCCGCCGGATGTGAAGCGGGCGATGATCGACTGGTTCGGCCCGATCATCCATGAATGGTATGGCACCACGGAATCGAGCGTGGTCACGGTGTGCGATAGTGCCGAATGGCTGACGCATCCCGGCACCGTGGGCCGCGCCATAAGCGGAGCGCGTATCGAGGTGGTGGGCGAGGATGGTGCGCTATTGCCGCCCGGTGAGCCGGGCGAGCTTTATGTTGGCCTGGATTTCCTGCCGGACTTCACCTACCACAACCGCGATGAAGACCGCCGCCAGATTGGCCGCAACGGCCTGATCACCGGCGGCGATATCGGTTATCTCGATGCCGATGGTTTCCTGTTCCTCTGCGACCGCAAGAAGGACATGGTGATTTCCGGCGGCGTGAACATCTACCCCACCGAGATCGAGGCGGCCCTGCTATCGATTGCCGCCGTGCAGGATTGCGCCGTGTTCGGCATCCCGGATGTGGAATTCGGCGAGGCCGTGATGGCCGTGGTGGTGCAGGATGGCAGCAGCAGCGAGGCCGCCATCCGCGAAATACTCGCGGCCCGCCTGGCGCGCTTCAAGCTGCCCAAGGTGATCGAATTCCGCGACAGCCTGCCGCGTGATGATGCCGGCAAGCTGCTCAAGCGCCGGCTGCGCGAACCCTATTGGCAAGAGGCCGAAAGGCGCATTTGAGCGACCGGTTGGTTGACACCCTATCAGATTGTAGACAGATTACAGTTGGCAATATGGCCGATCAGGCGCAGCCCTGGTGCCGACATTAAATGATGCAGAAGGAGGAAACCATGGCATCCGAGCAATGTCTGAAGGACAAGGTGATGATCGTGACCGGCGCCGGCCGCGGCATTGGCCGCGCCATTGCGCTGCTGGCGGCGCAGGAAGGCGCCAAGGTGGTGGTCAACGATCTGGGTGGTTCGCCGGATGGCGATGGCGCCGATGCCTCGCCGGCCCATGCGGTGGTGGATGAAATCCGCCAGGCCGGCGGTCAGGCTGCCGCCAATACCGATAGTGTCGCCGAGCCCGCCGGCGCCAATAACATCATCAAGACCGCCATCGACAATTTTGGCCGCATTGATTGTGTGGTGAATAATGCCGGTATCCTGCGTGACCGGATTTTCCATCGCATGTCGGTGGTGGATTTTGAGATGGTGATCAAGGTTCACCTGCTCGGCAGTTTCTATGTCGCGCGCGCCGCCGCGCCGTATTTCAAGGAGCAGAATGGTGGCTCCTATGTGCATTTCACCTCCACATCGGGCCTGATCGGCAATATCGGCCAGAGCAATTATGCTGCCGCCAAGCTTGGCGTGGTTGGGCTGTCAAAAGGCATCGCGCTTGATATGCAGCGGTTTAATGTGCGGTCAAACTGCGTTTCGCCCTTCGCCTGGAGCCGCCTGATCGGCACCATCCCCACCGAAGGCGATCCGGAAAAGGAAAAGCGCGTTGAGCGTTTGCAGCAGATGGGGCCGGAAAAGGTCGCGCCCCTGGCGGTGTATCTGGCCAGCGATCTTTCCGCCCATGTCACCGGGCAGATTTTCGCCTCGCGCATGAACGAGATTTATCTGTTCAACCAGACGCGCCCGATCCGCTCGGTGCATCGTGGCGAGGGCTGGACGCCGCAGAGCATCGCCGAACATGGCATGCCGGCGATGCAGGGCAATTTCATGCCGCTCAGCCGCACCGCCGATATCATCGGCTGGGATCCGATCTGAGCCGCCAATCCTTCCACCCCGCTCTGTAGCCAGAGCGGGGTTTTTCACAAGGCGTTTCCCCATGAGCTTACGCAGCGCCGCCTATATTGCCGGCATCTACGAGCATCCCACGCGCAAGGCCGCCGACAAGTCGGTGGTGCAGCTTCATGCCGAATCGGCATTGGGGGCGTTGCGTGATGCCGGCCTGTCGATTGCCGATGTGGATGGCTATTTCTGCGCCGGCGACACGCCGGGCGGCATCCAGACAGTGGAATATCTTGGCCTCAGGCTGCGGCATTTTGATGCCACCGAAGCCGGCGGCGCCAGCTATGTCATGGATGTGGGCCATGCCGCCGAGGCGATTGCCGCCGGCAAATGCAATGTGGCGCTGATCACGCTGGGTGGCCGGCCGCGCTCGGAAGGCGTCGCCACCGGCACCACGCCGCGCATCTACAATGCCAGTTCGCCCGATGTGCCGTTCGAGGCGCCGTTTGGTGCCACGGTAGTCAACATGTATGCCATGTCGGCAGCGCGCCACATGTATGAATACGGCACTACCGGCGAGCAACTGGCCTGGATCAAGGTGGCGGCGTCGCATCACGCCCAGCATAACCCGAATGCCTTGCTGCGTGAGGTGGTGACGGTGGCGGATGTGGTCAATTCACCGGTTATCGCCGATCCGCTGCGCCGGCTGGATTGCTGTGTCATCACCGATGGCGGCGGCGCGCTGATTGTTGTGCGCGAGGATATTGCCCGCAGCCTGAAGCGGCCCTTGATCAAGGTGCGCGGCAGCGGCGAGGCGATCAAACATAGTGCCGGCGGCCGCATCATCGCCACGGCTTCCGCCGCCGCTGTTTCCGGCGCCATCGCCTTTGCCGAAGCCGGCATCAAGCCGTCGGATATCGACTATGCCTCGATCTACGATAGCTTCACCATCACCACGCTGATCCAGATTGAAGACCTTGGCTTCTGCGCCAAGGGCGAGGGCGGGCGTTTCGTGGCGGATGGCAACCTGATCTCCGGTATCGGCAAGCTGCCGTTCAACACCGATGGCGGCGGCCTGTGCAACAACCATCCGGCCAATCGCGGCGGCATCACCAAGGTGATCGAGGCGGTGCGCCAGTTGCGCGGCGAGGCGCATCCCAAGGTGCAGGTGCCGGATTGCCGCCTGGCGCTGGCCAATGCCATCGGTGGCGCGGCGCTGACCAATCGGCATTGCAGCGCCACGCTAATTCTTGAGCGGGAGTAAGCAGCCATGAGCAAATCCACAGCTATCCGCGATATCATGCTGCCAACGCTCAGCCCGGAAACCGAATATTTCTGGGCGGCTGCCCGCGAAGGACGCCTGGCATTGCGCTACTGCAATGCTTGCCAGCACTATCATTATTACCCGCGCAGCATCTGCCCGCATTGTTTCAGCGACCAGACCGAATGGCGCGACAGCCCGGGCAAGGGTGAGATTTATTCCTTCTCGGTGATGCGCAGGGCGCCGGTGCCGTATTCGGTTGCTTATATCGCTTTGGACGAAGGCACCATGATGCTCAGCAATATCGTGAATTGCGATTTTGATCTGTTGCGCATCGGCCAGCGCGTGCGGCTGCAATTCCTGCCTTTCGAGGGTGGCGCGCTGCCGGTTTTTGAGCCGGATGAGCAGTAAAGACCTGTGCCATGGGACCCTTCGCCGCCTGTTTCAGCCCGTTTGAGGGCTTGAATCTGCATTGGCTGCTTGCGGCCCAGGCGCAGGCGCGGCGCGAGCATCCGTTCATCATCTTCGAGCCGTTTGATCGCCCGGCGCGCAGCATCAGCTATGCCGAATTTTATGATCTGGCCTGCCAGCTTGCCCAGGGCCTGCGGCAACGCGGCGTGCAGCCGGGCGACCGGATCATTCTGCACCTGGATAATTGCCCGGAATTCCTGCTGACCTGGTGTGCCTGCGGTATTGCCGGCGCGGTGGTGGTCACCACCAACACGCGCTGCTCCGAGGAGGAATTGACTTATTTCTATGAGCATAGCGACGCCAGCGCGGCGATCACGCAGCCGCGCCATGCCGCGCTGGTGCAGGCGGCCTGTCGCGGCGCCCGCTGGATCGCCGTGACCGACAATGATGCCGGCGAGCCGGCGGCTTTCGCGGCCCAGCCAGCCGCAGCCGAGCGGTTTGATCAATTGCTGTCGGCGGCCGCGCCAGCGCCATCGCCGCCAATCGGCCCGGCAGCGCCGCTGGCGGTGCAATACACATCGGGCACCACCTCGCGGCCCAAGGCGGTGCTGTGGAGCCACGCCAATGCGCTCTGGGCGGCCCGCGTCAGCGCCAGCCATGAGGGCCTGCTGCCCAGCGACGTGCATCATTGTGTGCTGCCGCTGTTTCATACCAACGCGCTATCCTATTCCTGGCTCGCCTGCCTGTGGGCCGGTGCCACCATGGTGTTGCAGCCGCGTTTCAGTGCCAGCCGCTTCTGGGCGGTGGCGTTGAAAAACCGCTGTAGCTGGAGTTCGATCACGGCTTTCTGCTATCGCGCCCTGGCTCATGGCGAGGTGCCGCGCACACATCATTTCCGCAATTGGGGTGTGGCGTTCTCTGATCCCCTGGTGGTGAACAGATTCAATATCAAGCCCATGAGCTGGTGGGGCATGACCGAAACGTTGACCCAGGGCATCATCGGCTATCCGCATCTGCCGGTGGCTTATGGCGCCATCGGCCGCGCCGCGCCGGAATATTCGCTCCGCATTCTCAATGTCGAGGGCCGACCGGTGCAGCGCGGTGAGACCGGCACAATCCATATTGCCGGTCAGCGCGGCGTTTCGCTGTTCCAGGAATATTACCGCGACCCGGCGGCAACGGCGGCGGCCTTTGATGCCGAAGGATTCTTCAATACCGGCGATCAGGTGACGCTGCTTGACGATGGCTCGCTGCGCTTTGCCGACCGGGTGAAGGACATGCTTAAGGTTGGCGGCGAGAATGTTGCCGCGTCAGAGATCGAGCGGGTGATTGCCGCCATCCCGGGCGTGGAAGAAGTGGCGGTGGTGGCCCAGGCGCATGCCATGCTGGATGAAGTGCCGGTGGCCTTTGTCCGCCTTGGCGCGGCGCTGGCCGATACGGCGCATGACGCGGTGGCTGCGCTGGTGACGGCGCAATGCCGCAAGCTGCTGGCCGATTTTAAGCTGCCACGCGCGGTTTATGTGGTGCAGGAATTCCCGCGTGCCAATGTGGACAAAATCGCCAAGGCAAAGCTGAAAACCATGCTGGCAGCGATTGGCGATGGCCCGGTAACCGCAGAAAATTTTGTTGCCTGGCCGCCACGCTCAAGAATTGACTGACAACTGTTGACAGTTTGCGACTTTTCTCTAATATCCGAAAAAACATGGTTGAGTGAGCCTGAAGCAACACCAAGGCTCGGTGCAAGCGATGAAAGGGAGTCGAAACGATGGAGTATGATGTAGTTGTTGCCGGTGCTGGCAATGCGGCCTTATGCGCGGCGATTTCGGCCCGGGAAAATGGCGCCAAGGTGCTGGTGCTGGAGCGCGCGCCGGAATCCGAGCGCGGCGGCAATTCCTACTTCACCGCTGGCGGCTTCCGCTTTGCCCATGACGGGCTGGAGGATGTGTGCCAGGACATCCTGACCGACCTGTCGGATGCCGAGCGTAATCAGATTGTGCTGCCCAAGCATACGCGGCAGTTCTTTTATGACCAGCTGATGGAAATCACCCATCACCAGTCGGATGAAGCGCTGGCCAACCTGCTGGTGGATCGTTCGCGCCCCACCATGGCCTGGCTGCGTAGCCATGGCATCCGCTTTGTGCCGATGTTTGGCCGGCAATCCTATATCGTCGATGGCAAGCACCATTTTTATGGTGGCGTGAATATCGAAGCCGTGGGCGGTGGCGCCGGGCTGGTGGAAGCCGAGATTGCGCGGGCCGAAAAGCTCGGTATCGAAATTCGCTATGACACCGCCGCCATCGGCCTGATCCAGCGCCAGGACCGGGTGATTACCGGCGTGAAGGTGCGCAGCAAGAATGGTTATTCGGAAATCAGCACCAAGGCGGTGATCCTGGCCTGCGGCGGTTTTGAATCGAATCCGGAAATGCGTGTGCGTTATCTCGGCCCGGGCTGGGATTTGTGCCGGGTGCGCGGCACACGACATAATATGGGCGAAGGCATCAATATGGCGCTGGCCATCGGCGCCCGGCCCTACGGCAATTGGTCGAGCTGCCATGCCTGCGAATGGGATATCTCGGCGCCGCCCTATGGTGATCGCTGGGTGCTGGATAATTTCCAGAAACATTCCTATCCGCTCGGCATCATGGTGAACCTGGATTGTGAGCGTTTTGTTGATGAAGGCGAAAATTACCGCAATCTGACCTACGCCAAGTTTGGCCGCGAAATCATGAAGCAGCCGCGCCGCACCGCGATCCAGATTTTTGATCAGCAGACGGTGAAGATGCTGCGCGACGAATACCGCATCAAGGAAGTGACCAAGGCGGAATCCGACACTATTGCCGGCCTGGCCGAACAGCTTGAGCTTGATCCGGCAGCGTTGGAAAAAACCATCAGCGAATATAACGCCGCCTGTGGACCGGAGCCCTATAACCCGGCGATTCTGGATGGCAAGGCCACCCGTGGCCTGAGCGTGCCGAAATCCAACTGGGCCTTGCCGATCAACAAGCCGCCTTATGTCGCCTATGTCACCACCACCGGCATCACCTTCACCTTTGGCGGCCTGCAAGTGAATACCAGCGGCGAAGTGCAGGACATGACCGACCAGTCGATCCCCGGCCTCTATGCTGCCGGCGAGTTGGTCGGCGGCCTGTTCTTCGAGAATTATCCGGGCGGCACCGGCCTGATGTCAGGCTCGGTCTTCGGCAAGCTGGCTGGCGAAAGCGCCGCCCAGTATGTTGCCGGCTGAGGCAGCGACGACCATGGCCGATGTCAGGCGCTACCAGCTTTTTATCGACGGCGCCTGGCGTGAGGGCGCGAAGGGGCGCCGCTTTCCGGCGGTCAACCCCTTCAACCGCCAGACCTGGGCCTCCATACCGCAAGCAGAGGCCGAGGATGTGGCCGACGCTGTAGCGGCGGCACGGCGCTCCTTCACCGATGTGTGGGGGCCGATGCCGGGTGTGCAGCGCGGCCGGCTGATGCTGCGGCTGGCTGAATTGCTGGAAGCCGAAGCTGATCGCATGGCGGTGCTGGAAACCACCGATAACGGTAAGGTGATCCGCGAGACCAAACCGCAGATGCTGTTTGCGGCAAGGCAATACCGCTTCTTCGCCGGCTATGCCGACAAGATTTACGGCAGCGTGATCCCGCTCGATCAGCCGGATGTGTTTGACTATGCCATGCGGGTGCCGATTGGCGTGGTGGCGCTGATCACCGCCTGGAATTCGCCGATCTCACTTTTGGCCAACAAATTGGCACCGGCTTTAGCGGCGGGCAATTGTGCAGTGATCAAGCCCTCCGAACATGCTTCGGCCACAACGCTGGAATTTGCTGCCCTGGCCGAGAAAGCCGGCTTCCCCAAGGGTGTGATCAATGTGCTGACCGGCGATGGCGAAACCGGCCGTGCGCTCAGCGAAACCGCCGGCCTCAATCGCATCAGCTTCACCGGCAGCGCCCAGGTCGGGCGTCTGATTGCCGCCGCTGCCGGCCGCAACCTGGTGCCGGTGACACTGGAATTGGGCGGCAAGTCGCCCAATATCATTTTTGACGATGCCGATCTCAACAAGGCGGTGGCCGGTGCGATGGCCGGCATCTTTGGCGCCACCGGCCAGACCTGCATTGCCGGTTCGCGCCTGCTGGTGCATGAGGCGGTGCATGACGATGTGGTGCAGCGCCTGGTGCAGCGCACTGCCACGATCAAGCTGGGCGATCCGCTTGATCCGGCCACTGAAATGGGCACTGCTGCCAATGAGCAGCAATTCAACCGCATCCTGGATTTCATCTCGGCAGCGAAGCAGGCCGGCACAAAACTGGTGGCCGGCGGCGATGCGGCGCGTGATGGCGCGCTGGCCCAGGGCTTTTTTGTGCAGCCAACCATCTTCACCGATGTGAAGCCCGATTCCCATCTGGCGCAGGAAGAGATTTTTGGCCCGGTGCTGGCGATCATCAAGTTCAGGGACGAAGCCGAGGCGATCAGCATTGCCAATGGCACCGCCTATGGCCTGGCTTCCGGCGTCTGGACCCGCGATGTCGGCCGCGTGCACCGTATGGTGCGGGCGCTGGAAAGCGGCGTGGTGTGGGTCAATACCTACCGTGCGCTGGCGGCGCAGGCGCCGTTTGGCGGCATGAAGGAAAGCGGCTTTGGCCGCGAGCGCGGCGAGCAGGCGTTGCAGGAATACACCACCACCAAAAACGTGATGATCGATTTCTCGTCGCAGGAACGCGATCCGTTTGTTCTGAAAACATGACATCAGCAAAAGAAGACGCTTCATGCCCTATCTGATTGGTGCCGAACGTCCCGATACACCGGCCGGCCTGGTTTTCCGAGAGCTGCTTGCCAGGCCGCAGATATTGGCGATTCCGGGGGCGCATAACGGCCTGGCCGCCTTGCAGGCCAAGGCCGCCGGCTTCGAGGCATTGTATCTTTCCGGCGCGGCGATGACCGCCTCGATGGGGTTGCCCGATCTGGGCATCATCTCCATCAACGATGTGTGCTTTTTCCTGCGCCAGATTTCCCGCGCCTGCGGTCTGCCGGTGCTGGTGGATGGCGATACCGGCTATGGCGAAGTGCTGAATGTGATGCATATGGTGCGCAACTTCGAGGAAGCCGGCGCTGGCGCGGTGCAGATCGAAGACCAGTTGCTGCCGAAAAAATGCGGCCATCTCAACGACAAAAAACTGGCCAGCGCCTATGACATGGCGGCCAAGGTGGCTGCCGCCGCCAAGGCACGCCGGCATCTGGTGATCGTGGCGCGCACCGATGCGGTGGCCAGCGAGGGCCTGGATGGCGCCGTGGCGCGCGCCAACATGTATCTCGAAGCCGGCGCCGATGCGATTTTCTGCGAGGCGCTGACCTCGGCCGAGATGTTCCGAGAATTCGCCCGCCGGGTGAAGGCGCCTTTGCTGGCCAACATGACCGAATATGGCCGCACGCCCTTCTTCACTGCCCAGGAATTTGAAGAGATGGGCTATCGCATGGTGATCTGGCCGGTCAGTTCGCTGCGTGTCGCCGCCAAGGCGCAGGAAGACCTGTATGCCGCCATCCGCCGCGATGGCGGCACGCATAAGATGCTGGACAGGATGCAGACCCGCGCCGAACTTTATGAAGCCATCGGCTATCATGAATACGAGGCGCTGGATGCCAGCATCGTCAAGACCATCACGCCGCAAGGCATGCCGCAGGAAAAAACCAAGCAAGAGTGACGTGGGAGCGTGGGAATGGCTTATACAGTCAAGGATGCCGTCTATCTGATCACCGGCGGCGCCAGCCTGATCGGCTCGCATATCGCCGATACATTGCTGGCCGATGGCGCGCGTGAAGTGCGCCTGTTTGATAATTTTTCGCTCGGCACCCCGGAAACCATTGCGCATCTGATGCAGGATCCGCGTGTCAAGCTGATCCGGGGCGACATCCTGCGGCTTAACGAACTGATTGATGCCTTTCAGGGTGTTGATGGCGTATTCGCCCTGGCCGGTTTCCTTACCCTGCCGATGTCGCAGAATCCGTCGCTCGGCATCGCGGTCAATACCAGCGGCCTGGTCAACACGCTGGAAGCCTGCCGCATCGCCAAGGTGCGGCGCATCATCTTCTCGTCGTCGGTTTCCACCTATGGCGGTTCCACCGCCGATGTCATCACCGAGGACACCCCCTTCACCATGGCCGGGCTGCCGCCGGCCTCGATCATGTATGGCACCAGCAAGATCATGGGCGAGGGCCTATGCGCGCAATATGCCCGCAGCCATGGCCTGCAATTCAACGCGCTGCGCTTTTCCTCGGTCTATGGCGAACGCCAGCATTGGCGCGCGGTGAATGCCGTGTTCATCGCCGAAACCTGCGAGAGGGTGCGGCGCGGCGAGGCGCCGGTGATTGTCGGCGATGGCAGCGAAGTCCATGATTATATCTATGTCACCGATGTGGCCGAGGCCTGCCGCGATGCCATGATCAGCGCATCCTGCAATCATGTGCTGAATATCTGCACCGGGGTTGACACCACGCTCACCGAGGTGGTTGCGATTGTGCTGGATGCCTATGGCGCCAAACAGCTCAAGCCGGTCTACCAGGAAGATACGCGCACGGTGCGCTCCTCGGCCGTAGCGAAGCTGAATTTCAGCCGCGCCAAGGCGGAGAAGGAAATCGGCTGGTTGCCCAAGGTGGATGCCAGGGCCGGTATCGGGCGGTATATTGCATGGCGCAACGCACAAGGCTAGTAAACATGCAGCATCGGCTCAAGGCCGTGTTCATGCGCGGCGGCACGTCCAAGGCGCTGATCTTCCACCAGGCCGATCTGCCGGCGCAGCGTGATGACTGGGCGGCAATTTTTCTTGCCGCGCTGGGTTCGCCCGATCCCAATGGCCGCCAGTTGGATGGCATGGGCGGCGGTGTTTCGTCGTTATCCAAGATCTGCATCATCGGCCCACCCAGCCGACCGGATGCTGATATTGACTACACCTTTGCCCAGGTTTCCGTCGATCAGGCATTGGTGGATTATGCCGGCAATTGCGGCAACATGTCGTCCGCTGTGGGTCCATTCGCGGTTGATGAAGGCATCATCCCGGCGCCCGCCGATGGGCTGGCCCGTGTGCGTATTCACAACACCAATACCAGCAAGATCATCATTGCCACTTTCCCGGTGCAGGGCGGCATGGCGGTGGTGCAGGGCGATTGCGAGATTGACGGCGTGGCCGGCAGCGGCGCGCCGATCCGGCTGGATTTCCTCAATCCAGGCGGGTCCAAGACCGGTCGGCTGCTGCCCAGCGGCCAGGCGATTGATCGGCTGGTATTGCCGGATGGCAGCCATATTGAAGCCAGTCTGATCGATGCCGCCAATCCCGGCGTGTTTGTGCGCGCCGCTGATCTTGGCCTTGCCGGCACCGAGACGCCGCAGGCGCTGGAAAAGGATGCGGCGCTGATGCAGCGGCTGGAAGTTATCCGGCTGGCGGGATCAGTCGCCATGGGGCTTACCCCCGATCTGGCCGCGGCAGCGCGCATGCCCAGCATTCCGAAGATTGCCGCGATTGCGCCAAGCCAGGCTTTCACCGCGCTTTCAGGCCGGATTTATGCGGCGGAAGATACCGATATTCTGGTGCGCATGATCTCGGTGGGGCAGCCGCATCGTGCCGTGCCGATCACCGGCGGCTTGTGCCTAGCGGCAGCTTGCCGGGTGCCGGGCAGCCTGGCGCAGCAGATGCTGCGGCCCGGGCAATCCGGCGCCTTGCGGGTGGGCCACCCTTCCGGCTTGTTGCTGGTAGATGCGGCGGCGGAACTGCGCGATGGCGTGGTGTATGTGCCGCAGGCCAGCCTGTATCGCACGGCGCGCCGGCTGTTTCAGGGCGAAGTGCTGTACAGTCTCTAACGATTCAGTAGCACGGCATCGCAGGCAATGGCGCCCTGGCCGGGCGCCAGCACACGCACCGGGTTGATCTCCAGTGATTCGATCTCGTCGGCATGGGCGGCAAAAAACAGCGATAGCCGCTCGATCATCGCCGCCAGCGCCGGCAGATCGGCAGCCGGCAGGCCACGGAAACCTTCGAACATGCGGCGGCCACGCAGGCTGTGCAGGGCGCGCTGGGCTTCCGCTGCGCTGACCGGCGCCAGGCGGCAGGCAACATCCTGGTAGATTTCAGCCTGCACACCGCCAAGACCAATCATGGTGATCGGGCCTAATTCGGCATCATGCTGAAAGCCGAGAATCACCTCGGCGGCCGCTGGCGCCATCTTTTCCACCAGCACGGCATCGCTAAGCCGATCAAGCATTGCCGAAGCCGCCGTAGCCACCGCATCGGGGGTAGCCAGGTTCAGCATCACGCCGCCAATATCGCTTTTATGCAGAATAGTCGCGCTGTGGATTTTCACCGCCACCGGCAGGCCCACCTCCAGCGCAATGCCCACGGCGCGGCCGCTATCGGTAGCCACCCCGCCTGCCGGCACCGGGATGCCCAGCGCGGCCAAAACCTGCTTACCCGAATATTCAGTGCCATCATGCCGGCGTAAAGCTTTTGTGGCGGCGCTGAAATCGGCCATGGCCAGCGGCATTGCCGGCGTTGGCCGCAGGCGTGCCAGCACACCCAGCGCACTCACGGCGCGATGCTGGTCCTCAAACACGGCAAAGCCGGCAGCCTCATACTGCGCCACGGTTGCCTGATCCGCCACGATGCAGAGCAGCATCGGCTTGTCTGGATATTGCTGCGGCAAGGGTGACAGAATCTGCGACAGGCGCGGCGCAATACTTTTGGAACCGGCGGTGACGGTGAAGAAGGCAATCAGCGCATCTAGTCCGTCCTGGCGCAACACAACATCCAGATTGTCGCGCACCAGATTTAGATTGTTGAACGCCTGCGCTGTCACATCGATGGGATTGCGCGTGGCGGCATAAGGATTGATCGCCTTTAGCGCGGCCTGTGCATCCGAAGGCAGCGCTGGCACGTCAAGGCCCACTTGCGCGGCGGTATCCGCCATCTGCACACCAACCGCGCCGGAAATGCTGACTAGGCCGACGCGGTTGCCGGCCGGGCGCGGCGCTTGTTGCAGCAGATAAGCGGCATCCACCATCGCCTCGGTATGCGGCATCCGCACCGCGCCATATTGTTCCAGCATGCCGCTGAATACCAGGTCGCTGCCGCTCATCGCGGCTGTATGGGTTTGGGCTGCGGCGGCGCCGACGCTGCTGCTGCCAGTGCGCGGGCGTTCCTGGCGAGC
>DLGP01000071.1:34907-151076 GCA_002482765.1 Alphaproteobacteria bacterium UBA7691
GAACAATACCGGCTTGCCGGCCTGGCGCGCGGCTTCCAGCCCGGCCACCAGCGTATCGCGGGTATGCACGCCTTCGGCATAGGCCATGATGATGCGGATATCCGGTTGTCCGGCCAGCCATTCGATGCCTTGGCCCACATCGATGCCGGCCTCATTGCCGGTGGTGATCCATTGCCCGATCTTGACGCCACGTTGCAGCGCGATCTTGGCCAGATGGCTGCCGAAGCCGCCGCTCTGGCTGATGATGCCCACATCGCCACCGGTTGGAAAACCACCCTCGAAGATGGCCGAGAAGCTGGCGTAAAACCGATGCGACACGTTGAAGGCGCCCAGACAATTCGGCCCCAGCAAAGCGATGCCGGCCTCTTGCACGATGCGGCTCAATTCAGCCTGCCGCGCCTGACCATCGCCGCCGGCCTCGGCAAAATCGGCGCTGAACAGCACGGCGCCGCCCACCTGCCTGGTGGCGCAATCGCGGATTGCCTGCATGGCCGGTATGGCCGGCAGGGCAATGATTGCCATATCCACCGGGCCAGGCACATCCAGCAGCGATGCATAAGCCGGCAAGCCCTGCACAATCTGGTAATTCGGGTTCACCGGATAGATCGGCCCGGCAAAGCCGGCATCCAGCAGATAGCGGATCGGACGGCCGCCGATGCGGGCGGGATTGTCGGAAGCGCCGATCACCGCCACCGATGCCGGCCGCATCAGGCGTGGCAGATTGGGATTCATGCTAACTCTCCGGGGATTTTCAATGTCGCTTCGCCGATGGCCAGCAACCGCTCGCCGCTATGCAATGCCAACGCCAGCGTGATGCTGCCGGCATCGCGCTGGATAACTTCCAGGCTGTATGTGGTCGGCTCGCCGGCCTTCACGGTGTTGAGCAGCTTGGCGCGGAAACGGGCGCCCTGATCCCAGGCTGAGCTGCCAAACAGCGCGCAGAGCCAGGATTCAAACACCGCCAGCAGCATCATGCCATGCGCAATCGTGCCGCCGAAGGGGGTCTTGGCGGCATAATCCGGATCGGTATGGATCGGCGCATCAGTGCCGTGCAGGCGGCCGAAGGTTATGAAGCTGGCCTGAGTCAGCGCCGGCCCTGGCCGCTCGATGCGCTGGCCGATGGTGAGGGTGGCAAGGTTCAGCATGGCCAATACAGGATATGCCGCACCAGCAGCACATCGCGCTGCTCGTCGCCGGCCTTCACCGCCTGCTCAACAACCAGGAAACGTTTGCCGTTGCGGATGTATTTGTCGGCCACGCGCACGATGGTGATCAGGCTTTCGCCCAGATAGGCGGCGCCAAACATTTCCAGTTCCTCTTGTGCATGCAGCACGCCGGGCGGAAACTTCACGTTGCTCTTGAAGGCGCGCAGTTCATTGAGCAGAAAGGATGGGATGCGTGTACCCGGCCCGATATCCGCCGCACTTTCGCCGATGCAGGCATAAAAATCGGCAAGCGCCGCTGCATCGATATTCAGGGGATAAGGGGCAAAAACCTGGCCGACGATAATGGCGTCATAACCGGTTCCCACCCAGCCGCCCATGCGTTGGTCAGGTTCTGGCATGGTCAAAAGCGAGCACTCCCGGTGCAGCGTGGCGTTTTGGTCCCTTCAATTCTGGTAAAGCGCCAACGCCAATATGTCAACAGTTATCAGATGACATATTGGCGCAAACTGGTGTATGTAAGTCGGCAAGCCAGTGGCAGTATGTTACGCGAAGGGAAGGGAAATGCCTCTATTCAATGATTTCGGTTTCACCGACGAGCAGAAGATGATGCGCAGCAGCCTGCTGGCGCTGGCCGAGCGGCATCTGCCGCCGGAAAAAATCCGTGAACTCGATAATACCGCCGGCTGGCCGGTGGATGCTTATCAGGCGATGGCGCGCGATGGCTGGCTCGGTCTGCCCTATCCGGAAGAATATGGCGGCCTCGGCGGCGGCTACAAGGATATCGCCGTGCTGCTGGAAACACTGTCGTATCATTATGCCTGCCTTGGCACCACGTATATGACCAGCGTGATCTATGCCGGCCTGCAATTGCTGCATAACGGCAGCGAATATCTGAAGCGGCAATACATGATGCCGATGATCAAGGGCGAGATTTACATTGCCTTCGCGCTGACCGAGCCGCAGACCGGATCGGATGCCGCCTCGATCAAGACCAACGCGGTGCGCGATGGAAGCGACTATATCATCAGCGGCCAGAAATGGTTCATCACCTCGGCGCATATGGCGGATTACATTGTGCTGGTGGTGAAGACCGACCCATCGGCGCAGCCGGCGCATAATGGCTTCAGCCTGTTCCTGGTGGATGCCAAGGCGCCCGGTGTCAGTATCCGGCCGATTGAAACCCTGGGCCGCCACACCACCCATACCAACCAGATTTTTTTCGACGATGTGCGTGTGCCGGCGGAAAACCTGATCGGCGACGAGAATCGTGGCTGGCGCAAGCTGATGCGCGGCCTGAACCTGGAGCGCATGTGCATCGCCGCCTGTGGTGCCGGCAATGCGCAGAAGGCCATCGATATCGCGCAAGATTACGCCATGCAGCGGGTGCAGTTCGGCCAGCCGATCAGCAACCATCAGGTGATCCAGCACAAGCTGGCCGATATGCGGATCAAGGCCGAGATTGCCCGGCTGGTGACCTATCGTACCGCTGAAATGCTTGATGCCGGTTATGATCCGCGCATGGAAACCGCGATTGCCAAGATTGTTGCCACCGACAATGATTTTGATTGCGCCAATATCGGCATGCAGATCATGGGCGGCGCCGGCTATTCCATGGAGCATGACATGCAGCGCCTGTTCCGCGATTCGCGGCTTGGCCCCATCGGTGGCGGCAGCAACGAGATTCAGCGCAACATCATCGCCAAGCTGATGGGCCTGTAGAATTGGTTGGAGAGACCAGCATGAGCGAGCAGAGGCCGGCGCCGCGCGGGCGTTATTTTGAGGATTTCACGGTGGGCGAACAGCTCTATACCGGGCAACGCACCGTTACCTCGACGGATATCGTCAACTTCGCCTGCCTGTCGGGCGACTTCAACGATGTGCATACCAATTTTGAATATGCCCGCAGCACGCCGTTCGGCGAGCCGATTGCGCATGGCCCGCTGGTTTTTGCTGTTGCCGCCGGCCTCAATTATGCTTCCGGCATCAATGATGGCACGCTGATTGCCCTGCTCGGCATCGACAAATGGCGCATGAAGCTGCCGGTGAAACATGGCGACACCATCCGCGTGCGCTCCATTGTCACCGCCAAGAAGGAAACCAGCCAGCCGGATCGTGGCGTGGTCAGTTTCGCCCGTGCCTTTCTCAATCAGCGCGACGAGGTGGTGCAGGAGATGGATGTGACCATCATGTATCGCCGCCGCCCGGCCTGAAAAATCTCACGGGGCGGCGTCGCCGGCCAATGGCTGCGCCGCCACCCAGCTTTCCACGTCGGGGCGGATGATCTTGCCGGTATTGTTACGCGGCAGGCTGCCTTTGGGCAAAAACAGCACATGCTTGGGGCGCTTGTAGGGTGCCAGTTCAGCGCGGCACAGCGCGATCAGTTCCTGCTCCGTCGGCGCCACTCCCTCGGCAGCAACCACCAGCACCGGCACTTCGCCCCAGCGTGCATCGCGGCGCCGCACCACCACGGCCTCGGCGATATGCGGATGCAGCAAGGCCACGCGCTCGATCTCGGCCGGATAGATATTCTCGCCGCCGGATTTGATCAGGTATTTGCGCCGGTCAACGTAATCCAGCCGCCCATCAGGCCGCCGCATAAACACATCGCCGGTATGATACCAGCCGCCGGCAAAAGCCTCTTCGGTTGCTTCCGGCGCATTCCAATAGCCGCTGAACAGGGTCGGCCCACGCATCAGCAATTCGCCCGGCAAACCATCCGGCACCGGCTGGCCGGCTTCATCCACCAGCAGCACATCGCAGAGCAGGCTTTCGGTCTTGGCGAAATCGGTTGGTATCTCCCCGGCGGCGAGCCGGCCGGCGGAAGCCGGCGGCATGCCGGTTTCGGTGGAACCAAAAGTATTGGTGAAGGGCACGCCCAGCAGGGCGGTCATGTCCGCGATCTCGCGTGGCGCGAACAGATCGGCCAGCGCGCCGAATTTTTTCAGCCGCTTCACCTTAGGCCGTCGCTGCCGCAGATAGGCCAGCGTCTGTTCCACCATGCCGGGGAAGAAGATCAGGTTGCTCAGGCTTTCGCGCTCAAGATAGTCGCAGATCACCGGCAGGTCGGCGCCATCCAGCACCACCACCTTGCCGCCCAGCAGCAAGGTGCCAAGCCCCAGTTCCACCGATGCCATGTGAAACAGCGGCGACCAGGCCAGGAATGTGTCACTGCCATCAACGCCGTAATCGGTGACATAAACCAGCAGCCGGGCCAGCATCGCGCGCTGGCTCAGCAACGCGCCTTTCGGCAGGCCGGTGGTGCCGCTGGTATAGATGATGAACAGGCCGTCTTCCGGATCGCCATCCGGCATTGCAGGCAGGGCCGGGGCGGAACCGGCAAGCTGTTGTTCCAGCGCCGCGCCAATTTCCAGCAGGATACCGGCCTGGCTAATACCGGCCAGGCTGTTTCGGTGGCGCGGCGATACCAGGGTGACTTTGGGCTGCACCAGAGCAATGCAATGCGCCAGTTCGCGCGGCGCCAGGCGCCAGTTCAGGGTGGCGACGATGAGGCCAAGGCGCAGGGCGGCGAGCGACAATTCCAAAAAGATCGGGTGGTTCTCGCTCAGAATACACACGCGGTCGCCGGGCCGCAGGCCCTGCCCATGCAGCAGGGCGGCCAGCCGCTCGGCGCGTTGCCGCAAGTCGGCATAGCTCACGATCTGGTCCAGATGGGCCAGGGCCGGGCGCGCCGGATGCAGCCGGCATTGTTTCTCAAACAGGCCATACAGCGAAAGCCGGGCTGCGCGCTGTGCGATAGTCGCCTGTTGTTGCCCAACGCTCATGATGCCGCCATCCGAATCGCCGTCCGTTTCCTGCCCGCGCCATTCTGCCCGGCGCAGTGCGACAGGGATAGCATATCGCGCCATAATCTGTAAACCGATGATAGTAAACTGTTGACAATATGGTCGAGCTGACAAAGGATCACCCCCGCCATTCCTTAAATTTCAGGTTTGTAAAATCATGACGCAGCTCGGGCGTATCGAAAAAACCCCATCTTCCTCCGCCAGCGGGCATCTTGCCCGCTTTGCTGCCGGCTTGCGTTTTGAGGATATTCCGGCGCCGGTGCTGGAACGTGCCAAGCTGCATATCCTGGATGCGCTGGGCTGCGGCCTGGCCTCGAATGCCTATGGCTTTGCCGGCCGGGTTGTTGCCGGCGCGGCGGCGCATGGTGAAATCGGCCGCTGCCGCGTGATCGGGCGTGCCGAGCGCCTGCCGGTGCGCGATGCGGCGTTGGTCAATGGCGTGCTGCTGCATGGCCTGGATTTTGACGACACGCATCTTGGCAGCATCGTGCATCCCACCGCCGCCTGCCTGCCGGTGGCGCTGTCGTTTGGCGAATTGCTCAAGGCGCATGGCAGCGCGTTGCTCACCGCCTATGCCGCCGGCATGGAAACCGCGATCCGCATCGGCCTGGTGGTCAAGGGCGGCTTCCATCATGTCGGCTTCCATGCCACCGGCGTGGTGGCGCATTTCAGTTCGGCGCTGGTTGCGGCAAAGCTGCTCGGCCTGGATGCGGCGCAGATCATGGCAAGCCAGGGCATTGCCGCCAGCACCGCCTCGGGCGTGCAGGTGTTCCTTGAAGAAGGCGCCTGGACCAAGCGGCTGCATCCCGGCTGGGCGGCAGTGGCCGGCATCACGGCGGCGCGGCTGGCGGCGCATGGCTTTGTGGCGCCGTCACGGCCGCTGGAGGGAAAGTTCGGCCTGCTGGAAACCCATTTGCAGGCGCATGCCGGCGAGGCCGATATCGGTGCCGTGGCTGCCGGGCTTGGGCAGACGTGGCATCTGGCCGATACGGCGATGAAGCCGTATCCGGTGTGCCATTTCATTCATGGCTGCGCCGATGCGGCCATCGCGCTGCATGCCGAGCTGGGCGGCGAGGAAATTACGGCGGTGGAAGCTTTGCTGCCGCAGCCGACCTTACATATCGTGGCCGAGCCGGCGGCGCAGAAACAATGCCCGACTTCGGATTATGAAGCCAAATTCTCCACCCAGTTTGTGGTTGCCACCTGCCTGCTGAAAGGCGGCTTCGGCCTGCCCGATTTGCAGCCAGAAGCGCTCGCAGATCCGCGCGTGCTGGCGCTTGCAGCCCGGGTAAGCTGCGGCATTGATCCAGACACCGCCTTCCCGACCTATTTCTCCGGCGGTGTGACGGTGACAACACGCAGCGGCCGCAAGTTGACGCGGCATGTGCGGGTGAATAGCGGTGCCGGCGAATACAGGCTGCAACAGGATGGCGTAATCGCCAAATTTCTGGCTTCGGCTTCACTGGCGCTGCCGCGTGAACAGGCCGAGCAGATTGTTGAGGCCGTGTTGACGCTGGAAACCATTTCGGCTGAGCAGTTGATGCAACTGCTCAGCCTGGAAGACAAAAACTGATCAGCGCGCAGCCTCGCGGCGGCGCCAGTCCAGCAGGCGGCGGATGCCGTCCTCAATGCTCACTTCAGGCACCCAGCCCAGCATGCGGGCAATCTTGTCGCGATCAAAATTCAGTTCCTGGGTGACACTGGAACGCACCTGCGCGGTATTCTGCTTGTAGACCGGCTGCAACGGGCTGCCGGTAACTTGCAGCAGTATTTCAGTGATCCGCTTCAGTGTGGTGGCCACACCGGTGGCGACATTGAAACTTTCGCCGGTCACATCCGAGGCCATGGCGAGCAGGTTGGCCCGCGCCACATCGGCAACATGCACATAATCATGCACTTCCAGGCCATCATCGGGAATCACCGGGGCCTCGCCGCGCTGGATACGGTCGTAATTCTCCATGATGTAAAGCGCATTGATGCCGCGATAATGCTGCCGCTCGCCATAGACGGTGGCATAGCGCAGCGCAATCGACTGGATGCCGTGGCGGGCGCTGTAGAGCTTGCCCAGATTCTCGCCGATCAGTTTGGTGCAGGCATAAAGCGCTGCTGCCGGCTGGAAGCTGGCGAGATGTGATGCCGATTGCTCGTTGATCAGGCCGGGCGCCGGATCGCCATAGACGGCAATCGACGATGAAAAGACCACCTTCTTCACATGGCGATAGCGGCAGGCTTCATAGAGATTCTGCTGGCCTTCCACATTCACCGCCAGGCCCAGGCGCGGATTCTGGCTCAAGGGCAGGGTGAGGAAACCGGCAATGGCGAAGACGCCATCAGCGCCTTCAAAGGCATCGAATAGCTCGTTGATGTTGAGCAGATCGCCGCGCACCAGTTTGACGCGTGGATTATCGAGCAGGAAACGCACCGTATCCGGGCTGCCCAGCGCGTAATTATCCAGCAGCACAACCTGCGCCGCGCCCTGTTCCAGTAACTGCTCGGCAACATGCGAGCCGATCAGGCTGGCACCGCCGGTGACAACAAACTTTCCGCCGTTGAGTTTCATGCTGCTCCTGAAAAGGCAATGCCGGGCTGGCGCCAGGGGTGCGAAGGGAGCCGGCAAGGTATCAATCCAGATATAAACTGTCTACAGTTTTCATATCGGTATATAAGGCTGCTAATACATGCTGGTTTGAATTATCGACTTCTGGGTCGAAAAGCCTTAACAAGAGGCTGGGATTCGTTTCGGGGGTGCAATGGCCAAGTGGAAGCGAGCGGTGCCGGATGCCGCTCAGCAGCGTGAATTGAAGCTGGACGCCCTGTATCGCGAAGCCGCGCAGGCGTTTCGCCGCGACGGCTACCACGCCACCTCGCTCAACGATATCGCCAAGGCGCTCGGTATCAGCAAGCCGACGCTCTACTATTATGTGAAAAACAAGCAGGATCTGCTGTATCAATGCCACCTGGCGGCGGCCGAGCAGGCGCTGCAATCGGTTTGCGCTGAGCCGGGCCTGAAGCCGATCGAGCGGCTGCATCGCACCACGGCCGCCTATGTGCGATCCACCATCAGCGACGACAGCTACAGTGTTATCATTCTTGAGGAAAAGTCGCTCAGCGCGGCGCAGCTCGATATCGTGGTGCGCGAGCGCGACAAGTTCGAAGGCGCCCTGCTCGGCATGATCGAAGCGGCGATGCAGGATGGCAGTATCCTGCCCGGCAATGCCAAATTCGCCGTGCTGATCGTGCTCGGCGCAATCAACTGGGTGACCAAATGGTATCGCCCGCATCGCACCTGGAGCATCGACGAAATTGCCGAGGGTGTGGCGGGCTTTGTCTGCCGTGGCCTGGCCTCGGGCGAGGCGCCGGCTTTCCCGGGCAGCCGATTGCTGGAAAACCGCCAGAACTGACACTCCATAAAGCCACATCCATAAACGCGCGGGTTGTAATTCAGCCGCTTTTTCAATTTTCGACCCAAGAGTCGGATAATATTATCCAAGAGTTGACTCTAAATCCGGAGTCTATGAATATCCGATCATAAATTTTATGGAGGAAACCCGATGGTCGGGGGGAAGGCACATCGTGTCGGCCGGTATTGACGTTGCTGTGTCAGGCAAGCCATTGCTGCAAGTTGAGGCGCTGAGCAAACGCTTTGGCGGCGTGCGGGCGCTGAATGATGTCAGCTTCGCGCTGCATGCGGGCGAAATCCTCGGCCTGATCGGCCCCAATGGCTCGGGCAAATCCACCTGTGTCAACCTGCTATCCGGCACCCTGCCGCCAACATCGGGCCGTGTGCTGTTTGATGGTGTCGCTTTGGCCGGCCTGCCGGTGGATGCGGTGGTGCGGCGCGGCCTGATCCGCACTTTCCAGGCCACGCAGATCTTCCCTGAATACAGCGTGATCGAGAATGCGCTGGTGGGCTGCCATGCGCGCTATCGCCAGGCTGCCAGTGCTGCCGTGTTCGGCCTGGCCGGCGCGCGGCGCGAGGAAGCCGAGATGCGCCAGGCCGCACTGGCCGCGCTCGCCATCGTCGGCCTGGAACAGCGCGGCGATGTGCTGGCCGGCACGCTTTCGGTGGCCGATCAGCGCCTGCTGATGATTGCGGTGGCGCTGGCCTCCAGGCCGAAGCTGATCCTGTTGGACGAGCCTGCCGCCGGCATGGTTGCCGCCGAGCGCCGGGCACTCAGCGCCATTATCCGCGGCCTACCCCGGCATGGTATCAGCGTGCTGGTGATCGAGCATCACATGGGCCTGATCATGGAAGTCTGTGACCGTATCGTGGTGCTGAATTTCGGCGAGAAGATTGCCGAAGGCACCGGGGCCGACATCCGCGCCAACCAATCCGTGATCGACGCATATCTGGGGCGCCGCGACCATGCTTGACGTGAAGGATCTGCGGGTTGGTTATGGCCCGGCCCAGGTGGTGCATGGTGTGTCGTTCCAGGTTGGCGCCGGCGAATGCGTGTCGCTGATCGGCCCGAACGGCGCCGGCAAGAGCACCATCCTGAAAGCGATCTGCGGCCTGCTGCCGATCCTGGGTGGCGCGATCCGCTTCGATGGCCAGGATATTGCCAACCAGCCCGGCTATCGCATCGCCGAACGCGGCATCGCCATGTGCCCAGAAGGCCGCCAGGTCTTCCCTGAAATGACCGTGCTGGAGAACCTGCGGCTGGGCGGCTATACGCGCCGCCGCAGCGACCTGCGGCCCGATCTCGACGAGATGATGCAGATGTTTCCGCGCCTGCGTGAACGCGCCAAACAATTGGCTGGCACACTCTCGGGTGGCGAGCAGGAAATGGTTGCCATTGCCCGCGCGCTGATGGCGCGGCCAAAACTCTGCATCTTCGACGAACCCTCGCTCGGCATCGCGCCGCGCGTGGTGGACGAGATCGAGGACACATTGCGCCGTATCAAGGCTACCGGCGTCACCATCCTGCTGGTGGAGCAATCGGTGTCGATGGCGCTGCGCGTGGCTGATCGCGCCTATGTGCTGGAAGCCGGGCAGATCGTGCTGCAAGGCTCGTCGGCTGAACTGGCCGATAATGCCAGTGTGCAGAATGCCTATCTCGGCCATTGAAATTACCAAAGCCAAGAAAACTCAACGGAGGAAACAGTCGATGAATAAGTTGCTGTCCACTGCCCTGGCGGGTATGGCCCTGCTCGCATCGGCGGGCCTGGCCCAGGCCGCCGACAAGACCCTGCTGCTTGGTGTCAGCGATGCGCTCACCGGCGGCGGCGCGGTTTACGGTGTGCCGCAGAAGCGCGCCATCGACCTTGCCATCGAGCAGGTCAACAGCGCCGGCGGCGTCAAGATCGGCGCCGATACCTATCGCTTCAAAACCGTTGAATATGACGACAAGGCCGATCCGACCGAGGCCACCAATGTGGCGCGCAAGCTGATCGACCGCGACAATGTGAAATTCCTGCTCGGCTATTGCTGCTCGGCTTCCGGCGGCGCCGTGGCGTCGTTCATCGGCCGCGAAGACGTGATCATGCTGGTTGGCACCGCCGGTGCCCGCGCCATCACCTCGGCTGGCCATGCCAATGTGTTCCGCACCCGCCCGCCGGGCGATTATACCGGCGCCGCCGCCGGCCGTTTCATCTACCAGCAGGGCGTCAAGACGCTGGGCGTGCTGGCGGTGCGCGACGTGGCTTTGTTCACGCAATATCGCGAAGCACTGATCAAGGCTTACGAGGAAGCCGGCGGCAAGGTGGTGGCGGTCGAAACCTTCGGCGGCCAGGATCGTGACATGACCGCCCAGCTCACCAAGCTGCGCGGCCTGGGCGCTGAAGCCATGTTCATCTCCGGTTATGTCGAGCAGGTGGCTTTCGCCTATCGCCAGTCGCATGAACTGGGCATCCGCGTGCCGCGTTTCGGCTTCTCGGGCGGCAGTGCCGAGCAGTTCCTGAAAGTCGCCAGCAACGAGCAGATGGATGGCGTGTGGGATCTGCTGGCGGTGGAATTCAATGTCGAGGTGCTGGGCGACAAGGCCAAGGCCTACGATGCCGCCTATCGCCAGAAGTATAACGACACACCGACGCCGAACAGCGCCTTCGCCTATGATCAGGTCTATGTGCTGCGCGACGCATTGCAAGCAGCGCAGAGTGTTTCCGACCTGAAGAAAATCCAGACTGCCTTGCGCAATCTGGCGGTGCCGAAGGAAGCGTTGCTCAAATATCTGCCGGTGCAGGGCAAGATGTTTGACGGCAAGGGCCAAGCCTACATCTCAAATGGCGCCTTCCAGTGGAAGGGTGGCAAGTGGAATTTCCATGGCGAATTGCCCTCGGATGCCAATGCCTATTCCGAGTTCCTCAAGACCGTGAAGAACTGAGACCCCGGCCAGCGGTGTCGGCTTCGGCCGGCACCGCTGCCAAGCAGAAACGAGCCGAGCCATGCTGATCGATTTCATCCAGCAGATATTCAACGGTCTTGTGATCGGCAGCATCTACACGCTGATCGCGCTCGGCCTGACGACGATTTTCGGCATCCTGGGGATTGCCCATTTTGCCCATGCCAGCGTCGCCATGTTCGGCGGCTATCTCACCTTCTTCGCCATCAGCGCGCTCGGCCTGGGCCTGTTGCCCGCCATGCTGCTCGCCATGGCCTGCGGTGCCGTGCTCGGCATTGTCATCGAACGGGTGGCCTATCATCCGGTGCGCAACGCACCGCCGATCAACGCCTTCATCATCGCGCTCGGCCTCACCCTGGTGATTGAAAAGGTCAACCTGCTGCTGTTCGGCATCGATCAGGTGATCATCCCGACGCCGTTCAACCGCGTGATCGATATCGGCGGCCTGACCATGCCGGAATTACGCATCTATGTGTTGCTCACCGCCGCCGTGCTGGTGGCAGTGATGACCTATCTGATCCAGCGCACCTGGATCGGCATGGCGGTGCGCGCCGTGGCGCAGAACCGTGCTGCCGCCGTGCTGATGGGTATCAACGGCAATGCGGTGTCGATGTTTGTTTTCGCCCTGTCCTCGGCGCTTGGCGTTGCTGCCGGCGTGCTGGTGGGCGCGCTGTTCGCAGTGGCGCCCGGTATCAGCGGCGGCCTGGTGGTGAAGGGCTTTGCCGTGCTGATCCTCGGCGGCCTGGGTTCGATACCCGGCGCCATCATCGGCGGCGCCCTGCTCGGCATCACCGAATCCTTTGCCTCCGCCTTCATCTCGTCGGGCTACAAGGATGTGATCTCCTTCCTGCTGATGATCGGCATTCTCCTGATCCGCCCCGAGGGCCTGATGCGCCGGAACGCCCGCTGATGTTCAAGAAACTCGCCATTCTCGCCGTTATCCTGGCTGCCGCGCTGGTGCCGCAGGTTACCACGGTCAACTACTTCATCCATCTGGCAGTGCTGGCGATGATCTTCATGATCGTGGCCCAGGGTGCCAATGTGATCCAGGGCTATGCCGGCTATGTCTCCATCGCCCAGGGCGCCTTCATGGGTATCGGCGCCTATACCTCGGCCTTGCTGGCGGTGAAGGCGGAATGGCCGGTCTGGCTGGCGCTGGGCATGGCGCCGCTGGCCAGCATCGTGGCGGCATTGATCTGCGGCTATCCCTCGCTGCGCGTGAAGGGGCATTACTTCGCCATCGTCACCCTGGCGATCAACATGGTGGTGTTCACCGTGCTGATCAACTGGATGTCGCTCACTGGCGGCGAACCCGGCCTGCCCGGTATTCCGGCGCCCGAACCGATTGGTTTCGGCGAGTATGAAATCGCTTTCGACAAGCGGCGCAATTTCTACTATCTGGCGCTGGCGGCACTGATCGGCTGCACCGCGCTGACCGCCGCCGTGGTGCGCTCGCGGGTTGGCCGTGTGCTCCAGGCCATCCGGCAGAATGAAACCTTCACCGAGGCGGCCGGTGTTTCCGCTTGGCGCTACAAGCTGTTTGCCTTTGTGTTCAGCGCCGCCCTGGCCGGCTTTGCCGGCGGCCTTTACGCGCATTACATGGGTTTCATCAATCCCAGCCCGTTCTCGGCCGATACCTCGCTCAACACCATCCTGGCGGTGATCCTGGGCGGCAGCGGCACGCTGTCCGGCCCGATCATCGGCGCCGCGCTCACCGTGGTGTTGCCGGAAATGCTGCGCGTGGCAGAAATCTATCGTCTGATCGTTTATGGCCTGCTGCTGATCGTGGTGATGATCTTCATGCCGCGCGGCCTGGTGCCGCCGGTGGTGGACCTCGCGCGGCGCTGGTTCAGTGCCAAGCGGATGTAACGCCATGACCGTGCATATCGGCAATTTTGTGCGCTATCACGCGGCATTGCGGCCGCAGCATGTGGCTGTGGTGAGCGAGGCCGGCAGCCTCACTTATGCCCAGCTTGAGCGGCGTGCCTCAGGTTGCGCCCGGGCCTTGGCCGCGCTTGGCGTATTGCCGGCAGACCGTGTGGTCTTCGCGCTGAATAACGGCCTGGAATGGCTGCTGCTCTATCAAGGCATCCTGCGCGCCGGCGCGGTGCCGGTGCCGCTCAATCCGCTGCTGGCCGGCCCGGAACTGGCTGCCATCATCCAGGATTGTGCGCCGCGCCTGGTGCTGGCCCGCCCCGATCTGCTGCCCGGCCTGGCCGCCAGCGGCATCACGGCGCAGGATGCATTGGCGTCGGCGCTGACTGCCATCGAGGCTGAGCCGGCGCCGCTGCCTGTCGCTTCTGCCGATAGCGTGGCGTTGATGCTGTATTCCTCCGGCTCCACCGGCCGGCCCAAGGGCATCCAGCTTACGCATGGCAATATCTTCTGGAATGCCCAGGCCTTTGCCTTTGATCTGCTGCGGCTGACGCCGGAGGATCGCGGCTATGGCGTGTTGCCTTTCAGCCATGTGTTTGGCCATACCTGCCTGATGTCGGCGTTTCTCTATGCCGGTGCCACGCTGTATCTGGCGCCGCGCTTTGATGCCGCCGAAGCCCTGGCCACCATAGCCCGCGAGCGCATCACCATCTTCATGGGCGTGCCGACCATGTATTGGACCATGGCCGATGCACCGCTGCCGGAAGCAGCCGATATTTCCGCCTGGCGTGCCAGCGTATCCGGTGGCCAGGCTTTGCCCGAGGACGTGCATCGCCGCTTCGAGAGCCGCTTCAATGTGCTGATCTCGGAAGGCTATGGCATGACCGAACTGAGCCCTTCGGTCACCGGCAACCGCTTTTTCGGCGCCCGGCGCAAGCCTGGTTCCGCCGGCCAGCCCTATCTTGGGGTGCAGGTGCGCATTCTCGACGATCAGGGCCAGGACGTGCCGGCCGGCGCTTTGGGCGAGATCGTGGTTTCCGGCCCCGGTGTAGCCAAAGGCTATTTCAACCAGCCCGAATTGACCGCGCAGACCTTCCGCGATGGCTGGCTTTATTCCGGCGATATCGGCCGCCTCGATGAAGATGGTTTCCTGTATGTGGTGGATCGCAAGAAGGAAATGATCATCACCGGCGGCTACAACGTCTATCCGCGCGAGGTTGAGGAACTGCTCTACAGTCAGCCCGGCATATTGGAGGCTGCCGCCATCGGCGTGCCGGATGAGCGGCTAGGTGAGCGGATTGTGGCATTTCTGGTGCCCAGCCAGCAGGGCGCCGCGCCGGTGCCCGAAGCGGTGTTGACCGCATTGGAAGGCCAGTTGGCGCGCTACAAGCTGCCGCGTGCGGTGCATGTGCTGGACGCGCTTCCCCGCAATGCCACCGGCAAGGTGGACCGCATCCGGCTGCGCGCTATCGGCCGCGAGATTTTTGGACAGAAGACATGACCCCGCAGGAATTCAACCTTCTGCTGAAGGAATTCACCCTGGCTGCCGAATCCGGCAATGGCGAGCGTTTTGCGCGCTGCTTCACCGAGGATGGCATCTACCATGATTACATCTACGGCGCGCATCATGGCCGCGCCGAGATTGCGCATATGATGCAGCATCTGTTTCACCGCGATGCCGGGCCGGATTACCGTTGGGAGATGTTTGACCCGGTCTGCGCCGGCGACATGGCCTATGCCTGGTCGCTATCGAGCTTTTCATCGCGGATCGAGCAGTTCAAGGACCGCTTCGTGGTGATCGATGGCATGAGCCGGTTCCGGCTGCGTGATGGCCTGATCGCTGAATACTGGGAATCGGTGAATGGCGGCGTGGCGATGACCCAGCTTGGTGTGGCGCCGGACCGCATGCAGAAGGTGTTCAAGCGCTGGAGCGGCTGGCTGCGCGCCAGGCCGGAAACCCAGGCCTATCTCAATCGCCCGCGCGCCCTGGATGGCCGCGCCCCGACCATCTTGCCGCAAGAGGAGAATCCGTGACATGACCTATCAGCACATTGCCTATGCGGTGGAAGCGCGCATCGCCACCATCACGCTGAATCGCCCCGAGCGCATGAATGCCTGGACCATGATCATGGAACGCGAGGTGCGCGATGCCATGGAGCGTGCCGGCGCCGACAAGGATGTGCGCGTGATCGTGCTGACCGGTGCAGGCCGGGCCTTCTGCGCCGGCGCCGATATGGATGAATTGAAGGATCTGGACCCCAACGATATCAAGGACCAGAGCTGGATGCGGCCGTTCGACATGAACCGCCGACCGGATTGGCAGACGCGCTATTCCTTCTATCCTGCCATCGAGAAGCCGGTGATTGGCATGATCAACGGTGCTGCCGCCGGCATCGGCCTGGTGCATGCCCTGTATTGCGACATCCGCTTCGCCGCCGAGACGGCAGTCTACACCACATCCTTTGCCCGCCGCGGCCTGATCGCCGAACATGGCCTGAGCTGGATGCTGCCGCGTATCGTCGGCCATGCCAATGCACTTGATCTGCTGCTTTCGGCGCGCAAGATCACTGGCGCCGAGGCGCTGGCGATGGGCCTGGTGAACAAGCTGTTCCCGGCCGACCAGCTCGCCGCCAAAACGTATGACTATGCCCGCGATCTGGCCGATAATGTGTCGCCGCGTTCGATGGCGGTGATCAAGCGGCAGATGTATGAAGTGCCATTTCAGACTCTGGCTGAAGCCACCATCAGCGCCAATCATGAAATGGGCCTCAGCGTGCGCAGCAATGATTTCCGCGAGGGCGTGGCGCATTTCATCGAGAAGCGTCAGGCCCGCTTCAGCGGCGATTGAGGCCGGAGATGAGCTATCTGTTCACGCCTGAGGAAACCGCTTTCCGCGCCGATGTGCGCGCCTTTGTGCAGGCCAATCTGCCCGAGGATATTCGCGATGCGCAGCTTGGCGGCCGCTTGGTAAACCGCGAGCAATTGACGCGCTGGACCCGTATCCTGCATGCCCGTGGCTGGGCTGCCTATACCTGGCCGCAGGCGCATGGCGGGCCGGGCTTCAGCCCGGTGCAGCGCCATATCTTCGAGGATGAATGCGCCCAGGCTGGGGCGCCGGAATTGCTGCCCTTTGGCCTGAAGATGGTGGCGCCGGTGCTGATGGCGTTTGGCAATGCCTGGCAGAAGCAGCATTTTCTGCCGCGCATCGCCGATCTTTCCGATTGGTGGTGCCAGGGTTATTCGGAACCTGGCGCCGGCTCGGATCTGGCCGGCTTACGCACCCGTGCCGAACTGGACGGCGAGCATTATATCGTCAATGGCCAGAAGACCTGGACCACCCTGGCACAGGATGCCGACTGGATGTTCTGCCTGGTGCGCACCGAGAATACGGCGCGCAAGCAGGAAGGCATTTCCTTCCTGCTGATTGATTTGCGCAGCCCCGGGGTGACAATCCGCCCGATCATCACCATCGATGGTGCGCATGAGGTGAATGAAGTCTGGTTTCAGGATGTGCGCGTGCCGGCCTGCAATCTGGTGGGCGAGCCCGGAAAAGGCTGGACTTATGCCAAATACCTGCTGGTGCATGAACGGCTGAATTTCGGCGGCATGGGCTTTTGCAAGCGCGAGATTGCGCGGCTGAAACGCATGGCGGCCAAGGTCATGCGCGGCGGCCGGCCGGCATTGGAGAATCCGTTGATGCGCAACCGGCTGGCGGTGCTGGAAATGCGCCTGGCCAGTATCGACATGACCAATCTGCGGATATTGCGGGCGGCAGAACGCGGCGAGAGCGATGATCGCCATGCGCCTTATCTCAAGATCATCAGTTCGGAATTGCAGCAGGATATTGCCGAATTGCAAAGCCGGATTCTGGGCCAGCAGGCCGCCATCCTGCGCCAGGATGGCAATCAGCTGCGTGAGGAAGCGCTTGCGGCGCTGACCTATTGCAACCTGCGCAAGACGACGATTTATGCCGGCTCGAATGAAATCCAGCGCAACATCGCCGCGCGCCAATTGCTGGGCTGATCATGTTGAATTCATCTGTAAATGATAAGCCGCTGGCCTTCATGCCGGTGGAGGAACAGGCGCTGCTGCAGGATGCTGTGGCGCGGCTGCTGGATGGCGCCGAGATAGGCGGCAACTGGCGCAATTTGTGGTCCAGGCTGGTGGTGATGGGTGGCCTGGCGGTGGCTTTGCCGGTTGACCAGGGTGGCCTGGATGATGCCGGTGCCGTGCGGGTGATTGCCGCCGAATTGGGCCGCCGCGCCATCGCCCTGCCATTTGCCTGTGGCGTGGCCGCCACATTGCGCGCCCTGGCCCGCATGCCCGCGCCGCCTGCGGCGCTGCCAGCTCTGGCGGCTGGCGAATGCCTGGCCACGCTGGCGATACATGAAACCGATACGCTGCCGCAATTGCTGGCACCGCAAACCCTGGCCCGCCGGCATCTGGATGGCTATCGCCTGACCGGCCGCAAGCAGGCAGTGCCATTTGGCGCCGAGGCTGATTACATCCTGCTGCCGGCCTGGCTTGACGCGGAAAACCAGCTCGGCCTGTTTCTGGTGCGCCAGCATGATGAGGGGCTTCAGGCCAGCCCGGCCACTGGCATCGATGCGGCCGGCTATGCCGATCTTGATCTGGTCCATGTTGCCGCCGAGCTGCTATGCCAGGGCGAGGCGGCGCAGGGCATGGCCGAATGGCTGTTTGATGCTTATGGCGCCGCGCTTTGCGCGGAAGCAGCCGGTGCCATGCGGCATCTGGTGGATGCCACCGCCGCCTATCTCGGCATACGGCAGCAATTCGGCATGGCCCTGTCAGTGAACCAGGCGCTGCGGCACCGTTTTGTCGATATCGATGTGCAATTGACCCAGGCCGAAGCCGCCGCCGACTGGGCGGCCAGTGCGCTGGATAACGAAACCGATCCGGCTCAGCGCCGCCGCGCCCTGCTGACGGCGCGCTTCACCTGCACCCGTGCCGCCTGGCGTGTATCGCAGGAAGCCGTGCAGCTGCATGGCGGCATGGGCATGGCGGCGGAAACCGGCCTCGGCGCCTATATGCGCCGCCTGCTTGCCATCACTTTGCTGTTTGGCGATGAGGATAGCCTGGCCGAGGCTTTTGCGGCGGCCTGAGCCAAGCTTAATCCTTCAGAAAGCGCTCAATTCCGGCGCGCATACTGGCCAGGATGTGATCATGATTCTCCTCCAGCCGAGAAACCGGGCCGCCGACGCCCAGCACCAGGATGCGCCCGAAGCTGCGTTTGGGCAAAGGCATGGCGATCACGCCGGCATCCTGGGTGATGACGTGTTTTGAGAACATGTAGCCATCGCGGCGGATGCCGTTGATGATTTTCATCAGCAGTTCAAGCTCGACCCGTTCCTCGGCCGGGCAGGTGGCGTTGATCCGCCGCACAAGCCTTTCAATCTCCACATCGGTATGCGTGCTGAGCATGGTGCGGCCAACGCCACTGATTGCCAGAGGCCGGATATCGCCGATGCGGATGTCAAAACGCAGGCGCTTTGTGGTTTGCAGCCGGTGGATATATTGGGCATACAAGTCGGATTGTGTGCTGATGCTGACCAGCTCATCGACCTGTTCGAACACATAATCGACCAAGGCCAGGATGGCGCTCTCGCCAAACAGGCCGGATTTCAGCCAGCCGCCCATCTGGGCAATGCGCATGGTCGGCATATAGGTGCGATTGTAGCTGTCGTAAAACAGGTAACCCAGGATCACCATGCTTTTCAGCAGCGCTGAGGCACTGGATGTTGGATAGCCGTATTGGTGCGCAATCTCCTTGAGGGAGATCGGCCGCTGCACTTCCTCGAAATATTCGAGAACCTCGAAAATCCGGCGCGCGGTCTTGATCGTGCTGTCGTTATCCACGTTATTCCATATATGTGAACATAATTACCTGTAGAAGTATCTTCTCTGCTGTGGCAGCGTCAACTTTTTTCATCAGGCTGGGAGCCATCATGGAAGACGTTTTGCTGCAACAGTTTGAAGACGGTGTGCTGACCATAACATTCAATCGCCCGGAGGCGCGCAATGCATGGAATTATGCGTTGGAGGATGCGTTGCGCGCGGCGTTTCTGGCCGCCGATGTCGATCCGCAGGTCAAGGTGGTGGTGCTGACCGGGGCCGGGCGCAGCTTTTGTCCCGGGCCGGACCCCAAGGCTATAGCCGTCGGCCAGAGCCATCGCCAGGTGGCGGTGCCGGAGGATGATTTTGCCCAGCGCTACAGCTACATGCTGGCTTTGCGGAAGCCGCTCATAGCCGCGATTAACGGGGCGGCGGCCGGTGTCGGCCTCTGCATCACGCTCTACTGCGATCTGCGTTTTATTGCGGAAAACGCAAATATTACAACGGCTTTTTCCAGACGGGGGCTGGTGGCAGAGCATGGCAGTGCCTGGATGCTGCCGCGCCTGATCGGCTGGATGAATGCCGCCGACCTGCTGCTTTCAGCTCGGGTGATAAATGGTCGCGAGGCCGAGGCATTGGGGCTGGCGCGCTGCCTGCCCGGCACCGACTTTCTGGCCGCTGTGCAACGCTATGCCGCTGACATGGCAGCATATTGTTCGCCCCGCTCGCTCCATGTGATCAAGCAGCAATTACGCCAAGCCTGGTCACAGTCGCTGGCCCAGGCAACGGCGCTTTCCACCCGCGAAACAGCGGTCAGTCTGGCATCGCCCGATCTCGCCGAAGGCGTGGCTGCGTTTATCGAAAAGCGCCAGCCGCAATTTCAGCCATTGAAATAATTCACATATGTGAAAATAACATCAGATATAAAAAATCATGGACGCGCCATTCGGCCTCGCCTACCGTCAATAGCGAGGTGTTGAGGAGGAGCGCTTCCGGGAAAAGAACCCGTCCGCATTGCTGAAAGCAGGCGGCGCATAACCGGGTTCACCACAAAAATTCGAGCATTGCTGCGCCCTCTGGCGGGCGGGGAGGCCTATGCGCCGCGCCGCCCGCCGAACACACCCCATGACTGACCGCAAACGAAAAAAATCAGGAGGAAACATGAAGTTTCACATCAAGGCGGCCGTAACAATATTTGCGTCAACCCTGGCGATGACTACCACCGCCTATGCGGCGGAACCGGTGCGGATCGGTATGGTGCTGCCGCTGACCGGCCCGACTGCGGGCTATGGCAAGGATGGCAAGATGGGTGCCGATCTGGCGCAGGAAGAGATCAATGCCGCCGGCGGCATTCTCGGCGGCCGCAAGATCGAGCTTGTGTATGACGACGAGCGCGGCACGGCACAGGATGGTGTTGCGGCAGTGCAGAAGCTTATGACCCAGGGTCGCGCCAAGGCCATTGTCGCCGGCATGAACAGCTCGATCACGCTCGCTGAAAGCGCCATCACGAAGAACAAGATTCTGCATATTAATCCGGGCGCCCAGGCCGATGCCATCACCGATCAGGGCTCTCCATGGCTGTTTCAGGTGAACAATACTTCGACCACCAATTCGACAATTTTTCATAATTACCTGGTCGGGACGATGAAGCCCAAGACCATTGCCTATATGGGTGAGAATACCGAGTTCAACAAAGCCGTGTTGCAGAACCTGCGCACGATTGTAGAAGCTAGCAACACCAAGCTGGTGGAAGTGGCCAATTACGATGGCAGCACCACGGATTTCACCTCGATCATCACGCGACTGAAGGCTGCGGCACCTGAAATGATCTATGTGGTGGATGCCTATCCGGCCCGCACCGCCCAGATCTGGAAGCAGATTCGCCAGCAGGGTGGCTTCCCGATGGAAGCCCATGCCACTGGCACGGTTCAGGCATCGGCCATTGTGCCGGCCGCCGGTGCAATGGAAGGCGTGGTTACAGGCGATATCTTCATTGCTGAAGGTGCCGCCGGTGCCATGGCAATCTTCATTGATCGCTACAAGACCAAGTATGGTGTTGAGCCGAACAAGGTCAGCCTGGTGACCTATGAAGCCGTGAAGCTGATTGCGGCGGCCATGAACAAGGCCGGCACCGATAACGACTACAACAAGATTTCCAAGGTGATGCGCGACAATGCCTGGGAAACACCGCGCGGCAAGCTGAGCTTTGACGCCAAGGGCCGTGCCAAAGCGCCGTATTTCTATATCCAGAGCGTCAAGGGCAACAGTCTGGTCCTGCGTGAATCGTTTGAAGTGAAGTGAGTCGAAGGGCCGAAAACGGATGGAGCTGTTTGTACAGACGATCATCAATGGTTTGATCCTGGGGGCGGGCTATGCGCTCGTTGCAGTGGGTCTGACCGTCATCTTCGGAACCTTGCATATCGTGAATTTTGCGCATGGGGCCTTCTTCGCCCTGGGGGCATATGCGGTATTGCAACTGGAGAATGTCGGCCTGCCCTATCTGCTGTCCGTCCCCCTGGCGGTTGTGATCGTGGCGGCGATTGGGTTTGTGCTCGAAATGTCAATCGTGCGGCGTGCGCTGTATGATCGGGGCGAGCACGGCTCGATCATCATCACCTTCGCGCTATCGCAGGCCATTGTGGCTTCGATCATCCTCGTGGTTGGCCCGGACCCGATTCCGGTCGAGTCTCCCTTCGGGCAAACCGCTATTTCCGTTTTCGGCTTCTTCATTTCAGCACAGCGTCTGTTCATTGCTTCAACCGCGATCCTGGTGCTGGCCGGCTTTGCCTTCTGGCTGCGCCGGTCGGTGCGCGGACAGCAAATCCTGGCCGTGTCGCAGAATGCCAAGGGGGCGCTGTATTCGGGTATCAATGTTCCGTTCATTCGCAGCCTGTCATTCCTGCTTGGCACGGCTGCCGCCGGCCTGGCCGGCGCGCTGCTGGCGCCACTGATTTCGGCCTTCCCCACCATGGGAGATGCCAATGTGATCGTGGCTTTCACCGTGGTGATCCTGGGTGGCCTGGGCAGTATTGGCGGCGCCATGCTCGGCGCGCTGGTGATCGGCATCGCGAATGCTCTTTTTGAAACCTATGTCTCGGTTTCCTGGACCCCGGCGCTGGGCTGGATTCTAGTCATCCTCGTGCTGCTTTTCTGGCCGCAGGGCCTGATGGGCCGGGCGCAACTCAACAGGCATTAGTTCGATGAAGCAATCCTCTTCACCCGCGCTGCTGGCGCAGGCTACGAGTGGCACCAGCAGCATGCAGCAACTGGCGCTGATCGGGTTGGGCGCTGCCCTTATCCTGGCTATCGGCATCGGGATAGATAGTCCGTTCCTGCTCAATCTGGCCGGCTATACCTGCGGCTTTGCGATCTTCGCCCTCAGTGTCAACATCATGCTGGGTGGTATCGGCGAAGTGCCGCTGGGCCATTGTATGTTCTTCGGCATCGGCAATTACGCGCCAGCAATAGTGATGCAGCATGCCGGGCTGCCGTTTGAAATCGGCATCCTGGCTGGCATGGTGGTGTGTGGTCTGCTTGCCGTGCTGATTGGCGCGCTGACCTTGCGGCTGACCGGCGCCTATTTCTCGATTGTCTCCTGGGGCCTGTCCGGCGTTGCCATGGTCACGGCACTGAATCTGGAGATAACCGGTGGCCCGCTGGGGCTGTTCGGCTTCACCCGCATGGCGATAGGTCCGTTTGATCTTTCCGATCCGCGGGTCTATTTCATCGCCACCGCAATCATTCTGCTGCTGACCCTGATCGTTCTGGCTCATATCCGCAGCTCACGCTTTGGCAATGCGCTGGAAAGCACCCGGCAGGAACGCCATCTGGCGCAGTCGCTGGGCATCAATGTCTTCCGCGAAAGGCTCAAGGCGCTGGTGCTGAGTGCGCCGATTGCTGCACTGGCCGGCAGCCTCTGCCTGCCCTATACCCAGATTGTCACCCCCGAGGTGATGTCGGTGCTGCGCACTGTGGATGCACTTCTGGCTGCCCTGATCGGTGGCACGGCTCTGCTGTTTGGCCCGGTCATCGGCGCCGTCATCTTTACCATCCTGCCGCAATTCCTGCATTTCGACGCCAATGTCAAAGTGCTGGTTTTCTCGGTGCTCATCATCGTTGTCATGGTGGTATCGCCAGGCGGCCTGCATCAGCTCTTCAAGCGCATGACGGCCCGATTTGCCCAAGGCGGGCAGGGGCGGTGATAGCCATGGCAACAAAATACGTGGTGGAAGCGACCGACGTGGAAAAGCGCTATGGCGGCGTGGTGGCATTAAAGGGCGTTGATGTCCGTATTCCAGAAGGTTCGATCTATGGCCTGATCGGCCCGAATGGTGCCGGCAAATCAACATTGTTCGACGTGCTGTGCGGCATCACCAAGCCGAGCACCGGCAGTGTGAAGGTGCTGGACATGGATGTGGCCGCGCTGCCGGCGCATGAAGTGGCGCGGCGCGGCGTTGGCCGCACATTCCAGCGTACCGCAATGTTTAAGGATGCGACGGTATACGAAAACCTGCTTTACGCCAGTTATGGCCGGATGCGGCATAACGTGATCCATCGTCTGTTGCGCCTGCCGGCTTGGCGCGAAGACATGGTGGATTTCGCGGCCAAGGCAGATGAAGTGCTGACGATTTGCGGATTGAGCGACCTACGTCATCAGCAGGCGTCGTTCCTGGCCTATGGCATCCAGCGCCGCCTGGCCGTGGCGATCATGCTGATGAACGATCCCAAGGTGCTGTTCCTCGACGAGCCGGTTGCCGGCATGAATGATTCGGAAACCGCCGAATTCATTCAGTTGCTGCACACGATTGCCAAGGGGCGCACGATTGTCATCGTTGAGCATGACATGGCGGCGATTGGTGCGCTGTGCGACGAGGTCATGGTGATGGTGGATGGGCGGCCGATTGTTATCGATGTGCCGGCGCGCGCTTTGAAACATCCAGATGTTGTTGCGGCTTACCTCGGTTCGGATGACGACGATGAGCAATAATACCCTGCTTGAAATATCCGATCTCTCGGTTTGTTATGGCCGTGTCACGGCCGTGCGCAATGTGTCACTGACAGTAGGCAGCGGCGAGATTGTTGCAATTCTTGGCGCCAATGGCGCCGGCAAGACCACATTGCTGAATGCGATTTCCGGGATTCTGGCGCCGCAATCCGGCAGTATTCTCTATGCCGGAAAGCAGATCACCGGCATGAAGCCCTGGGCGCTCAGCCGTATTGGTCTTAGCCATGTGCCGGAAGGGCGAGAGATTTTTCCTGGCATGACGGTTGAGGCGAATCTCAAGCTGATCGATGTCGATGGTGGCGGCTCGAAGTTTTCCATAGATGACGTGCTCGCGATGTTTCCGCGCCTGGCGGAACGCTTTGATCAAATGGCCGGCGGCCTCTCAGGTGGTGAACAGCAGATGCTGGCCATTGGTCGCGGGCTGATGGCTTCACCCAAGCTGGTGCTGTTCGACGAGCCTTCGCTGGGATTGTCGCCGATGCTGAGCAAAACCGTTCTCTCGGCGATCCGCCGCCTCAAGGAACGCGGTATTTCCTCGCTGCTGGTTGAACAGAATATGCGCGCCGCGCTGAAGATCGCTGATCGCGGCTACGTGCTGCGTATTGGCCGCATCACCGCCGAGGGCTCGGCACGCGAGATGATCGAATCGCCCGATATCCAGCGCGCTTATCTGGGCCTCTAAGTCCACTCTTTTGCACGGAGCATTCGCCATGACAGACATAGCGGTTTATCGTTTGCCGGAAGGTAGCTGCGATTGCCATTTCCATATCTATGGCCCCTTTGACCGCTTCCCCAAAAGCGACGAAGGCCGGTTTTCGCCGGCACGGCCCTTCACTATTGAAGATGCCTTTGCCCTGTGGGACCGGATTGGTGTTTCACGCGGTGTGATCGTGCATGCCGTCGGCTCCGGCGAAGACAACGCCGTCACCTATGATGCGTTGCGGCGCTATCCGGATCGGCTGCGTGCCACCGCCATTCTGCGCCCGGATGTTTCAGATCGGCGACTGGATGAATTGACCGATGCCGGCTTCAAGGCGGTGCGTGTCACCATGATCCGCCAGGATGGCAAGCCAGTTTCGACGCTGGGCACCAGCTACGATGATCTGCTCAAGCTGGCGCCACGCCTTGCCGAGCGCGGCTGGCATGCCCAGCTCTGGATTGAAAGCTCTGATCTGGCTGCTGCAGCGGCTGACCTTGAAAAGCTGCCGCTCACCTATGTCATCGACCATATGTCGCGCACCATGGCCGACAAGGGCCATGAACATCCGGATTTCCGCGCCTTCACTGAACGGCTTAAAACAGGCCGCTACTGGACCAAAATTTCCGGCGCGGATCGCAACACCCGCATTGGCCGGCCTTATGCCGATACGGCGCCTTATATGCGCGCCATTGTTGCTGCGGCGCCGGAACAGGTTGTCTGGGGCAGCGATTGGCCACATGTCGGCCACAATGCCGAAACATTGCCCAACATGCAGGATTTGCTGCGGCTGCTGCATGAATGCGTGTCCGATCCGGCAACGCGCCACAAGATTCTGGTCGAAAATCCGGCCCGGCTATACGGATTCTGAAGAAATCGAGGCCGCAGTGAGTATTACAAGCAAGTTGCCGCTTGATGGTGTGGTTGTCCTTGATCTAGGGCAGGTCTATCAGGGTCCCTATGCCGGCTTCCTTATGGCCCAGGCCGGCGCCACGGTTATCAAGGTGGAGCCGCCGCAAGGCGAGCCGGTGCGCCATCGCGCGCGGATCAGCAAGGGCAATGCGGTGCCCTTTGCCATGCTGAATGCCAATAAGCGGAATATCAGCCTCAATCTCAAATCGCCTGAAGGTGTCGATCTGCTCAAATCGCTTGCCGCCAAGGCCGATGTGCTGATCGAGAATTATGCCCCAGGTGTGCTCGATCGGCTGGGCGTGGGTTATGAAACGCTCAGCGCGATCAATCCGCGCCTGATCTATGGCTCGGCCACCGGTTATGGCTTGTCAGGGCCGGATCGCAACAATCTGGCGATGGATCTGACCATACAAGCCGTATCCGGCATCATGAGCGTTACCGGTTTTCCCGATGGCATGCCGGTGAAGGCCGGGCCTGCGATCACCGATTTCATCAGCGGCGTACATCTTTATGCCGGCATTGTCACCGCGCTCTACAGTCGTGAAAAAACCGGCCGTGGCCAATTGGTGGAAATCGCCATGGTGGAGGCGGTTTATCCTGCCATGGCCTCCAATTTGGCCGATGTGTTCAACAATGCCGCGCCGGCACCGCGCACCGGCAACCGCCATGGTGGGCTGGCCGAAGCGCCCTACAATGTCTATCCGGCCTCGGATGGCTATGTTGCCATCATCAGTGTGAATGAAGCGCATTGGGTGGGGTTGACCCAGGCGATGGGGCGGCCGGAACTGGCCCGGGATGCCAGGCTGAAAACAGTGCTGGATCGCCTCAAGCATATTGATCTCACCGATCAGATCGTCTCAGATTGGTCGTCAAAATTGCCCCGCAACCAGATCACAGAGATATGCCGCCAGCACAAGGTGCCGTGCGCGGCGGTGCGCGATCTGCTTGAAGTGACCAAGGATCGCCACCTACATGCGCGTGGCATGCTGCGCGAAATAACTCACCCGGAATATGGCGACATCCTGGTGCATCGCAGCCCGCTGGTTCTGCATGATGCCGAGACGCCGGATTATGCGCCATCGGCCGCACTCGGCCAGCATAATGGCGAAGTGCTGGCGCAGTATCTTGGCCTGTCGGTCGCCGAGATTGCGGCATTGCGGCAATCCGGCGCCATTGTTGAACAGGGCCAGGAAAGATTGCCCTATGCCAAGTGACAGCATGATTGTGGCTTCGGCCGAGCGCCTGTTCCAGCGTGAAGCGGATATACAGGCCATCTTGCAGGCTAAGGATGCGGGCTGGAAGGATCGGCTATGGTCAGGCATTGAGCAAGCCGGATTGAATATCGCCGCGCTGCCCGAGCAACTCGGTGGTGCTGATATCGGCTTGGGTGAAAGTCTCGGTATTCTGCGTGCCGCCGGTAACATGGCGCTTGCCGTGCCGCTGGCAGAAACCATCCTGGCCGGCTGGATGCTGGGCGCAGCCAATCTGGAAATGCCAACGGGCAGGATAGCCTTTGGTCCCGCTGGCTTTGCCGATCAGGTCAAGCTTGCCGCTGATGGCACGATTTCAGGACAACTCGCCCGCCTGCCTTTTGCCCGTGATTGCGCGCATGCCGTTTTACTGGCGCAGGCGCCACAGGGGCTTTCCGTTGTGCTGCTGGCCTGCGCGGGGATGCAGATCGAACCCCATGATTCAGTGGCCTATGAAGCGGTGGATCAGGTGGCGCTGAACCGGCTGCACCCGATTGCAGTGGCCCCGGCACCGGCAGGCTTCACACCCGATACTGCTTTGTTGCTGGGAGCAGCCGCCCGGTCGATGCAGATCGCCGGGGCGCTGGAGAAGATTCTGGCGCTGACGATAGAATATGCCACCCAGCGCCGCGCCTTTGAGCGCACAATCTCAAAATTTCAGGCGGTCCAGCACAGTATTGCGCAATTGGCCGGCGAAGTGGCGGTGTCGATCAGTGCTGCGGAATCGGCAGCGGAAGCGCTCGAAAGCCTGCTTGCCGAAGAGCTGGATTTCAGCCAGCCAGCATTACGGCTTGAAGTGATGTCGGCCAAGATCCGCAGCGCTTCTGCTGCGCGCAAGGCGGTTGCCATTGCGCATCAGATTCATGGCGCCATCGGCGTGACACGGGAGCATGTGCTGCATCGCCTGGCTCTGCGGGCGCTGGCCTGGCGCGATGAGTATGGCAACGAGGCGCAATGGTCGGAACAGCTTGGCCGGATGGTCTGCGGCCAGGGTGCGCCGGCCTTATGGCCACTGCTGGCCACGCGCTAGTTTGGGAAAAGATGCCATGACCATGCAGAGCACACTCGACTTTCTGCCGCTGCGTTTACCTGAAACGGTGCAGCGACTGCGCAGTGAGGTGCGCGCTTTCATCCAGTCGGAAATCACTGCCGGCAGTTTCGATCCAGACCTGCCGGAGACCGATTGGCAGGTGCATAAGGCTTTTGCCAGGAAGGTTGCGGCTCGCGGCTGGATCGGCATGACCTGGCCGCGCCAATATGGCGGCCAGGAGCGCAGTTTTCTGGAGCGCTTTGTTGTCAATGAAGAGATGTTGGTGGCCAATGCGCCGAACTTCGTCTACTTCACGGCAGACCGCCAATCCGGCCCGACGCTGATCAAATACGCCTCGGAACGGATTAAATCCGAATTGCTGCCGAAGATTATTGCCGGCGAGGCCTGCTTCTGCATTGGCATGTCAGAGCCGGATAGTGGCTCAGATCTTTTCGCCGCCAAATGCAAGGCGACACGCGCCGCCGGTGGCTGGCGCATCAACGGCTCCAAAATCTGGACCACGAACGCGCATAACGCCGATTACATGATCGGGCTGTTCCGCACCAGCCCGCCCAGCGCGGACAACCGCCGGCATGGCCTGACATCCTTTCTGGTGGACATGCACGCGCCAGGGATCACCTGCAATCTGATCGATCAGATGAGCGGCATCCGCGACTTCAATGAAGTGGTATTCGATGATGTTTTCATCCCGGATGACCAGTTGATCGGCGAAGTGGATGGCGCCTGGAAGCAGGCAACCACCGAACTGGCTTATGAACGCAGCGGGCCTGAGCGTTTTCTGGAAACCTTCACGGCTCTACGCAGCATGGTGGCGCTGGCCGGCACTGCGCCGGATGCGCGCCTGGCCGAAGCGACTGGTCGGTTGGTGGCGGAATTGCATGCGTTGCGCCGCATGTCGGTTTCGGTTGCCGGCATGTTACAGGCCGGTCGCGAGCCGGTGGCGGAAGCCGCCATTGTGAAAGACCTGGGCACCATCTGGGAGCAGGAATTGCCGCAACGGGTGCGTGATGCCACGGCATTTATGCCGTTTGATGCTGATGGCTATGAGCGGTTTGAACGGAATCTGCACTTCATGTTGCGCATTGCGCCCAAGCTGACCATTCAGGGCGGTACCACAGAGATTCTGCGCGGCGTTATCGCGCGCGGCCTTGGCCTACGCTGATCATTAAAGGAGATTCAATGTCTGACCTGCTGCTTTCCCGTGTCGGCCATGTTCAGATCGCCGAGATCAATCGGCCGCCGCATAACTATTTCGACAAGGCATTGCTGACCCAGATTGCCGATATGCTGACTGCGGTTGATGCTGATCCGGCGCTCAGGGTCACGCTGCTTTGCGCCAATGGCCGGTCATTCTGTGCTGGTGCTGATTTTTCTGGCAAGCAGCCGGAAACGCCGGAAGGCCGTCGCGCCGATTCGCGTGCAGTTTATAACGAAGGCATCCGGATGTTCCGCTGCAAAAAACCGATTGTGGCGGCAGTGCAAGGCCATGCCATTGGTGGTGGCCTGGGCGTGGCAGTGGCGGCAGATTTCCGCGTAGCCTCGCCCGAAACCACTTTTTCGGCCAATTTCACCCGGCTTGGTTTCAGCCCCGGCTTTGCGCTGACGGTTACTTTGCCGGAACTGATCGGCCCCACCCGTGCCGCCATGATGATGTTGACCGGGCGCGGCGTGAAGGGCGAGGAGGCCAGCCGGCTTGGCCTTTGCGATTTGCTGGTATCGGCCGAAGAATTACGCGATGCCGCACTCAAACTGGCACAGGAAATTGCCGCCTGTTCGCCGCTTGGCGTCATGTCAACGCGGGAAACCCTGCGGCTTGGTCTTGTTGAGCGGGTTGAGGAACGCCTGATCCGTGAATTGGACGAGCAATCCTGGTTGCGCGAGACCGAGGATTTTGCCGAAGGGGTGCGGGCCAACCGTGAGCGCCGCGCACCGAATTTCCAAGCACGCTGAGCCGGAGGACCGCACAGATGGTCAAGCTGTTTGAAACAGCCGTATATCGCGGCGTCGAACTGAAGAACCGCATTGTTGTTTCACCGATGGGCATGTATTCGGCCGAGAATGGCTATGTCACGCCCTTTCATCTGGTGCATTATGGCAAGTTTGCTATGGGCGGTGCGGGTCTGGTTTTTGTTGAACAGACTTCAGTGACCCGCAAGGGGCGCATCACCAATGGCGATCCCGGCCTATGGGAAGATGGCCAGATTGACGGCATGCGGCAAATTGCACATGTGATCAAATCGCAAGGCGCCAAGGCGGCGATCCAGATCAATCATGGCGGCCGCAAGTCTGGTCAGCAACGTGCTTTCAGGGGCAATGGCCCGCTCACTGACCGTGATATCGAAATGGGTGAGGAAAGATGGCAGCCGGTTGGCCCGTCCGATGTGCCGCTGGGTGACGACTGGCTGGTGCCGCAGCCGCTGAGCCATGACGGCCTGGCCGGTGTGCGCGATGCCTTTGCCGCCACGGCAGGCCGCGCCGTATTGGCTGGATTTGATGTGATCGAAATCCACATGGCGCATGGCTATCTGCTTCAGTCATTCCTGTCGCCGCTGGCCAATTTCCGTACCGACGAATATGGCGGCAGCCTGGAAAATCGCATGCGCTTCCCGCTCGAAGTGACCCGTGCGGTGCGGGCGGCGATCCCGCAATCCACGCCACTCTTTGTGCGTATTTCAGCCACCGACTGGATCGAAGGCGGCTGGGAGATCGAGGATAGCGTGATTTTCTCCCGTAAGCTGAAGGAACTGGGGGTAGACTTGGTTGATTGCTCCACCGGTGGCAATCTGCGCGTTGGCTCCACCAACGCCAATCTCACCCGTGGCCCCGGATATCAGGTTCCGTTCGCCGAGAAAATCCGCCATGAAGCCGATATCCCAACCGGCGCGGTGGGTATGATCCGCACGCCCGATCTTGCCGAGCAAATCTTGCAGCAAGGCCGAGCCGATCTGATTTTCCTGGCCCGGCAGATGCTGTTCGATCCGTTCTGGGCTTTGCATGCCGCCGAGCATTTTGGCTTGACTGGCGATTTTGATGCCTGGCCGGAACAATATGGCTGGTGGCTGGCCAAATGGGGCGGCGCGCTGAGGGCGAATGGCGAAAACCTGATGGGTGTTTAGTGAAGCGCTTTTCCAAACGGGGCGAATTCGCCTGGGCGTGGTGCAGCAATACAATATCATCAGGCCCTAGCTCTCCGACTCGCGTGCGGATTGCCGCCGGCTGCGGAATTGTGAGGGCCGGAAGCCGGTCATGCGCTTGAAGGTGTTGGAGAAGGCAAACGGATTCTGGTAGCCCACCAGCAGCGCAATTTCTTCGATCTTGGCCTGAGTGGTGGCCAGGCGATGCGCCGCATGCTGAATGCGCAGATAGGTCAGCTGCTGCATCGGGCTGCGCCCCAGGCTGGATTGGCATAAGCGCCGCAGATGCTCCCCGCTGATATTGGCCAGCTTTGCCAGTTGCTCAACATTCCAGGGCCGGCCCAGATCGCGGCGCACCCGGTCCCATAGCGCGCTCAGGCGATCCTCGCGCTGCAACGGCGCGGCAAAGCGGCTGATGTAATGTTCGATCAGGTCAATCCATAACATGGCCGAGCCGGAATCGGCCTGGCCCTGCACCTCGCGATGCAGGCCGAGGATGGCATGTTGCAGCGCCGCAGCATCAAAGCGCGCCATCACCGGCGCCATGAAGCCGATGGCCGAACGCGGCGATTGCGGCATGTAGCGCACCCAGCAATATTGCCAGCGTTTGGACGGGATGGCGTGGAAGGCATGCAGCACATGCGCCGGCGCCAGCGATACCATGCCGGCACGATGCGGCCGCCAGCGCCCGTCCAGCAGGATGCGGCCTTCGCCGCCCAGGCTGGCATGCACATAGGTGCCGCTCAGATGGGTGCGCACGATGCGGTAGGGTGCCGCCGCATCGCCCACCCCGACATGCGAAATCTGCCGCGTGGCTAGTGCAGTACAGTCTTCCGCGCGCACGATAAGCTGCCGCGTGTTGCGGCCAACAATGTGGGTTTCAGATAGGTCTTCGTGCAAACCAGCCATGGATCAGGCTTCTTTTCCTCTGCTATGGTGGAAAACAATAATAACCGGGAAAACAGTATTACTGGGAGGAAATCATGGCAAACAATCTGCGATTGGTGATGGCGGCTGCGTCCGCGCTCACTTTGGCGGCCGGCGGTGCGGCAGCCCAGGTATCCGATGATGTGGTGCGTATCGGCGTGCTCGCCGATATGTCCGGCATCTACAACGATCTCTCCGGCAAGGGCGCCGTTGAGGCGGTGAAGATGGCTGCCGAGGATTTTGGCGGCACCGTGCTGGGCAAGAAGATCGACGTGATCTTTGCCGATCATCTCAACAAGCCGGATGTTGGCGCCGCCAAGGCGCGCGAATGGTTTGATACCGGAGGGGTTGACCTGATCAACGATCTGGCCAATTCCGGTGTGGCCCGCGCCGTCGCCACTGTGGCAAAGGAAAAGAAGCGCCATATCATCGTCAACGGCGCCTCCAATATGGGTATCACCAACGAGCTTTGCTCACCCTATGCCATCCATTATGCCTATGATGCCTACTCACTGGCGCATGGCACCGGCAAGACCGTGGTGGAGCAGGGCGGCAAAAGCTGGTTCTTCCTGACCGTTGATTTTGCTTTTGGCATCGGCCTGGAACAGCAGGTTTCCGATGTGGTGCGGTCCAATAAGGGCCGCGTGGTTGGCGCCGCGCGCCATCCGCTCGCCACCACGGATTTCTCGTCCTACATCCTCCAGGCGCAGGCTTCCAAGGCGGAGATTATCGGCGTTGCCTCCACCGGCGCCGATGCGGTGAATGCCATCAAGGCGGCGGCGGAATTCGGCGCCACCAAAAACCAGAAGCTGGCCGCTTTGCTGCTCTGGATCGAGGATGTGCATTCGCTTGGCCTGCCGACGGCCCAGGGCCTGCTGCTGACCAATGCCTGGTATTGGGACATGAATGACGAGACGCGCAAATTCGCCAAGCGCTTCTATGATCGGGTTGGCAAGATGCCCAACATGGCGCAGGCTGCCGATTATTCCTCGACGATGTTCTACCTGAACGCCGTGAAGGAAGCCGGCACCGACAATGCCGACAAGGTTTCCGCCAAGATGCGGGAGATGACAGTCAGCGACATGTTCACCAAGCAGGGCAAGGTGCGTGTCGATGGCCGTTTTATGCATGATATGTATCTCTGGCAGGTGAAGGCGCCGGCCGAATCGAAGGCGCCGTGGGATTATCTCAAGCCGGTGGCAACGATCCCGGCTGAACAGGCTTTCCAGCCGCTGGCCGATAGCAAGTGCGATCTGGTTAAGAAGTAACCTCCCCCGACCCGGGCCGGCGGTTTGGCCGGCCCGGACCTTTCACTCCGCTCCTTCGGGAGACAAAAGACTGGCGTAACGGAGCCCAGGCGGCAGATGGACATTTTCGGTATCCCGCTCCAGGCTTTCCTCGGCCAGATCATGTTGGGTCTGGTCAATGGCGCCTTCTATGCCGTGCTCAGCCTGGGCCTGGCGATCATCTTCGGCCTGCTGCGGATTGTGAATTTTGCCCATGGCGCGTTTTTTATGGTCGGCGCCTTCACGGCGTTTCTGATCGGGCGCCATCTCGGCATCGGCTATTGGCCGGCAATGCTGCTGGTGCCGTTGGTGGTAGGTTTTCTGGGCATTGTGTTTGAGCGCCTGGCCCTGCGGCGCATCTACAGCCTCGATCCGCTTTATGGCCTGCTGCTCACCTTTGGCATGGTGCTGGTGCTGGAAGGCGGCTTCCGTGTTGCCATGGGTTCATCCGGGCATCCTTTTGCGACGCCGCCGGAATTGCGCGGGGTGTGGAATCTCGGCTTCATGATCCTGCCGATCTATCGCGCCTTTGTGATTTTGGTGGCAGTGGTAGTCTGTGCCGGCACCTGGATTGTGATTGAGAAGACCCGCATGGGCGCCTATCTGCGCGCCGCCACCGAGCGGCCGGAACTGACCCAATCCTTTGGCATCAATGTGCCTTTGCTGCTCACGCTGACCTATGGTGCCGGTGTGGCTTTGGCCGGTTTTGCCGGTGTGCTGGCGGCGCCGATCCAGCATGTCAATCCGTCGATGGGGTCTGATCTGGTGATCATCGTTTTTGCCATCGTGGTGATCGGCGGGCTTGGCTCGGTGGTTGGCTCGGCCATCACCGGGCTTGGCCTGGGGGTGATCGAGGGGCTGACCAAGGTGTATTATTCCGAAGCCTCCACCACGGTGGTGTTCCTGATCATGGCCCTGGTGCTGCTGCTGCGCCCGGCCGGCCTGTTCGGCCGCGAGGAGGCCTGATGCTGGCGCTGCTATTTTCATCCAGCGTCAAACGCGGCCTGCTGCTGCTCTTGTTGCTGGCCGTGCTCATCGTGCCGTTTGTGCCGCAGTTGATCTATCCGATCTTTCTGATGAAGGTGATGTGTTTTGCGCTGTTTGCCTGCGCCTTCAACCTGCTGCTCGGCCATACCGGCATTGTCTCGTTTGGCCATGCCGCGTTTTTTGGCTCTTCGGCTTACATCACCGGTTATGCGTTGCGCGATCTGGGTTTGACACCGGAATTGGCGATTTTTGCCGGTGTGGCATTTTCGGCGGCGCTGGGTGCGGTTTTTGGTGCCTTGGCGATCCGCCGCCAGGGCATCTATCTGGCGATGATCACGCTGGCGCTGGCGCAGATGGTGTATTTCACTTTCCTGCAAGCGCCGTTCACCGGTGCCGAGGATGGCATGCAGCCGATCCCGCGTGGCCGGCTGTTTGGCCTGCTTGATCTCAACAATGATACCAATCTGTATTTTGTGGTGCTGGCCTGCACAATTGGCGGCTTCTGGCTGGTGCACCGCATTGTCCATTCGCCCTTTGGCCAGGTGCTGCGCGCCATCCGCGAGCATGAGCCGCGCACCGTGTCGCTGGGTTATGCGGTGGAGCGTTACAAGATCATGGCCTTTGCGCTGTCTGCCGGCCTGTCTGGGCTAGCCGGCTCATTGAAATGCATCGTGTTCCGGCTGGCCTCGCTCACCGATGCGCATTGGCATATGTCAGGCGACGTGATCCTGATGACATTGCTGGGCGGCATGAATTCGGTATTCGGCCCGGCTATCGGCGCGGTGATGATCTCTGCCCTGCGGCATTATTTTGATGCGCTCGGCGCCTGGGTCACGGTTGCGGTTGGCCTGATCTTCATCGCCTGCGTATTGATGTTCCGGCGCGGCGTGCTCGGCGAGATCAATCATCTGTTGTCGTTGCGGCCGGTCGATGGCCGCTCTACCAAGGAAAAAAACAATGCCCAGATTTGAACGCGCCGCCATCGTCGAGAAATTTCATGACATGATCCGCCGTGGCGAGCCGATCATCGGCGGCGGTGCCGGCACCGGCATATCGGCAAAATGCGAGGAAGCCGGCGGCATTGATCTGATCATTGTTTACAATTCCGGCCGCTATCGCATGGCCGGGCGGGCTTCCTCCGCCGGCCTGCTCGCTTACGGCAATGCCAACGAGATTGTGGTGGAGATGGCGGGCGAGATTCTGCCGGTCTGCAAAAAAACCCCGGTGATTGCCGGCGTTAATGGCACCGATCCCTTCATCATCATGCCGGTCTTCCTCAAGCAGCTTAAGGAACTTGGCTTTTCGGGCGTGCAGAATTTCCCCACCGTGGGCATCATCGACGGCACTTTCCGCGTCAGCCTGGAGGAAACCGGGATCAACTTTGCCAGCGAGATCGACATGATCCGCCAGGCGCATGAACTCGACCTGCTGACCACGCCTTATGTGTTTTCCGCCGATGAAGCGGTGGCGATGGCCAAGGCCGGGGCCGATATCATTGTGCCGCATATGGGCGTCACCACCGGCGGCAGCATCGGCGCCACCACGTCAAAAAGCCTGGAGCAATCGGTGCAGCTGATTGATGAATGGGCCGAGGCGGCGCGCCGCGTGCGCAAGGACATCATCATCATCGCTCATGGCGGCCCGATTTCCTCACCCGAGGATGTCGACTTCGTGCTCAGAAACAGCCAGCATTGCAACGGTTTCTACGGCGCCAGCAGCGTTGAGCGCTTGCCGGTGGAAACCGCGATCACCAATCACATCAAGGGCTTCAAAAGCCTCACAGCGTTGCAGCAGAAAAACGGGGGGAAGTGACCATGGCGCGGGTTTATATCAGTGCGGTGATGGATATTCCGCTGGAGCAGGCCTGGGGCGTGCTGCGCGATTTTAATGCGCTGCCGGTTTATCATCCCTTCTTCTCCAAGAGCGATATCGAGGATGGCAAACCTTCCGATCAGATCGGCTGCGTGCGCAATTTCTTCACCCATGAAGGCGGCCATATCCGCGAGGAATTGCTCACCCTGTCAGACCGCGAACATGTCTGCTGCTACCGTATCCTGGAAGCCACCCTGCCGGTGCAGAATTATGTTGCCGAGATGCGGCTGAAGCCGATCACCGAAGGCAACAAGACTTTCGGCGAATGGTGGGCTGAATATGAGGTGGCGCCGGAGGATGCCGAGCAGGTGCATCAGACGGTGAGCGACACATTCCGCTTTGCCTTCGAGGGCGCGGTTAAGGTGGCACGCCAGCAGCAATAGCCCGGTATCGACCATGACCGCCAGCGCCTATATCGTCGGCACCTTTGATACCAAAGCCGAAGAACTGCGTTATGTTGCCGGCCTGCTGCGCCAGGCCGGCCTGCGCACCATCACCGTGGATGTTGGCACCAGGCTATCGGCCGAGGATGCCGATGTGCCGGCTGAAATGGTGGCCGATCGACATCCGGCGGGCCGTGCTGCCGTGTTCAAGGCCGGCGATCGAGGCGCGGCGGTTACGGCCATGACCGAGGCGCTCAAGCGCTTCATCGCGGCTCGGTCGGATATTGGCGGCATCATCGGCCTGGGCGGCTCGGGCGGCACCTCGATCATCGCGCCGGCGATGCGCGCGCTGCCGATCGGCCTGCCGAAACTGATGGTCTCAACGCTGGCTGCCGGCGATGTTGCGCCTTTTGTTGGTGTGCATGACATCACCATGATGTATCCGGTCACCGATATTGCCGGGTTGAACCGGCTGTCGCGGGTGATCCTGGCCAATGCCGCGCATGCGCTGGCCGGCATGATGCGCCATGCGGTGCCGCAAGCCACGGATCACCGCCCGGCGCTTGGCTTCAGCATGTTCGGCGTCACCACGCCCTGCATCCAGCAGCTTACCGCGCGGCTGGGCCAGGATTATGAATGCCAGGTATTCCATGCCAATGGCCCGGGCGGGCGGGCGCTGGAAGCCATTGCCCAGGCCGGGCTGTTGCAGGGCATGGTGGATATCACCACCACGGAAGCCGCCGATCATCTGCTCGGCGGGGTTTGCACTGCCGGGCCGGAGCGGTTTGACGTGGTGGCAAAAACCGGCATCCCCTGGATTGGCTCCTGCGGTGCGCTCGATATGGTGAATTTCTGGGCGCCGGACACGATTCCAGCGCGCTATCACGGCCGTCTTTTCCATGCCCATAATGCCAATGTCACGCTGATGCGCACCACGGGCGATGAACTGGCGCAGATTGCAGCCTGGATCGCCGCCAAGCTGAATGCCTCGCCCGGCCCGGTGCGCCTGTTGTTGCCGGAAGGTGGCACCTCCGCGCTGGATGCACCGGGGCAGAAATTCCATGACCCGGCGGCCAATGCCGCCTTGTTTGCGGCTTTTGAGCAGTTTTTCCTCCAGAGCGATAGCCATCGGCTGCTGCGGCTGCCGCATCATGTCAACGACGCTGACTTTGTGCAGATCGCCGAAGCCCAGGTGCGCGAGCTGATCCCGCTATAGCTGCCTCAGCCATTTCAGGCTAAACCTGCCGCTCTGGTTTCCCTGAATGCCGAGCGCCATGCCTGACCCTGTTTCCGAATCACCGCGCCGTGTCGCCGTTATCGGCGGTGGCCCGGCCGGCCTGATCGCTGCCGAAATCATGGCTGGCGCCGGCCTGGGCGTGACTGTGTTTGACCACATGCCCAGCTTTGGCCGCAAGCTGCTGATGGCCGGGCGCGGCGGCCTCAACATCACCCATTCCGAACCGCTGGCGCCGTTCTGCGCCCGCTATGGCGCGGCGGCCGATTGGATGCAGCGCTATCTCGCGGCCTTTCCGCCCAGCGCCCTGATCGACTGGTGCAGTGGTTTGCAGATACCCACCTTTGTTGGCAGCAGCGGCCGGGTATTTCCGCAAAGCATGAAGGCCAGCCCGCTATTGCGCGCCTGGCTGGCGCGGCTTGGCGCCTTGAATGTGCGGCTAGTGCCGCGTGCGCAGTGGACCGGCTGGAATGCGGCCGGCGCGCTGAGCTTCGCCGATGGCAGCAGCTATGCGGCTGATGCGGTGGTGTTGGCGCTGGGCGGGGCTTCGTGGCCGCGCCTGGGTGCCGATGGCAGTTGGACCAGTTTGCTGCCGGATATCGCCATCACAGCATTGCAGCCGGCCAATTGCGGATTTGCGGTGCATTGGTCGGCGCCATTCATTGCCCGTCATGCCGGGGCGCCCTTGAAACGTGTGGCGCTCAGTTGCGATGGCCACATGGTGCGTGGCGAAGCCATGATCACGCAGAACGGCATTGAAGGCGGCGCGGTCTACGCCCTGTCGGCCCGGCTGCGTGCAGCCATCGCCAGCGATGGCTTTGCCGATCTGCATATCGATCTGCGCCCGGATCTCAGTATGGCTGAACTGCATAAGCAGTTGAACCAGCCACGGCGCGGCGCCTCGTTGGCCAATTTCCTGCGCAAACGTATCGCCCTGCCGCCGGTGGCTATCGGTCTGGTGCAGGAGGCATTGCATGGCGCCCATGCCGCAACGCCGCTGGCGCAATTGGTGCGCGCCTTGCCGCTGCGGCTGCTGGCACCGTTTGGCCTGGAGCGGGCGATCTCCACCGCCGGCGGCATTGCCTTGGAAGAACTGACCCCCAGCCTGATGCTGCACCGTCGCCCGGGCGTGTTCGTGGCCGGCGAAATGCTGGATTGGGAAGCGCCTACCGGCGGCTACCTGCTGCAAGGCTGCTTCGCCACCGGCTTTGCCGCCGGCCATGGCGTGGTGGATTGGCTGTGCGATCAGCAATAACCTTCAGTGCCGCTCGATCTTGCTTTCCAGCACCGCCTTGACCAGCAGGGTGACCAGCGCCAGAACGGTCAGCGTGGTGGCGGCGGCAAAGGCGCCCACGGCGTTATAATCGTGATACAGCAATTCGACATGCAGCGGCAGCGTGTTGGTTTCGCCGCGCACATTGCCGGATACCACCGAAACGGCGCCGAATTCGCCGATGGCGCGCGCCGTGCACAGCACGGCGCCATATAGCAGCGCCCAGCGGATGCTGGGCAGGGTGACGCGGCGGAAAATCTGCCAGCCGCTGGCGCCCAATGTGGCAGCGGCTTCCTCCGGCTCGGTGCCTTGTGCCTGCATCAGCGGGATCAGTTCACGCGCCACAAACGGACTGGTGACAAACAGGGTCACCAGGAAAATCGCCGGCAGGGCAAACATCAGGCGGATGCCGTGATCCTCCAGAAAGCCGCCAAACAGGCCCTGGGCACCATACAGCAGGATATAGGTGACACCGGCCACGATCGGCGAAATCGAGAACGGAATCTCCAGCAGGGTGAGCAGCAGTTTCTTGCCCACGAAGTCAAATTTGGCGATGGCCCAGGCGGCGGCGATGCCGAACAGGATATTCACCGGCACCACCACGATGGCGGTGAGGATGGTGAGGCCCATGGCATGCAGCGTGTCAGGCTCCAGCACGTTGCTGAGATAAAAATCCACGCCCTTGGAAAAGGCCTGGCTGAAGATCACCAGGATCGGCGCCAGCACAAAGCCGGCGCTGAGCAGCAGGCCAAGCGCGATTAGCGCCAGGGGTAGCGGGCCGAGATTGCGGCGTGATGTGCTCATGGCTCAGGACTTTCGCTTGATCTGCCAGGCTTGCAGCAGGTTGGTCAGCAGCAGCATGACAAAGGCGGTGAGCAGCAAAGTGGCAGCAATCGCGGCGGCGCCGGGATAGTCAAATTCCTCCAGCCGGATAAACACCAGCAGCGCAGCGATTTCGGTTTTCATCGGCAGGTTGCCGGCAATGAAGATGATGGCGCCGAATTCGCCCAAAGAGCGGGCGAAGGCCAGCATGCAGCCGGTGAGATAGGCCGGGAAGATGGCGGGGAAGATCACCTTGCGGAAAATGGTGAAGGGATAGGCGCCCAGGGTGCGCGCCGCTTCCTCCACTTCGGGCTGGATTTCCTCCAGCACCGGCTGCACGGTGCGGATCACAAAAGGTGCGCTGGTGAAGGCCATGGCGATGGCGACACCCAGCATGGTGTACACCACGTTGATGCCGACCGGTTCCAGCACGGCGCCAAACCAGCCATTTTTGGCATAAAGCGCGGTCAGCGCCAGGCCGGCCACGGCGGTGGGCAGCGCGAAGGGCAGGTCCATCAGCGCATCCAGCAGGCGGCGGCCGGGAAAATCGTAGCGCACCAGAATCCAGGCCATCAACAGGCCGTAGAGCGCATTGAAGGCGGTGGCGATGGCGGCAGCGCCGAGCGTCAGTTGAAACGAGGCGATGGCGCGCGGGCTGGTGATGATCTGCCAGAAACGCGCCGGGCCGATCTCAGCCGATTTCAGCAGCAACGCCACCAGCGGCAGCAGCACGATGACGGCGAGATACAGCAATGTGGCGCCGAGCGTCAGCCCGAAGCCTGGAAGCACATGCCGGGCCATTTTAGGCCCGGCATGTTTGAAGGATATGGACATGATTTACCGGTTGACAAAAACCTGATCGAGAATGCCGCCTTCGGCGAAATGCACCTTGGTGGCCTGTTCCCAGCCGCCGAACACCTTTTCCACCGTGGCCAGGCGCAAGGCGGGGAATTGCGCCTTGTAGGCTTCCAGCACTTTGGGGTGATGCACGCGGTTGTAATTCTTGGCCAGGATTTCCTGGCCGGCTTCGCTGTAGAGGAAATCCAGATAGGCCTTGGCCACAACCTGGCTCTTTTTACGCTCGGCCACCTTGTCCACCACCGCCACCGGGAATTCGGCCAGCAGGCTCAGTGATGGTGTCACCAGTTCAAAACCCTTGTCGCCATATTCGCGCTTGATGCCGTTGGTCTCGGCCTCGAAGGTGATCAGCACATCGCCGATCTCACGTTCCACAAAAGTGGTGGTGGAGCCGCGCCCGCCAGTATCGAATACCGGCACATTGGCCAGCAGCGCCTTCACAAAGGCATTGGCCTTGGCGGCATCGTTGTTGTTCTGCTCCAGCGCATAGGCATAGGCGGCCAGATAGGTGTAGCGCGCATTGCCGGAGGTTTTCGGATTGGGGAAGACCGATTTCACATCCGGCCGCACCAGGTCAGACCAGTCCTTCACATTTTTCGGGTTGCCCTTGCGCACCAGGAAAGCCGGCAGCGAATAATACGGCGAGGCATTGTTGGGCAGGCGCTGTTGCCAATCGGCCGCCACCAGCTTGCCGCGATCATGCAGGATCTGCACATCGATCACCTGGTTGAAGGTGACCACATCGGCCTGCAAACCTTCCAGGATGGCGCGGGCCTGGCGCGAGGTGCCGGCATGGCTCTGCTTGATCTCGACGCTCTGGCCGGTCTTGGCCTTCCACTCGGCGGCGAAAACCGGATTGATCTGGGCAAACAGCTCGCGCGCGATGTCGTAGGACACATTGAGCAGTTCCACCGGCCTGTCCTGCGCCCGGGCTGGCAGATGCGCCGTGCCGAGCAACAGGCCGAGCGCGGCCGCGAGGGTGACGATACGCTTCATGATGACAACTCCTTGCAGAAAAATCAGATGCCGGCGCGGGCCTGTGCGGGCTGCGGGCTGGCCGGCTGGTTGGCCGGATGCAAAGCCGGGGCGAAAACGCGGCCCTGGCGGATGCGCACATGCACTGCATCGCCCTGGCGCAGGTTGCTGCGCCGTGCCACCTCGCGCGGCAATTCCACTTCAATTGCCTTGTCGCTCTCGGGCAGGGTCACGTCATAACGCAGCACCGGGCCGCTGGAAGTGATGCTGCGGATCCGCGCCAGGGCCTGCGGCGCGGCTTCCAGGTCGATTTCCTGTGGCCGCACAAACAAGTCCACGGCGCCATCGCCCACCGCGATCCGCGCCAGCGTCTCGGTTTCGGCGCCGGCAACGCGGATATGACCGTTTGTCACCTCGGCGGCAATCTCGTTCACGCCACCCAGGAAGCGGGCCACAAACGGGCTGGCCGGATGCTCGTATATCTCGTCTGGCGTGCCGACCTGCTCGATGCGGCCTTCCCCCATCAGCACGATGCGGTCAGCCAGTTCAAAGGCTTCTTCCTGATCGTGGGTGACAAAGATCGTGGTCATGCCAAGCTGCTCGTGCAATTCACGCAGCCAGCGGCGCAAATCCTTGCGCACCTTGGCATCCAGCGCGCCGAAGGGTTCATCAAGCAGCAGCAACTTGGGGTGGATCGCCAGGGCGCGGGCCAGGGCGACACGCTGGCGCTGGCCGCCGGAAAGCTGGGCCGGAAAGCGGTCGCCCAATGCCTTGATCTGCACCAGGTTGAGCAATTCCTCAACCCGCGCTGTGATCTCGGCCTGGGCCGGCCTGGTGGCACGCGGCCACACATTCAGGCCAAAAGCGATGTTGTCACGCACCCGCATATGCTGGAACAGGGCGTAATGCTGAAACACGAAGCCGACATGGCGCACCTGGGTTTCCAGCGCCAGCCAATCCTGGCCATCCAGCGTCACATTGCCGGCATCGGGCCAGTCCAGGCCGGCCAGAATGCGCAAAAGTGTGGTCTTGCCCGAGCCGGAAGCGCCCAGCAAGGCGATCAGTTCGCCATCGGCGACCTCAAGATTGATGCCGCGCAGCACCTGGGTGGCGCCGAAGCTCTTGGTGATGCCTTGAATGCTGATGGCCATGGTGGCCTCTCGTTACCTGGAAGCGGGAAGGGACGGTGAGCGTTATTCCACATCACAGCTATGGCAACAATTGAATTTTACAATTCATATGACAAAAAATTATTTATATCTCATATTATTTATGTGAATTACGCCTCCTGCCCGTTAGCTCTGCTGTAGCAATGTGGTAGACTGATTGCTTCAATGACCCAGGAAAAACAAAGCGCATGCGCGATCCTTTGCTGAAACTGGAAACCACCCTGGCGCTCTGCCTAGCCTGGCTGCTGGTTTTTGCGCTGCCCCTGCGCCACACCCACCGGCTGTTTGGCCAGGCCCGGATGCCAACTGAAGCGGCTGGGGCAGCGGCGCCTGAGCCGCGCCAGATGGGGCGGGCCATGGCGATGGCGCGCCGATTGCGCTTTGTGGCCGGGCGGCTGCCCTGGGACAGCACCTGCCTGGTGCGGGCGGTGGCCGGCGCATTGCTGCTGGCGCGGCGCCGCATCCATGGCGCACGCATCCGCTTCGGTGTGCGCAAGCAGGATGGTGTGCTGGCTGCTCATGCCTGGCTTTTGCTGGGTGAAACCACGCTGATCGGCGGCGAAGAATCAGGCAATTATGTGCCGATAGCCGATCTTGGGCAGTTGGCGCGGCAGGATTTACACTGAAGCTTTCAGCCGGCCATCGGCCAGTTCAATATGCTGGTCGGCCAGCGGCAGCAAAGCCGGTCGGTGGCTGACGATCAGCATGGTGCAGCGGTCCTGCAGGGCGCGCAGGGTCTGCACCAGTTGTTGCTCGCTCTCTGCATCCAGGGCGCTGGAAGGTTCGTCCAGCACCAGCAGGGTGGCCTTGCGCAGCAGGGCGCGGGCCAGGGTCAGGCGCTGGCGCTCACCGCCGGAAAGATTGGCGCCATTCTCACCCACCGGGCTCTCCAGGCCGGCCGGCAGGCGCCGCACAAAATCGGCAATCCCGGCATCGCCCAAGGCGGCCCAAAGCGTAGCGTCATCCGCATCCGGTGCTGCCAATAACAGATTGGCGCGGATGCTCTCGTTGAACAGGAAAGTATCCTGCGGCATATAGGCGACATGGTGGCGCCAGGCGCGCCGACTGGCGGCATCCAGTGCCTGGTCATCCAGCAGCACGGCGCCGCTATCCGGCATTGCCAGCCCGGCCAGCAGATCAACCAAGGTGGATTTGCCAGCGCCGGAAGCGCCGCTGAGCAAGGTTGTGCTGCCCACCGGCAGGCTCACACTCACGCCATGCAGGGCAGCGGCACCGGCTTCGACATAGCGCACGGAAACATCGGCGCAACGTATCGTGCGGCGCGGTGGTTGAAAATCCGAGGCTGCCGCCGGCTCACGGGCGGCATCGGCTGCCCGCAGGGCGCGGCTGATCGCCTGCTGCGCCGGCACGGCCTGCAACACCATCTGCAAGGCGCTGCGGATGCCCAGCACCGATTGCCCCAGCCGCCCCAGCGCCAGCACCAGCACCAGGGCATCGGCCAGGCCAAGGCCAAAATGCTGTGTGGCAAGCCACAAGCCAACAGCGGCTGCAACACCAAGAATAATCTGGATCAGGGCGCTATGTGTGCTGCTTTGGCGCACATGCTGCATCTGCAAGTCGCTGATGGCTGCGGCTTGGGCGGCAAAGCGGCTGGCGGCCTGGTTTTCCAGCGCCATGCTCTTGATCAGCCGGCGGCCGCGCAACGCATCCGCCACCAGCGCATTCAGCAGGCGGTGGGCAAAGATCTGTGCCGTGCCGGCGGCATGCAGCTGTCGTTCGGCCAGCAGCACGGCAAGCATGGCCAGGGCGGCCAGCAGGATGGTGATGCCGGCCAGCAAGGGCGACAGGCTGAGCGCCACCGCACCCAGCATGAAAATCTGCAATGACAGGCCGATGATGCTCATGGCGAATTCAGTGCCGATACCAACACGGCCGGTTTCCTGCATCAGCAACTGGTTGATATCTGGGCCATGCAGGCGGTTCAGCGGCTGCCAGGCCATGGCGATCAGCGCTTCGTAGATACGCTGGCGCAGACGTTTGATGTAATCCTGGCGATGCTGCTGCACAACGAGGTTGCGCTGCCGCAGCACCAGGGCAGCAAAGATCACAATGGCGCCGTAAATCAGCAACAGGCTGCCCAGGTCGGGCGCCCAGCCCACCGCCGCATTGCCGCCCTGGATATTCAGCCGGTTGACCAGCAGGCCGAGCAGCAGCAGGCCGCCGCCTTCTGCCACAGCCGCCAGCAGGCCGAGGCCGAGCAGCAGCGGCAGGCGTGGGCCACGCGGCAGGCTGGCGAGGATCAACTTGCCGGCATTGTGCAATTGCTCGGTCAGGCTGGCATTGGATGAAGCGGAATCGGTCATAAAGATAATCTATGGTGTATGCGGTGCTGTCGCCAGCGCGGCCCAGAAGGCTTCGGCAGCATGGCTTTGCCGGGCGCGGGGCCGGTATAGCCGGATATCCAGCGGCAGTGCCGCATCGGGCAAGGCCTGCAACGCGCCGGTTTGCAAATCCTCATGGATCAGGCTGTGCGGCAGCCAGGCCAGGCCGCGCCCGTCACGCGCCATCATGCGCAACACGGCGGCGGAATGCGAGGTGAAGACCGGCTTTGTTTGCTTCTGACCCTGCGGCGCAGCAGCCAGAATGCGGGCAAAAGCCGATTCCGCGCCATAACCCAGCAGTGGCGCGTGCTGCATATCCAAATTGGGCGCCATAACCGGCAGCAGCCGGTCATGATCGATCACTTTTGAAACGAATTGCATCTCGTTCAGCCGTGGCGGCGCGGCGGCATGGCAATGGCACAGCATGAATTGCGCATCGCCTTCCAGCATCGCCCTCTCGCAGGCGAGCATGTTTTCCGATAGCAGATGGATCGGCCCCAGTTCCAGCCGGGCGCCGATAGCCTGAATCCAGATCGGGAAGAAGGTCAGGGATAGCGAATGGGTGGCGGCAAAATGCAAGGCGGTGGCGCCGGCACTGGCGGCCTGGCGCATTTCCTCGCGGGCCTGGGCCAATTGGCGCAGCATCGCCTCGGCGGTTGGTTGCAGCCGCTGGCCGGCATCGGTCAGGGCGATAGGCTGGCTGCTGCGGTCAAACAACACCGCGCCGGCCCAGTCCTCCAGCAGCCGGATGCGGCGGCTGAAAGCCGGCTGGGTCATGTGGCGGTGTTCGGCGGCACGCGAAAAATTGCGGCTTTCCGCCAAAGCCAGAAAATCCTCAAGCCAGGAAAGCTCCATCCGCCCCAATCCTAGAAAGAAGCCGCATAGCTATATCGGAAAACGGCATTGGTCAAAGCCGCACGGCCCGACCTATGGTGCCGGCGTCATTATTCAGCCGGAGCCTGTCATGCGGATCGTCGAAATTCGTGAAAAAACCGTCTCGATCGCCTCACCGATCGCCAATGCCTATATCGATTTCTCCAAGATGACCTGCTCGGTTGTGGCGGTGATCACCGATGTGATGCGCGATGGCAAGCCGGTGGTGGGCTTCGGCTTCAATTCCAATGGGCGTTATGGCCAGGGCGCGCTGATGCGCGAGCGGTTCCTGCCGCGCCTGCTGGCGGCCGATCCGGCCAGCCTGGTGGATGCCGAACATGACAATCTCGACCCGTTCAAAATCTGGTCGGTGCTGATGAGCAACGAGAAGCCGGGCGGCCATGGCGAACGCTCGGTGGCGGTCGGCACGCTGGACATGGCGGTGTGGGATGCGGTGGCCAAGATTGAAGGCAAGCCGCTCTGGCGCCTGCTGGCGGATCGTTATCGCGGTGGCGTGGCGGATGAGCGGGTCTGGGTTTATGCCGCCGGCGGCTATTACTATCCCGGCAAGGGCCTGGCTGCGCTGCAAGACGAGATGAAGGGCTATCTTGATCGTGGCTACAGCACGGTGAAGATGAAAATCGGCGGCGCCGACCTGGCCGAGGATATCAAGCGCATCGAAGCGGTGATCAAGGTGGTCGGCTCAGGCCGCAATCTCTGCGTTGACGTGAATGGCCGCTTCGATATCGCCACCGCCATCGAATATGGCAAGGCGCTGCTGCCCTATGACCTGTTCTGGTATGAAGAAGTGGGCGATCCGCTGGATTACGCCTTGCAGGCCGAACTGGCGCAGCATTACGGCAAGCCGATGGCCACCGGCGAAAACCTGTTTTCGATGCAGGATGCCCGCAACCTGATCCGCTTTGGCGGCATGCGGCCGGAGATCGACTGGCTGCAATTTGATTGTGCGTTGTCCTATGGCCTGGTGGAATATCTGCGCACCCTCGACATGATGGCGGCGCATGGCTGGTCGTCGCGCCGCGTGGTGCCGCATGGCGGCCACCAGATGTCGCTGAATATCGCCGCCGGCCTGCATCTCGGCGGCAATGAAAGCTACCCGGATGTGTTCCAGCCCTTTGGCGGCTTTGCCGATGGCATCGCGGTGGAAAACAGCTATGTCGGCCTGCCGCAGATACCCGGTGTTGGCTTCGAGGCCAAGGCGGCGCTGTATCAGGTGATGCGCGGCCTGCTCGATTGAGGCTGGGCGGACTTTCCCTGGCGGAAGCTTGCGCAGGCGGGCGCCCGGCGGCACCATGGGCTGACCAAAAAATCACGCTAGAGGGGAATCGTGTCCAATCTGCCCGCCGCGCTCCGCCAAACCCGCCTGCCGGTCATCGGCTCGCCGCTTTTCATCATCAGCAATCCCAAGCTGGTCATTGCCCAGTGCAAGGCCGGCATCATCGGCTCGATGCCGGCGCTGAATGCCCGTCCGGCAGCGCAGCTGGATGAATGGCTGGCTGAGATAACCGAGGAACTGGCGGCTTATAATCGCGCCAATCCCGATCAGCCGGCAGCGCCGTTTGCCATCAACCAGATCGTGCATAAGAGCAACGACCGGCTCGATTACGACATGGAAATGGTGGTGAAATACAAGGTGCCGGTGATTATCACCTCGCTCGGCGCCCGGCCAGAGGTGAACGAGGCGATCCACAGCTATGGCGGCGTGGTGCTGCATGATGTGATCGACAATCGTTTCGCCCGCAAGGCTATTGAGAAAGGCGCTGATGGCCTGATCGCGGTGGCGGCTGGTGCCGGCGGCCATGCCGGCGTGAAAAGCCCCTTTGCGCTGATCCAGGAAATCCGCGAATGGTTCGATGGCCCGCTGGCATTGAGTGGCTCGATTGCCACCGGCGGCGCCATTGCCGCCGCCCGCGCCATGGGCGCCGATTTTGCCTATATCGGCNNGCGCTGATCCAGGAAATCCGCGAATTCTTTGACGGCCCGCTCGCCCTCTCCGGCTCCATCGCCACCGGCGGCGCCGTCGCCGCTGCCCTCGCGATGGGGGCAGACTTTGGCTATATCGGGTCGGCCTTCATCTCCTGCGACGAAGCCAACGCGGTCGAAGGCTACAAGGAAGCCATCGTCAAATACGGCGCCGAAGACATCCTGTATTCCAACCTGTTCACCGGCGTGCATGGCAATTACCTCAAGCCGTCGATCAGTGCTGCCGGGCTTGATCCGGACAAGCTGCCGGAATCCGATCCGAGCAAGATGAATTTCGGCGGTGCCGCCACCAAGGCGTGGAAGGATATCTGGGGCTGCGGTCAGGGTATCGGCGCGGTGAAGGAAATTGTCGGGGCGGCTGAACTGGTGGCCCGGCTGGAGCGCGAATACGCGGCGGCCCGCCAGCGCCTGGCGGCCTGATGCAAGACCACCCCTGCCCGGTCCCCGGGCAGGGGTGAAGCCGTCAGTGGCTGTCCTTGCCCAGGCTATGGGTGCGGTCGATGGAAAAATAGCAGAACAGCACGGCAAAGCCGGCCAGCACCAGGCCAAAGACCTGCATCGCGGTATCCACCGCATTGGCCGCCACCACAATGCCGAGCATGCCCAGCACCACCAGCAGGGCCGATATCACCCAATAGCCGAGCGATTCATCAAGGTCATTCATGGCTGTTTCCTTTCGCGCAGGGCGGCATCGGCATCATCGAACAGGATGCGCGAGGCCGCAGTTTCGGGATCGTCGAACTGGCCGCTATTCAGCGCCCAGATAAAGCAGGCCATGCCCAGCAGGCCAAGCAGCAGGGCGGCGGGGATCAGCAGCAGCAAAATGCTCATGGTGTTTCTCCCTCGCGCCTGGCGGCCCGGCCAAAATCCAGCCGCAGCGCATTCGCCACCACCAGCAGCGATGAGCTGGACATGGCAATGGCAGCCACCAGCGGTGTAACCAGGCCGGCAATCGCCAGCGGCACGGCAAACAGATTATACACCAGCGCCAGGCCCAGATTCTGCACTGACAGGCGCTGGTTATGCCGCGCCACGGCCAGAAATTCGAGTACCGCGCCCAATCTCTCGCCCTGGAATACCGCATCGGCGGCATTCTGTGCGATATCCAGCCCGGAAGCTGGCGATAGCGAGGCATTAGCCAAAGCCAGCGCCACGGCGTCATTCAGCCCGTCGCCCACCATCAGCACAGAATGGCCGGCGATTTTCAGCGCTGCAATTTTTTCCGCCTTGCCGCGCGGATCGATGCCGGCAAACCATTCAGCGATGCCAAGCTGCTCTGCCACGCGGCGCACCGCGCCGGCATGATCGCCAGACAGGATCACCAGCCGCTTGCCCTGGCGCTGCAAATTCGCCACCACGGCGGCAGCATCGGGGCGCAGATCGTCATCAAAGCGGAAACGGCAAGGCGCGCCGTCAGGCCGCGCCAGCCACAATTCGCTGCGGCCATCCTGCTCGGCTGAAATGATGCCGGCGAAGCGGGCATGGCCCAGGCGGTATTCACCTTCGAGCCGATGCAGTTTCAGCCCCTGGCCGGGGATTTCCTCCACACCCTCGAAACTTGCCGGGCTGGCACAGGCGGCCAGCAGGGCGCGGCAAAGCGGATGCCGGCTGCGCGCCGCCAAGCCGGCGGCAACAGGCAGCAAAGCGGCGGCCTCGGCATCGGGCGGCACCAGGCGCGGCCGGCCCAGGGTCAGGGTGCCGGTCTTGTCAAACACGATGGTATCTATGGCGGCGGCGCGTTCCAGCGCGGTGGCGGATTTCATCAGGATGCCGCAGCGCATCAGCCGGCCGCTGGCCACCACCTGCACCACCGGCACCGCCAGGGCCAGGGCGCAGGGGCAGGTGATGATCAGCACGGTGGCGGCAATCAGCAGCGCGTCGCGCCACACCATGTCGCCCAGCAGCATCCAGCCGATGAAACTGAGCAAGGCCGTGAGATGCACGACCGGGGCATACCAGCGCGCCACGGTTTCGGCCAGACGCACAAAGCGGCCACGGCCCTGCTCGGCAGCTTCCAGCAGCCGGGTCATTTCGCCCACCAGCGTGGCGCTGCCGGTGGCGGTGACACGCAGGCTAAGCGGCGCATCGATATTCACCGCACCGGCATGCAGTTGCGCACCGGGCGCTACCGGTTGCGGCAGGCTCTCGCCGGTCAGCAGGCTGGAATCAATGGCGGAATGGCCTTCCAGCACAATGCCATCCACGCCGATACGTTCGCCGGCCGCCACCAGCACGGTTTCACCCAGCGCCACGCGCTGGGCCGGGCGCTGCACCAGGCCGGAAGCGGTCTGCACCATCACCGGGCGGTTGGTCCAGGCCAGCAATTGCTGTGCCGTGCGGCGGGCAAAGCCGCGCGCGCGCAAATCCAGATAACGGCCCACCAGCAGGAAAAACAGCAAGGTGATGGCAGCATCAAAATAGGCATGCGGGCCGGAGCGCATGAATTCCGCCAGGCTGACCAGCACTGCCAGCACCACGCCGATGGAAATCGGCACATCCATGTTGCTGCGGCCATGGCGCAAAGCTGTGGCCGCCGAGCGGAAGAAGGGCAGCCCGGCATAGGCGATGGCCGGGATGGCGATCAGCGCCGAAACGCCGTGGAACAGGTCGCGGGTCGCCGGCTCCATCTCGCCGACATGACCGGACCACACCGAGACCGACAGCAGCATGATATTGGCTGCCGCAAAACCGGCCACGCCCATGGCGCGCAGCAGGCCGCGTTCCTCGGTATTATCGGCCAGGTCGGTATTGGCCGCATCCACCGGCAGGCAGCGATAGCCCAGCCGCGCCACGATGCCGGCCAGATGATCGGCTTCTGCCGCCTCACCCTGCCACTCGATGGTCAGGCGCCGGGTGGCGCTGGAAAGCTGCGCCCGGATCACCTGGGCTTGCGCGCGCAGGGCGCGTTCGATCAGCCACAGGCAGGCGGCGCAATGCAGGTCGCCCACCATCAGGCTCAGCCGGTATTTGCCTGGGCCGAGGGTTTCAACAAAGTCACGCCAGTTGGTGGCGGCAGCATCCTCGGTGTTTGCCGGCGCCGCCTTGTCGCGCAGGCGATAATACTGTTCCAGCCCCAGCCCCTGGATCAGAGCGAAAGCCCCGGCGCAGCCGGTGCAGCAGAAACGCTCGCCCTTGGCTGTTGGCGCACCACAATGGGCGCAGAGCATCGCCGCCTGCGGCTCAGGCTTTGCCGCTGCTGCGATTGCCGCTGGCAGGATGGCCTGGCTGCTCATCAGCGCGCCTGCACCGTAAACCGCTCGGCGATGCTGAAACTATGCCCGTCGCGGCTGGCATGGGCGCGCAAATCCCATTGGCCGGGGCGGGTCTGCGCCAGCCTTGCTTCGTAGCGACCGCCGCCAAGAGCATGAAATTGCAGCGCCAGCGGCGACAGATTTTCCACCGGGCGGCTCAGTTCGGCCTGCAATGCCAAGCCGCTCAGCGCGCGGCCCTCGGCATCGCGCCAATCCAGCACCAGGCGCAAGCCGCCGTCAGGCAGAGTTTCGCTGCCCAGGCTATACTGCCAATGCAGGGTCTTCTGCTCGGTCAGGTCCTGTTGCAGGCGGTTGAATTCGGCGCTTTTCTTGTAGGGATGCGCCACCACCAAGCCACTGAACGTGCCGGTGGCGGTAACGATCAGCACCGTGTTCACCGCCACCACCACCAGGAAACCCAGCACAAATATCCCGGGTATCCAGCGTTGCTTCAGGGTTGCTTTGATCCGGTCCATGGCCACCCGCCTATCCGTTTCAGTTCGGCTGCGCAAACTGGCTTTGCAGCCGGCCCGCTTCGCGGCCCGCACGGTCGCGCAGCACAAAATCAAAATTTATCAGGCCACCGGCCTTGCTGCGTGCTGACTTCACGAAGACATGATATTCGCCCACGCTATCGGCTGCGATGGAAACATCCAGCATGGTGCTGCGTTCGGTGCTGCCGGCCAGAAACAGTTCGGCGCCGTCAAGCCGGGCAGTGCCAAGCTGCAACTCCATCGGCGCGCGTGTCTTGTTGGATATCTTCACCACATAGCCGTTGCGCAGGCTGCCATCGGAAAGTGCCACATAGAGCGGGTTGCGCACCTGCTGCACGGTGAATTCCATCTCGCTGCGCAGCAGTAAGGCCACCGTCATCACAATGGCCACAACCAGCAGCATCGAGGCATAAAGGGTGGTGCGGGTGCGCAGCAGCTTCAGCTTGGTGGGCTGCTGCTGGGCGCGGCGCTCCAGATTATCCAGCGAGATAAAATCGATCAGGCGCGGCGGGCGTTCCACCTTGGCCATCACCTCGTCGCAGGCATCGATGCACAAGGCGCAGCCGATACATTCAAGCTGCGGCCCATTGCGGATGTCGATCCCGGTGGGGCAAACATGCACACAGGCTTTGCAGTCGATGCAATCGCCGCGGCCTTCCCAGCTTTCGCCGGCCTTGTGCTTGCCGCGCTGCTCGCCGCGCCAGCCCTGGTAGGTCACAATCAGCGAATGCTCGTCCTGCATCGCGGCCTGGAAACGTGGCCAGGGGCACATATAGGTGCAAACCTGCTCACGCGCCCAGCCGGCCAGGCCATAGGTGGTGAGGGTGAACAGGCCGAAGAAGAAATACGTGGCGCCACTGGATTGGCCGGTGAGGATTTCCCGCGTCACCGTGGGCGCATCCTGGAAATACATGATCCAGGCGCCGCCGGTGGCCGCCGCGATCAGCAGCCAGACCATGTGCTTGGCGGTCTTGCGCAAAAACTTCTCTATGCTCAGCTTCTGGCCGTCCAGCTTGATGCGGGCATTGCGGTCGCCCTCGATCCAGCGTTCCACCAGCAGGAACAGGTCGGTCCACACCGTCTGCGGGCAGGTATAGCCACACCAGACGCGGCCGAACAGGGCGGTGGCGAGAAACAGCGCCACGGCGCCCAGGATCAGCAGGCCGGTGATGTAATAGACTTCCTGCGGCCAGATTTCGATATTGAAGAAATAGCCGCGCGGGCCGGACATATCGAGCAGCAAGGCCTGGCTTGGCGCATCCGGGCCACGATCCCAGCGCAGCCAGGGCAGTATGTAATAGATCCCCAGGCAGAGGATCAGCACCAGCCATTTGATATTGCGGAAGGCGCCGCGCACGGCGCGCGGATATACCTTGATGTGATCCGCATAAAGCGAGGGCGCAAAAACCCCCAGCAGCGCTTCGTCTGCCGCTGGCGGTGCGCTGTTGCTTGGCTGCGGCCTGGAGGCCGCGCCTAGGCCTGGTTCGGCTGGCATGACATCACCCGCCTATTCGCCGCCGCCGAGCGAGTGGACATACACCGCCAGCATCTTGATGGTGGCGTCATCGAGCCGCCCGGTCCAGGCCGGCATCACGCCGTTACGTGACTGCGCGATGCTCTGGATCACACTGGCGCGGTCGCCGCCATAGAGCCATACCTGATCGGTCAGGTTGGGTGCGCCAAGCTCACGATTGCCCTTGCCGGTCTCGCCATGGCAGGCGGCGCAATTATCGGCAAAAAGCTGCTTGCCCTGGGCATCGCTCGGCTTCGCTGCCTGCTTGCCGGCCAGGGCCAGCACATGATCGGCCACGGCTTCCACTTCCTTGGCGGCCAGAATGCCATCGGCCTGGAAACGCGGCATCTGCGACAGGCGCGCTTCCTCATGACCCGAACGAATGCCATGGCGCAAGGTGGTCTCGATCTCGGCCAGCTTGCCTCCCCACAGCCATTCGTCATCGGCCAGATTGGGATAACCCTTGGTGCCAACACCGCCGGATTGGTGGCAGCCGGCACAATTCTCGGCAAACAGCACGCGGCCGCCGGCAATGGCAAAGCGGTAAAGTTCGTCATCCGCCTTCACGGCGGCAACATCAAGCTGCGTGATGCGGTCGCGATAGCCGGCCTGGGCGCCGGCTGCCTGCCTGATATCGGCGGCCACCTCATCGCGCTGCGAATAGCCCAGCGTGCCGCCGAAATAGCTGCGCAGGCCCGGCACGCTCGGATACAGCACCGACCACACCACGGCAAACAGCACCGAGGCATAGAAGGTGTAGAGCCACCATTTCGGCAGCGGGTTGTTCAATTCCTGGATGCCGTCCCATTCATGGCCGGTGGTGTTGTCGGCTGGGGGATTGGCCGGCGCCGGCTTGCTGTTGCTGGTCTTAGTCATGGTCTTTCCTCGCCGGGTTGGCGGTGTCGCGCAGCGGAATCTGGCCCAGTTCAGCCCAGCGGGTGCGCCGCGAGGGCCACAGCGTCCAGATGATCAGGCCGACGAACAGCAGGAAGAACCAGACTGTCCACAATGCCTTGAGCCAGGGGTAATGCTCGATCAGAGAAGTCATGCCACGATCCTCGCCTTACTGCCTGAGGCCGCCGGGCTGGGTGCGGTCAAATTCGACCAGCCGGCCCAGCATTTGCAGATAAGCGATCACGGCATCCATTTCGGTGATGCGCTTCTGGTCGCCGTCAAAATCACCCACGGCAGCCTTGGGATAGCGCGCCAGCAAGGCTTCGGTATCGGCATCCGGGGTGGCCTGGGCTTCCAGGTCGCTGCGCGCCTGGGCGATCATCTCGTCGCTATACGGCACGCCCACCACACGCAAAGCCTTCAGATGCTCGGCGATATCCTTGCCATCCAGCGGCTTCTCGGCCAGGAAGGCATAGGCCGGCATGATTGATTGCGGCACCACCGCGCGCGGGTCGATCATATGTGCGGCATGCCATTCGTTGGAATATTTGCCGCCGATGCGGGCCAGGTCCGGCCCGGTGCGCTTCGAGCCCCACTGGAACGGATGGTCATACATGCTCTCGGCCGCCAGGCTATAATGGCCGTAGCGCTCCACCTCGTCGCGCAGCGGGCGGATCTGCTGGCTATGGCAGACATAGCAGCCCTCGCGGATGTAGATGTTGCGCCCGGCCAGTTCCAGCGGTGAATAGGGCCGCATGCCCTGCACCCGCTCGATGGTGGTTTCGATGGTGAACAGCGGCACGATCTCCACCAGGCCGCCGATGGCCACGGTGAGCAGGGTGAGCACCGACAGCAGGATGGTGTTGCGCTCGATGGTGGCGTGTTTGATGAACATGATTCTGCTCTCCCGCTCAGGCGGCAACGGCCGGCTGCGGATAGCCGGATTGTACGGTTTCTTCGCGCAGGTCGCCGCGAACGGTGCGCCACAGGTTGTAGGCCATCAGCAGGCCGCCAGCGAGGAACAGGATGCCGCCCAGCGCACGGATGACATAGAAGGGATGCATCGCCTGCACGGTTTCCACAAAGGAATATTGCAGGAAGCCGAGATGGTCATAGGCGCGCCACATCAGGCCCTGCATGATGCCGGATACCCACATCGCGGTGATGTAAAGCAGGATGCCGATGGTGGCGATCCAGAAATGCAGCGACACCAGGCGCAGCGAATAGAGCCGCTCGCGCTTCCACAGCACCGGCACGATGTAATACAGCATGCCGAAGGTGATGAAGGCATTCCAGCCCAAGGCGCCGGAATGCACATGGCCGATGGTCCAGTCAGTGTAATGGCTCAGCGCATTGACCTGGCGGATTGACATCACCGGGCCTTCAAACGTGGCCATGCCGTAGAAGGCCACGGCGGTGACCGAGAAGCGCAAGGCCGGATCGGTGCGCAGCTTGTCCCAGGCGCCCGAAAGCGTCATCAGGCCGTTGATCATGCCGCCCCAGCTCGGCATCCACAGCATGATCGAGAAAACCATGCCCAACGTGGCGGCCCAATCAGGCAGCGAGGTGTAATGCAGATGGTGCGGGCCGGCCCAGATGTAGAGGAAGATCAGCGACCAGAAATGTACGATCGACAGGCGGTAGGAATAGATCGGGCGGTTGGCCTGCTTGGGGATGAAGTAATACATCATCGCCAGGAAGCCGGCGGTGAGGAAAAAGCCGACCGCGTTATGGCCATACCACCATTGCGTCAGCGCATCCTGCACGCCGGAGAACAGCGAATAGCTCTTGGCGCCGAAGAATGACACCGGCACCGCCAGGTTATTGACGATATGCAGCATCGCCACGGTGATGATGAAGGCAAGGTAGAACCAGTTCGCCACATAGATATGCGGCTCCTCGCGCTTCAGCAGCGTGCCGGCGAAGGCGATCAGGTAGATCACCCAGACCAGGGTGAGCCACAAATCAACATACCATTCCGGCTCGGCATATTCCTTGCTCTGGGTGATGCCGAAAACATAGCCCAATGCTGCCAGCACGATGAAAAGCTGATAGCCGAAGAACAGGAACCAGCCGGTGGCCGAGCCGCCGAACAACCGGGCGCGACAGGTGCGCTGCACCACATAGATTGACGAGCCGAGCAGGGCATTGCCGCCGAAGGCGAAAATCGCTGCCGAGGTATGCAGCGGCCGCAGCCGGCCGAAGGTGGTCCATTCCAGACCCAGATTGAGCACCGGGAAGGCCAGTTGCAGCGCGATGAACACCCCGGCGGCAAAGGCGGCGATGCCCCAGAATACGGTGGCGATCATAAAGGCGCGCACCACATCCTCGACATAAGGCGGCGGCGGATTGGTCGTTGCCGCATGAAGCGGGGTGGGGGTCGGGCTGGCTGCAACGGCCGTCATGGTCTTCCCTCAATGCTGGTCGCGGCTTGAGCGGCCGCGTATGGCAGACTATGTGCGGGCGAAGGCGACAAAACATTGACCCAGGTCAATTCCGGATGCTGCGAAGCATGCAATATCGGGTTTAAACTGTGGCGGATTGCCGCAGAGGAGACGCCCCAATGAACGATAATGCGCTTTCGTCCGCGAGTGTACCCGGAATCCGTATCATAGCTGATGACCGCCCGTGGTCCTGGTTGCAGGCTGGCTGGCAGGATCTGACCCGGATTCCCGGGGTCAGTCTGGCTTATGGCGCCGGCTTTGTGGCTGCCGGCTATCTGCTGTCATTTCTGCTCTGGCGCGCCGATGGTTTCTATCTGGTGCTGCCGCTGGCCGGTGGTTTCCTGCTTGTGGCGCCGTTTGCCGCCGTGGGGCTTTACGATGCCAGCCGCAGATTGCAGAGCGGCGAGCCGGTCAGCCTCACCGGTGCCTTGCTGGCCTGGCGGCGGCCGTTGCAGGTGGCCAGTTTTGGCCTGATCCTGCTGCTACTGCATTTTGCCTGGATGCGCGTCGCCTTGCTCTGGTTCGTGCTGTATTTCCATGGCGGCACGCCGGCGCTGGACAAGCTGCCGCTTTTCCTGATCGAGGCGCAGAATCTGCCCTTCCTGGTGATCGGCACCCTGATCGGCGGGGTTTTTGCCGCCATTACCTTTGCTATTTCGGTGATTTCGCTGCCACTGCTGCTGGATCGCGACATTGATGTGATCTCCGCCATCCTGCTCAGCCTGCGGGCGGTGTTCAGCAATCCCAAGGCGATGCTGCTCTGGGCCGGGCTGATAACGCTGTTCACGGCGGTGGGGCTGGCCACGTTCTTCTTTGGCCTTGGCCTGCTGTTTCCGCTAGTGGCGCATGCTAGCTGGCATGCCTATCGCGACGTGGTGGAATAAGCTCTGGGGGTGTCAGCGCGCCAGCCAGCGTAACGCCAGCAAGGCCAGCAGCAATGCGTTGAGCAGCAGAACCGGCAGCATCAGCCGGTTGAGCAGGCCGCGCCAGCGCGCCCCGGCGGCAGCGCCCAGGAAGCCCACCACCAGCAGCCCGGGCATGGTGCCAAGGGCAAAGGCCGCCATCATCAGCATGCCGTCATGCCAGTTGCCCGCAGCGCCAGCCAGCAGCAAGGCGCCATAGATCAGGCCGCAGGGCAGGAAGCCAAGCGCCAGACCAAGCAGATAGCCGCGCCAGCCGCTGGGTTGGCGGAATAACTGGCCAAGCTGGCTTTGCCACCAGGCGCTGCCAGACAGGCCGAAGCTGCCGGCCGGCAGCAGGCGATTGGCCGCCACCAGGGCAAAGCCGGATGCTGCCAGCAGCAAAGCCATGGCGGGCAAATAGCCATGAGCCAGCAGCGGCTCGATGCCGCCTGCCAGGCCACCGGCCACGCCGCCCAGCACGCTATACGTGGTTATTCTGCCTGCATGATACGGCAGCAGCGCGATGCCGCGCAGGCGTTCCAGGCGGCCGGCCTGTTGCAGCGGTATTGCCGCCAGCCGGCTACCCACCTGACTCAGCACAAACGGGCCGCACATGCCGGCGCAATGCGTGGCGCCGCCGACCAGGCCAAACAGCAGCATGCCGGCCGGCCGGCCATAATCGATCCAGCCCGCCAGCGGCTGGCCATGCGCCAGCGCTGCACAAGCGGCCAGGAATGCCTGCCAATCCAGTGTCATACCGAGGATAATACGGCAAAAAAGCCGGCGGCGGCTTGACGTGGATCAATGTGTCGCAGGCAAGGCGGCCTAGACTGGCGCCATGACCCACACGCCTATCCCGCACAAGACGATTTTTCCGGTTTCGGCCATGCTGCAAATCGAAATGGCGCTGGCTGGTGCCGGAAGTGACCTATCGGCGCTAGACCGGCTGGTTGGGCATCGGCTGAACCTGCTGGCCTTTTGTGCTATCCTGAAAGCCCAGCCCAGCGCCGGCCCGGCCTTGACCCGGGCGCTGGCGCCCAGTTTTGCCACCTTTCTCAAACGGGATTTCCTCAGCCTGATCGCCGAGGAGGAAGAGGGCCTGCTGCATCACCTGGAGCGCCGCCTGCTGCTTGGCGACGATCTGGACGATGTGATCCGCCAGTTGAGCGACGAACATCGCCAGGATTGCCAGGAAGCGCGCCAGTTGGCCGCCGCCTGCCTGGAATTTGCCGATGGCATCGATGCCGATTGGAGCGACCTGTGTGACGCCATGGCGCATTTTGCCGAGCGGCAGCGGCGCCATCTGGTTTGGGAGGATGCGACGATTTTACCAGTGGCGCGCGAACGCCTGACCGCCGATGATCTGGCGGCCTGGGGCGAGGCCATGGAACGGCGTTATCGTTTCATAACTTGCCAGGCGCGTTGATTAGGGTTGTACTATGCGTACCCGGACGAACCGGAGGGAGAATAACCATGGCTCAGATTCACGCGCTGCCGCTGCGCAAGCCTTCGCCTGCATCGGCGGCGGTTTTGCATCGCGCCAGTGATCCCTGTGCCAATTGCACGGCGCGCAGCCTCACCATCTGCGCATCGCTGAACAGTGAGGAGCAGGCGCGGCTTGCCGATCACGCCACCACGGTATGCCTGCAACCGCATCAGATGCTGTTCCAGGAAGGCGATAATGCCGAGCATGTCTATAATGTCACCTGTGGCAGCCTGTCGGTGTCGAAATCGCTGGCCGATGGCCGGCGCCAGATCACCGGCTTTCTTGGCCCGGGCGATTTCCTTGGCCTGAATACGCGCAGCACCTACACGCTCAGTGCCGAAGCGCTGACAGATACAAGGGTGTGCCGCTTCCCGCGCCAGCAATTCCAGCGCCTGATTGCCGAAACGCCGCCGCTTGAACATCGCCTGCTGGCCCTGGCGGAAGGCGAATTGGCCACCGCGCAGGAACAGATTCTGCTGCTTGGCCGCAAGACCGCGATGGAACGCATCGCCTCTTTCCTGCTGCTGCAATCCGAGCGTTGCCAGGCGCGCGGCATGCCGGCCAATCCGATTTCGCTGCCGATGACCCGCGCCGAAGTGGCGGATTATCTCGGCCTCACCATCGAGACGGTAAGCCGTTGCTTCACCAAGCTGCGCAAGCTGGATGTGATCGGCCTGCTGGCGGCTGACCGGGTGCAGATCAAGCAGCCGGAAAGGCTCAAGGCGCTGTCCGAAGCGGCCTGATTTTTCTTGTAAAGCAAAAACGGGGACAGCCAGCCAGGCCGTCCCCGTTTTTTTTCTGACTCAGTTGGCCAGCAGCACCGGCACGGTCATGCTGTCCAGCAGGGTTTCGGTCACACCGCCCAGCACCATCTCGCGCAGCCGGCTATGGCCATAGGCGCCCATCACCAGCAGGTCGACGCCATTGTCGGCCAGCGCTGAAAGCAGCGCATCGCCGGCTGGCAGCTCGCCGGTCACGGTATGGCGGCTTTCCACCGCCACGCCATGGCGTTGCAGATGCGCCACCAGGGCATTAGCCGAAACAGTGGCGGTTGCATCGGGATTGATGCCGAACACAATCACCTTATGGGCGCGGGTCAGCAGTGGCAGCGCATCATGCACGGCACGGGCGGCTTCGCGGCTGCCATTCCAGGCCACCATCACGGTTTTGCCCGGCGATGGATACGCACCGGCATAGGGCACCACCAGCACTGGGCGGCCGAGTGTCAGCGCCAGATCGGCCGGCAGCGCGGCGATCCCGAGGATGCCGGGCGCGGCGCCGGGGCTTTCCAGATCAGGCTGGCCGATCACGGCCAGATCGGTGCAACGGCCCTCTTCCAGCATGGCTTCCAGCGGCGGCAATTCGGTCTCGATCCAGTCATAGGCAACTTCCGCCTGCTGGGCAGCAGCCTCGAAAGCCTGGCGCACAGCGGCAGCGGCCTTCTTCGCTTCATCGGCCTGCTGCTGATAGTATTCCACCGGCACATATTCGCCCATGTAATAAAGCTGCTGCGGTCGCGGCAGGGTGTAGAGTGCTGTCAGCCGAGCGCCGAATTGTTTCGCCAGGGCCAGGGCGGTGCGCGCCTTCTCGGCGCTGCGCTGGTCATCGGTCAGGTGAAGCAGGATATCTTGATAGCGCATGATTCCCTCCTATTGGGTGGCATCATCCTCCTGCGCTTGCCGATGCGCTGCATTGCGCTGGATCAATGCGCGCTTTGCTACCGACAACGATAGTGACGCCACAGCAATGGAGTACGATCATGCCGCTTCACGTCATTCGCCTGGAACTTGCGCGCGAGAAGGACTTTCCCCAGGGCAGCAGCGAACATGGCTATGAGTTTGTTGCACCGCTGGATGCGACCGGGCAGTTCGATGCCGACGAATGGAAAAGCCAGCGCAAATTCTGCACCGTGCGGCGTTTCTGGCCTGGTCAGGAAGATGAAACCGGGCATCTGATTCATGGGCGCGGCGGGCGCTGGGCGTTTTCCTATGATCCCACCACCGATGCCGATGACGAACCGATTTTCCGCTTTGACCGCCATGTCATGCGCCTGGGCGAATATGTCTCGATCACCGAGCATGATGGCCGCCAGCATACTTTCCGCATTGTCGGCCTGCGCCTCGCCGCCTGATTCAGCGTAATCAAAATTCAACAGGAGAAACGTATCATGGGTTTCAAGGATATCCTGGTTCATGTTGATGCCACGCCGGCAAGCCAGGCGCGGCTGGATTTTGCCGCACATTTTGCCAAAGAGCATGAAGCGCATCTGGTCGCGTTGCATGTTGAGGGCGCGCCCTATGTGCCAGCCGATATCATGGCCACCGGCATGGCAGCTTCAGTGCTGCAATGGCAGCGCGAATTGCGGCGCCATCGCGAGGCCGAGGCCGGCGGCAAGGTTGAAGCGGCGCGGCAGCGCCATGGCATCGAAATTGAATGGCGTGCCATTGAAGGCGATGTTGATGACACGCTGGCGCTGCATGGCCGTTATGTTGATCTGGTGATTATCGGCCCCGGCAGCGACCCGCTCGATCTGGAGCAGCCGGAAATGCCGTCGCCGGGCCATGTGGTGATCGCCACCGGCCGCCCGGTGCTGGTGCTGCCCAAGGATTACAAGGCGAAAAGTTTTGGCCAGCGTATCCTGCTGGGCTGGAAATCCACGCCGGAAGCGGCCCGCGCGGTGCATGATGCTCTGCCGCTGCTGGCAAAGGCACGCACTGTCACCGTCACCGAGGTTAATCCCGATCTGGCCGGCGCTCGCCGTATTGCCGGTGGCGACATTGCCAAATATCTGGCGCGCCATGGTGTTACCGTCACCGTCTCGCCGGTGGTGGCGCCCGATATGGATGCCGGCAGCCTGCTATTGGCACGGGCGGCGGATATCGAGGCCGATCTGATCGTGATGGGGGCCTATGGCCATTCGCGGCTGCGTGAGGCCGTGCTGGGCGGCGCCACGCGCTATATCCTGGATCATCTCGACATACCGGTGCTGATGGCGAGCTGAGCTAGAGCACGCTGCGATTAGATTGACGCGTGCTCTACAACTCGCGCCGCAGTGCCGGCAAGGTCAGGCTGGCGATGGTGCAATTGTCGATCAGGTCTGGCCGTAAAGTCATGCGGCTGGGCAAACTGATGCTGCGGCCCGCACCATCAGGCCACACCTGCACCGCCATTACCCTGTCCACCCGGCATTGCCCGGCTTCGCCGCCCTGGTGTGATAGCGGCAGCAACAGCCGCTGGGTGCGGCTGGTGCCGCCATCATCCCATTTGAACGTGCTTTCGGAATAGACCGGCTGTGCGCTGTCAAAAACGCTGCGATACAGGCTGAGCAGATAGCTGCAATAATCGCCGCTCATAATGTCTTCCACCGTGTAGCCGATCAGGTCACGGCCCAGGCGGGCACGGATTTCACTGCCGGCGGCGCTATAGCGCACCCGGAACGGGCTGGCTTCGATATCCACCAGCAGCAGGTTGGGCAAAAGCGGGCGCGGCAAATCCAGCGGCGAGATATCATCCACCAGGGGCATCTGGCGGGATGACCGTTTGGCCGACCAATAGAGCGCCGCTTCCATCAACAATGGCTGGTCGGTAAAGGGCAGGCTGGGGGTGAGCAAGGCGCGCTGGGCGGCGCTGCCGCCCTGATAGCGCAAGGTGCTGCCGATCAGTGCGGTCAGGCCATGCAGGGCTGAGATATCGCGCTCGCTCCAGGGCCGTGGCGCCACGCATTGCTCGCAGCATAATACAGCCGCCGGCCGGCCATAGGCATCCAGGATCAGGATATCAAGCAGGGCATGGATGTCGTTGGGGATGAAATATTCGTCGATGAAACAAACTGTCGCCGGATGATTGCGGGCGTTTTCGGCAGCCACGATGCCGTCATTCACCAATGTATCGAGATACTCGGCATGGTGTTCGCGCCCGATCGTGGCGCCGCGCTCAAAGCCGGGTTTGCGCCGATCATACATATACTGGCAGACGATGCTGCCATTGGCCTCGAAATACCAGATGCTGGCGCGGCTGGCCCGGGTTGCCTCAATGGCATCGCGGCAAACGCTCTCAAACAATTCCTGAAGTCCGGCAAGATTGACGGCGCGTCTTGCCGCCTCGCGACTACGCTGCATGAACTCCACCAAACCCTGCCTTTCGCTTCGATCAGCAGAAGCTAGGTGGCAGGCTGGGCATATTCAAATGAATTAGCGGTTATATCTATCCGTATACCACCTGTGGCATATGGCGATTAAACCACTGATTAGTAACGTGCCAGGCCGAGATCACTGGTATCGATGGCCGGGCTGTGGCCGGAGATGATATCGGCCAGCACCTGGCCCGAGCCGGCCGCCATGGTCCAGCCCAATGTGCCATGCCCGGTATTGAGGAACAGGTTGGCATAGGGTGTGGCGCCAATGATCGGCGTGCCATCTGGCGTCATCGGCCGCAGCCCGGTCCAATAACTGGCGCGGGCAAGATCGCCGCCGCGTGGAAACAGGTCGGAGACAACAAAATCCAGCGGCCGGCGACGGGCCGGATAGAGTGTCAGGTCATAGCCGCCCAGTTCCGCCGTGCCGCCCACCCGGATACGGTCGCCCAGCCGGGTCACCGCCACTTTGTAGGTTTCGTCCATCACGGTGGATTCGGGGGCGCCGGCAACATCCACAATCGGCACGGTGATGGAATAGCCCTTCACCGGATAGACCGGCAGGCGCAGGCCGAGCGGCGCGGCCAATATGGGGGAATAACTGCCCAGCGCCAGCAGGTAGGCATCGGCATGGTGCATTTCACCATTCACCAGCACGCCGCTGATGCGGCTGCCATCACGCAGGATCGCCTCGATGCGGCTGTTGAAACGGAAATCGACGCCGAGGGCGCCGGCCTGTTCCGCCAGCGCATTGGTGAATTTGAAACAATCGCCGGTCTCGTCGCCAGGCAGGCGCAGGCCGCCGAGGAATTTCTCCGCCACCCCGGCCAGGGCCGGCTCGGCGGCGATGCAGCCGGCGCGGTCGAGCAATTCATAGCCGACGCCGAAATCATCCAGCACCTTCATGTCGGCGGCGGCGCCATCAAGCTGCTGCTGCTTGCGGAACAGTTGCAGCGTCCCCTGCATGCGCTGGTCATAATGCAGCCCGGTTGTTTGGCGCAATTCGCCCAGGCAGTCGCGGCTATACTCGGCCAGGCGCAGCATGCGGCCCTTGTTCAGCGCATAGCGCCGGTCGCTGCAATTGGCCAGCAATTGCAGGCCCCAGCGGATCATCTCCGGGCTGATGCGGTGGCGCAGCACCAGTGGCCGGTAGGTCATCGCCAGCCATTTCACGGCTTTCCACAACAGGCCGGGCGAGGCCCAGGGCGCGGAATAGCCGGGCGAAACCTCGCCGGCATTGGCGAAGCTGGTTTCCAATGCCGGGCCGGCCTGGCGATCGAGCACGGTCACTTCGTGGCCGGCGCGGGCCAGGTAATAGGCGCTTGTGGTGCCGATCACGCCGCTGCCCAGAACCAGAATTTTCATGCCGCCGCTTCCTTTCAACAAACAACGCCGAAAGCTTTTACAATTTTCGGCCAATGCCAAAGGTCCAGGCTTTCCCAAGCGGTTGGACCAGGCAGGTTGGAATAGGATAGGCTTGCCGGCAACAGCCGGCAATATGAGTAGCCTGTGAACGCCATCGATAACACCGACAAGGATTTTATCCATTCGCTGGCCAAGGGCCTGGCGGTTTTGCGTGTCTTCAGCCGCGAAAACCCGGCACTGACCCTGAGCGAAGTGGCGCGGGAGACACAACTGACCCGCGCCGGTGCGCGCCGTGTGCTGCGCACGCTGGAGGCGCTGGGTTATGTCGCCTGCGATGGCCGCCGGTTCAGCCTCACGCCGCGTATTCTTGAACTCGGCTATTCCTATGTCAGTTCGCGGCATTGGCTCGGCATCGCCAGGCCCTATCTACAGGATTTGCGCGACCAGATTGGCGAACATGTTTCGGTGGCGGTGCTGGATGGCACCGATGTGGTTTATGTGGCGCAATACCCGATTGACCGCGTGGTTTCGGTGCGGCTGGAAATCGGCATGCGTCGGCCGGCTTATTGCACCGCCATGGGCCGCGTGCTGCTGGCGCAATTGCCGCCCGACGCGGCGCGACTGCGGCTGGAACAGAGCGATCTGCGTAAACTGAACAGCCGTACCGAAACCGATATTGATCTGCTGCTGGCGGAAATCGCCAAGGCCGGCACGGCGGGCCATGCCGTGATCGACCAGGAAATCGAGGATGGCCTGATCGCGGTGGCCGTGCCACTGGCTGACCGCGATGGCGGCATCCTGGCCGCGATCAATGTATGCGGCCATGCCAGCCAGGTGAGCTTGCAGCATTTGCAGCAGGTTTGCCTACCGGCGATGCGCGTTGCTGCCGCGCGTATTGCTCAGGCCCTGCCATAGCGCTAGGCTGTTCGCATAACGAATATGTGTTCGATATGCGAACAAATGGGGCGGATATGCTGTTGAATTTCACCTACGACCAGCTACCCGGCCGGGTGGTTTTTGGCCCGGGCAAGCTGGATCAGCTTGGGGCGGAAGTGCAGCGGCTGGGCGCCGAGCGCGCTCTGGTGTTGTGTACCCCGGAACAGGTGGGGCAGGCCGAGGCGGCGGCGGCGCAGCTGGGCAGCCGCTGTGCCGGGCTGTTTCCAGGCGCAGTGATGCATGTGCCGGTGGAAGTGGCCCGCGCAGCCCGCGACGAAGCCCGCCGGCTGGGTGCCGATTGTGCGGTGGCGATCGGCGGCGGCTCCACCATCGGCCTGGGCAAGGCCATCGCGCTGGAATCCGGCCTGCCGATCATTGCCGTGCCCACCACCTATGCCGGATCGGAAATGACACCGATCTATGGCCTGACCGAAGCCGGCATCAAAAAGACCGGCCGCGATGCCCGCGTGCTGCCGCGTGTTGTGATCTATGATCCGCTGCTCACACTGAGCCTGCCAGGACGCATCGGCGGCCCCAGCGGCATCAATGCGATTGCGCATTGTGTTGAGGCGCTCTATGCCCAGGATGCCAATCCGATCATCTCGCTGCTGGCCGAAGATGGCATTCGTGCATTGGCCGGCAGTCTGCCGCAGGTGATGCGGCAGCCGGATGATGTGGCGGCGCGCAGCCAGGCCCTATATGGCGCCTGGCTGGCGGGTGCGTCACTCGGCGCCGTTGGCATGGCCTTGCACCATAAGCTGTGCCACACGCTGGGCGGCAGCTTCAATCTGCCGCATGCCGAAACCCATACCATCCTGCTGCCGCATGCGGCGGCTTATAACAATGCGGCCGCGCCCGAGGCGATGGCGCGGGTGGCCCGCGCCCTGGGATGTGATCATGCGGCCCAGGGCCTCTATGATCTTGCCGCCAGCATCGGCGCGCCGTTGGCGCTGAAGCATATCGGCATGCCGGAAACTGGCCTGGATCATGCTGCCGAGCTGGCAGTGCAGAATCCTTATTACAATCCCTGTCCGGTAACACGCGAGGGTGTGCGGCTTTTGCTCGACAATGCCTATCATGGCCGCCGGCCAGCCTAAACCAAGCGGGAGTGAAACAGACATGCGTAATCTGAGCGAAGACAATCTCACCGAAGCCGTGCTGGCCAAGCTGGAAGGTGCCAGCGATGCGCGGTTCAAATTTGTCATGACCGCGCTGATCCGGCATCTGCATGATTTTGTGCGTGAGGTGGCATTGACCGAAGCGGAATGGAAAACCGCCATCGACTTCCTCACCGCCACCGGCCATACCTGCGACGACAAGCGCCAGGAATTCATCCTGCTTTCCGATACGCTGGGCGTTTCCATGCTGGTGGATGCGATCAACCATCGCATGCCGGCCGGCACCACGGAAACCACCGTGCTGGGGCCGTTCCATGTTGCCGGCGCGCCGGAATTGCCTTTGGGCAGCGATATTGCCGTGGGCCATCCTGGTATCGCCACCTATTGCCATGGCCGCATTAGCGATGCGAACGGCAAGCCGCTGGCGGGTGTGCAACTGGATGTGTGGCAGACCGATCACGAAGGCTTCTACGATGTGCAGCGGCCCGAACAGGGCCTGATGCGCTTACGCGGGCGTTTTCGCAGCGATGCCGATGGCCGCTACCTTTTCCGCACCATCAAGCCGGTTTCCTATCCGATCCCAACCGATGGCCCGGTGGGCAAAATGCTGCTGCTGATGGGGCGGCACCCTTATCGCCCGGCACATATCCATTTCATTCTCAGCGCACCGGGCTACCAGCCGGTGGTGACGCATCTGTTCGCCGAGGGCGATACGTATCTTGATTCCGATGCCGTGTTCGGTGTGAAGAATTCGCTGGTGGTGGATTTTGTCGAACAGGCGGCGGGCAGCCTGGCGCCGGATGGCAGCCGGCCCGATCAAGCCTTCTGCGTCGTGCAATACGATTTCGGTTTGCTGGAGGCCTGAGCCATGCTGTTTTGTTTTCACAATATCGATCAGCCCGATGCCGCCGCTTTGCGGCAACAATGGCGCCCGGCGCATAAGGAATACCTTGCCCGCGTGGCCGGCCAGATCGCCTTTGCCGGGCCGCTGCTGGCCGATGATGGCGTGACCATGCAGGGCAGCCTGCTGGTGATCGACTTTCCGGATCGCGCCGCCGCCGAAGCCTGGCTGCGTGATGAACCGTTCACGCGCAACGGCGTCTATGCCAGCATTTCGATCCGCGCTTATCAGAATCTGTGGCCGCAACGCACAGGATTTGTGGCGTCCTAGGCGACAGCAGATTTTGTTGCGCTTGACGGGTTTCATGGGATTGACTAGCCTCAACCATGAAACAAAAACACCGTTCCTATATACGGAACACCACTAAAGCCGCGCCGAAACAAGCGGTGGCCGGCAAGGCGGCGCCAGTAGTGAAAAAGGCGGCGGCAAAGCCGGCCGCGCGGCCGCCGGTGGAGCGCAATGCCAACCAGTCGGTATCGCGGGCGCTGGCGATCCTTGATCTGCTGGCCGGCAATCAGGCCGATATGGGCGTGCGCGATATCGCCCGCCGCCTCGGCCTGGCTGCCAGCATTGCCCAACGCCTGATCCGCACCCTGGCCGAAGCCGGCTATGTTGAGCAATCAGCAGAAACTCAGCGCTATCGCATTGGCTTCATGGCCTATCGTATCGGCCAGGTTTATGTTGCCGCCAATGACCTGCTCAATCTTGCGCTTTCCGAGATGCGGCAGCTTTCCGATCGCCATGGCCTCAACGCTTTCCTGGGCGTGTTGCGTGATGACCGCGTGGTCTATCTGGCGGCAACGCAGAGTAACGGCCCGATCACCATCCGCAACCTGCCAGGTTCAACCACACATCTGCACACCACGGCCTTGGGCAAGGCATTGCTATTTGATCTGTCGGAAGCCGAGATACTGCAACGGCTCGGCAAGCCGCCCTATGCGCGGCTGACCCGCCACAGCATCACCACACAGCAGGAATTCCTGGCCAATCTGGCGGCGGCCCGCAGCCAGGGACATGCGCTTTGTGATGAAGAGAATCTCGACAATGTGTATGCCTTCGGCGCGCCGATCCGCGATAGCAGCGGGCAATGCGTGGCGGCGATGAGTGCCGCCTTGCCGCGTAATCTGGTTGATCCGGCCAAACTGCCGGGCCAGATCGAATTGATGACCCAGGCGACAAGACGGATTTCGCAGAAGCTGGGCGCCCCGGCCTGGGCCTTGAAGTGATGATGTTCAAACAGCAGTGAACGAGGATGCGTGATGACGAATGAGCGTTTTACCCTGGCCGTGATCGGCGGTACTGGTGCCGAAGGCGGCGGACTGGCTTTGCGCTGGGCCCATGCCGGCCACAAGGTGATCATCGGCTCGCGCCAGCCGGAAAAAGCCGAGGAAGCCGCCAAGCAGCTTAATGCGTTGCTGGGCAATGATGCCATCCAGGGCATGGAAAGCCGCGCCGCGGTTGCCGCCGCCGATATCGCCGTGCTGGCAGTGCCGTTTGCGGCGCAGCAGGCCACGGCTCTGGGTTTGGCTGAAGTGCTGGCCGGCAAGATTCTGGTGGATGTGACCGTGCCGCTGATGCCGCCCAAGGTAAGCCAGGTGCAATTGCCGGCTTCAGGCTCCTGCGTCGTTGATCTGCAACAGGCTTTGGGCGATGGCGTGCGCGTGGTGTCGGCATTCCAGAATGTTTCGGCGCACAAGCTGAAGGATCTGAATTACAAAATCGCCTGCGATGTGCTGGTTTGCGCCAATGACAAGGCGGCGCGGCAGAGTGTGATCCAGCTTGCCGGCGATGCCGGCCTGCGTGGCGTGGATGCCGGTATGCTGGCCAATTCCACCGTGGCGGAAAGCCTCACCTCGGTGCTGATCTGGATCAACCGCACCTACAAGATTCCGGATGCCGGCATCAGCATCACCGGCCTGCCGGCAGCGTGAGAGCCTTATGCAGCAGCATGTCATAGCCCTGGCTGGCGGCGTTGGCGGCGCCAAGCTGGCGCATGGCCTGGCCATGCTGCTGCCACCGGAAGCACTGAGTGTGGTGGTGAATGTCGGCGACGACTTCAGCCATCTCGGTTTTCCGGTCTGCCCTGATCTTGATACCGTGCTCTACACCCTGGCCGGCATTGCCAATGCGGAAACCGGCTGGGGCATAGCCGGCGAAAGCTGGAATTTTATGGCGCCGATGCAGGCGCTGGGTGGTGAAACCTGGTTCCGGCTGGGTGACAAGGATATCGCCACGCATACGCGGCGGCGCCAGTTGCTGGCCGAGGGGCAGACACTGGCCCAGGCGATTGATGCCCTGCGGCGCGCGCATGGCATTAGCTGCGCCATTCTGCCGGCCAGCGATGATGCATTGCGCACCCGTGTATTGACCGAACAGGGCGAGCTCGATTTCCAGATTTATTTTGTGCGCGAGCAATGCCGCCCGGTGGTGCGTGGTTTGCGCTATGACGGCGCCGAGGCAGCGCAGCCAGCCAGGATACAAGGCCGTGCCTGGACCGAAACGGATTGTGCCGGCATCGTGATCTGTCCGTCCAATCCTTATCTCAGCATTGCGCCGATCCTGGCCATGCCGGCGGCGCGGCGCTGGCTGGCCGAGCGCAAATGTGCGGCCATTGCGGTATCGCCGATCATCGGCGGTGCGGCGGTGAAAGGCCCGGCGGCCAAGCTGATGCGTGAATTCGGCATTGAACCTTCGGCACTTGCCGTGGCCGAATATTATCATGGCCTGATCGACTATCTGTTGATCGACCAAGCCGATGCTGATCAAGCCGAGGCTATTGCCGCGCTTGGCATCAAGCCGGTGTTGGCGGATATCCTGATGCGTGACGCAGCAGATCGGCGTAGGCTGGGGCAGATTTGTGTTGATATCCTGGGGCGCCATGGCGCCATGGTGTCGTGATGCAGGATGTTTATGCCGTCATTCCGGTCAAGCCGCTTGCCATCGGCAAGTCGCGGCTGGGTGGCTGGCTGCCGCCGAGCGAGCGCGTGGCCTTGAATGCCTGCCTGTTGCAGCACACGCTGGCGGTGGCGGCGGAATTTCCCGGCCCGGCCCGCTGCATCGTGGTCAGCGCTTCGGCCGATGTGCGTCATCTGGCGCAGCAGCGCGGCATGATCGCGCTGGCCGATCCGCCAGGGGCCGAAACGCTGAATGATGCCGTGGCGGCGGCAAGCCAGCTGGCGCTGGCGCATGGTGCCGAGGCGCTGTTTGTACTGCCGGTGGATTTGCCGATGCTGAGTGCTGCCAAGCTGCGCCACACGATTGCAGCCGCACCGCCGTCGCCGACCTGCCTGCTGATTGCCGATCAGCATGGCGAAGGCACCAATTTTCTTTATCAGGCGCCGGTACGGCTGCTGCATTACCGCTATGGCGCCAATAGCTGTGCCTTGCATGCCGAAGCGGCCTGGCGCGCCGGCCTGGTGCCGCAGATTTGCCGCGCTGATGCGGCCTGGTTTGATCTGGATCGGGTGCCGGATTACCGGCGCTGGAGCGCGGCCACCGCCGCTGCGCCGGCCCTGCTGCCGGCCTGACGCTGAAGTTGAAGTTACACCGCGCCGGAACCAACTGGCCCCGGCGCGGCGCTTTACTCACTTCATGTTGAGCAGTTCGGCAATGCTGATGGCGCGGTTTTTCACCTGCTGCACCAGCACAATCTTGCCGGCCTGATTACGCTCGTCGAAGCTGACCACCGGACCCATCACGGTCTGGAATTTCACCTTGCTCAGCGCATCGCGCACCTTCACCGGATCGGCGCTGGCGGCTTCGGTGATGGCCTGGGCGATAACACGCACATTGTCATAGCCGGCCCAGGTTTGCAGCACCGGGGCCAGCTTGTGGCGTTCGGTGATCTTGGCGATGAAGGCCTTGTTGGTCGGGCTGTCGATAGCGGTGGAATAGCTCCAGGTGCTGATCGAATTCTCCATGCCGCCGGCCTGGATGATCTGCATGTTTTCGCCACCCAGTTCGGCGCGTCCGGTATAGGGGATGCGCAGGCCCATCTGCATGGCGTTGCGCAGCAGGTTAAGCTGGTCGCCGCCAAGCTGGAACAGCGCCACGGCATCCGGTTTGCTGCGGCTGATGCGGGTCAGCAGGCTGGTGAAATCCGGCGTATTCTGCGGCGGGAAATCCACCGAGATGATTTCCAGGCCGGCCTTCTTGGCCAGTTCAACAAAGCTGTTGGCGCCGCCACGGCCAAAATCGGTATCCTCGGCGATCACCGCCACCTTCTTGAAAATCTTCTTGTCGGAAAGATAGCCGACCAGGGCTTCCATCATCGCCGCATCGGAAGGATTGGTGCGGAAGGTCCATTCATTGCCGCCGATGCCGGACAGATCGGTGATGCGCGGGCTGGAGGCAACGCCGCCCACCAGCGGAATCTTGGCATCCTTGATCAGCGGCATCATCGCCAGCGAGGCGGAAGAACAATGGGCGCCGATGATCGCCGCCGGCTTGGCTTCGATCAGCTTGTTGGCGGCATTCACGGCTTCGGAAGGATTGCAGCGATTATCCACCACCATAGTCTTGAGCTTGCGGCCGCCAAGCAGGCCACCGGCAGCGTTGATCTCGTCCACCGCCAGGTTGACGCCCCACATCTCACGTTCGGAGGCAATGGCAGCCGGGCCGCTGGCCGGGGTGCTGACGCCGATCAGGATATCCTGGGCCTGGGCGTTGCTCGGCACTGCGCTAGCCAGCAAACCAAGTGTGCCGAATAGCGCAACAGCGCCTAAGAAAAATTGGTTAACACCCATGTAATACTTTGCCTTCATCTGGCCCTCCTCTGCTGGAATGAAGTGTTCCGCCATAAGGAACACAGTTAATGCAACGACTTATCTTTATGCTAACAGAGATTTTCTATTACGACATCATGAATTTTTACTAGAAATAATTTTTGTAAACTCGTATGTATTTGGCTGTGAATTGAAGCGTGAGAAAAGCCCCGGCATGCCTGATTCCCTGTATCTGCTGCAATTGCTGCTCAATGGCCTGGTGCTCGGCCTGATCTACGCGCTGATCGCTGCCGGCCTGTCGCTGTTATTCGGCGTGCTGGAGATGATCAATTTCGCCCATGGCGAATTCCTCATGCTCGGCGCCTATGCGATGTGCTTCACGTTGCCGCTTTTTGGCCTGAGCTATCTGCCATCGCTGGCGCTTTCGGTGCTGCTTTGCGGCGGTATTGGCCTGTTGCTGTTTGAAGGTTTTCTGTCGCGTGTGCAGCGCGGCGAATTTGAACGCGGCATCCTGATCACCATGGGCCTGTCGATGATCCTGCTTTACGGCATGCAATATGCTGTCTCGGCCACGCCGCGTATGGTGGATACCCAATTCGGCTTCAGCGGTGTTGCCATCGGCGATATCCAGATCACCTGGGCGCGTATCGCCGCTGCCGGCTTTGCCCTGCTGGCCTTTGGCCTGCTCTACTGGTGCCTCAACGCCACCGAATTCGGCCGCTGCATGCGGGCCATCGCCCAAAGCCGCGAGGCGGCGCTGATGGTGGGTATTCAGCCGAAGAAAGTGGCGCGTAACGCCGTGATGCTGGCCACGGCTCTGTGTGGCCTGGCCGGCGCCTGCATTGCCCCGGTGCAATTGGTGCAGCCGCAGATGGGGCAGTTCCTGGTGTTCAAGGCTTTTGCGCTGGTGCTGATCGGCGGCCTGGGCAGTATTCCCGGCGCCATCACGGCCGCCGTGTTGCTGGGCGTGGTGGAAAATTTTGTCGGCGGTTTCTTCTCCATCGTGTGGCAGGAAGCGGTTGGGTTCATCGCCATGATCCTGGTGTTGATATTGCGTCCCGAGGGCCTGTTTGCCCGCGGCAATGTGCGGGTGGGCTGATGCAACACGCCATGCTCAAGCCACCGATCCTTGCCCTGGCCGCCCTGCTGCTGCTGGCCATGCTGCCCAGCCTGGGCCTGCCGGATTATGCCACGGGTGTGCTGGTCAGCGCTTTTGTGTTCACCGTGGCGGCTTTGTCGCTCAACCTGATCTACGGTTATCTCGGCCTGCTTTCGATTGCCCAGGTGGCATTCTGGGGCATCGGCGGTTATGCCACGGCGATCCTGGTGGTGGATGCCGGCATCAATTTCTGGCTGGCGCTGCCGCTGGCCGGCCTGATCAACATGGTGGTGGCTTTGCTGGTTGGTTATCCGGCCTTGCGGCTCAACCGTCATTCCTTTGTGGTGGTGACGCTTTCCTTCAGCCTGCTGGTGATGCTGATTTCGCGTGACTGGGTGGAATTGACGCGCGGCCCCTTGGGCATACCCGGTCTGCCGGCGCCCGAATTTTTTGGCCAGCCGATCCGCAGCCAGACGGCCTATTATTATCTCTGCCTGGTCTATGCCAGCCTTGCCATCGGCGCGCTCTACCTGCTCTGCACCTCGCGGATCGGCCTCACCCTGCGCAGCCTGAAACAGAGCGAGGCGCTGGCGCGTTCGCAGGGTATCTCGCCCACGCCCTACAAGCTGCTGGCCTTTGCCGTCTCGGCCCTGTTCACCAGCATGGCCGGCGGCATCTTTGTGTTCAAGCTCACCCTGGTCGATCCGCTGATCTTTGATTTCTATTACATGCAGGCCTTTCTCATCATCGTCATAGTGGGTGGCGCCGGCAGTTTCTGGCCGGTGGTGATTGCCGGTCTGGTGATGACTTTCGTGCCGGAATTGCTGCGCATCTCGAATGAATTGCGCATGGTGTTCTTTGGCGTGTTGCTGGTGGCGGCGATGCTGTTTGCGCCGCGTGGTGTCGGCGGCTGGCTGCGCGAACGCAGCCTGCGCAAGCTGCGGAGTACCCTGCGATGACGGCGACGCCCAACCCTCAACCCCTGCTCAGCATTCGGGGCCTGCGCAAATCCTTCTACGGCATTCATGCCGTGGATGGCCTTGATCTTGATGTGATGCCAAAAACCATCACCGGCATCATTGGGCCGAATGGCTCCGGTAAGAGCACCAGTATCGATTGCCTCTCGGGCTTTCAGGCCATTGATGCCGGCCAGGTGCTGTTTGATGGCCGTGATATCGGCAATCTGCCGCCGCATGCCATTGCGCGCGCCGGCCTGATCCGCACCTTCCAGACCGTGAATGTGTATGACGACATGTCGCTGCTACAGAATTTGATGCAGGCCATGGTGCCGTTTGATAAGGCCGGCTGGCTTGACGACCTGCTGCGCACCCGCCGGCTGCGCCAGGCGGAAGCCGAGGCGCGGGCGCGGGCCGAGCATCTGGTGGCGCTGATTGGCCTGCAACGTTATGCCGAAGCGCCGGCGGCGATTCTTTCCTATGGCCAGAAAAAGCTGCTGGCCTTGGCCGCCGCGCTGATGCCGAAGCCGCGCTTGGTGATCCTGGATGAGCCGGTGGCCGGGGTTAATCCCAGCCGCATTCTCGAAGTGGAAGAAGTGATCCGGCAATTACATGCCGCTGGCGAAACTTTTGCCATTGTTGAGCATAACGTCGATTTCATCATGCGACTGTGTTCGCATGTCATCGTGCTGGTGGGCGGCCGCAAGCTGACCGAAGGTGATCCCAAAACGGTGCGGTCTGACCCGCGTGTGCTGGAGGCGTATCTTGGCATCCGTGCTTGAGGTCGAAGCCGTCACTGCCGGTTATGCCGGCGTGCCGATCATCCATGATTTCAGCTTTGCGCTGGCGCCAGGCTCGATCACCACGCTGATCGGCGGCAATGGTGCCGGCAAATCCACCCTGATGCGTGCCATCTATGGCGCGTGCCAGCAATTTTCCGGCAGCGTCAAATTGCTCGGTCAGGCCATCGACCAACTGCCGCCCTGGGAGCGTTACAAGCGCGGCATCGGCTTTGTGCCGCAGGGGCGCTGCAATTTCCCGCGCATGACAGTGTGGGAGAATCTCAAGCTGGGCTGCTACATCCTGGAAGCTAGGCAGCATGATGCGGCGTTGCAGCGTGTGCTGGCGATGTTTCCCATGCTGCAAGCCAAGCTGAAGGAAAAGGCCGGCAATCTTTCGGGCGGCGAGCAGCAGATCCTGGAAACCGCCATGGTGCTGCTCACAGAGCCCAAATTGTTGTTGCTGGATGAGCCATCACTTGGCCTGTCGCCAAAAACCCAGGCTGAGGTGTTTGCCATTGCCCGCAGCATTGCCGCCAGCGGGGTCACCATCCTGGTGGTTGAGCAGAATGTGCATGGCGCCCTACTGATCTCTGACACGGCTATTGTGCTGGAGATGGGGCGCAAGTTCCTGGAAGGCCCTGCTGCTGCGGTGATGAACGATCCGCGCATCCAGAATGCCTATCTGGGCGGTAATATCAGTGAGGAAACAGTATGACCGCGCAAGCGAAGATGGCCGTGGATATTGGCGGCACCTTCACCGATCTGGCGCTTGATATCGCCGGCAAGCGTTTCACCGCCAAGGTGCTGACCACACCCAGCGCGCCGGAACTGGGCGTGTTGAACGGCATCGATGTGATCCTGGCGCGTGCCGCTTTGGCCCCGGCTGATATCGGCCTGCTGATCCATGGCACTACGCTTGCCACCAATGCGATCATCGAACGCAAGGGCGCGCGCACCGCCCTGCTGGTGACCGATGGTTTCCGTGATTCCATCGAAATGGCCTATGAAAACCGTTTCGAGCAATATGATGTGATGATGGACAAGCCGCCGCCGCTGGTGCCGCGCCATCTGCGCCTGGCAGTGCCGGAGCGCATGAATGCGCAGGGCAAGGTGGTGAAGCCGCTGGATGAGCAGGCGGTGCGTGCTCTGGTGCCGGTGTTGCGCGCCGAAGCCGTGGCCAGCGTGGCTATCGGCTATCTGCATTCCTATGCCAATGACGCACATGAGCGCCGTACCCGCGATATCCTGCTGGCTGAACTGCCTGAACTGGCGGTGACGCTATCCAGCGAAGTCTGCCCGGAAATCCGTGAATACGAACGTTGGTCCACGGCTTGCGGCAATGCCTATGTGCAGCCGGTGATGGCATCCTATCTCAAGCGCCTGGCAGATGAATTGCGCCTTCGCGGCTTTGCCTGCCCGGTTTTCCTCATCACTTCGGCCGGTGGCCTGACCACATTGGAAACCGCGCGGCGCTTTCCGATCCGGCTAGTGGAATCCGGCCCGGCCGGCGGTGCCATCCTGGCGGCGCGGATTGCCCAGGAATGCGGCTATGACAAGATCGTGTCTTTCGACATGGGCGGCACCACGGCAAAAATCTGCCTGATTGATGACGGCCAGCCGCATTATTCGCGCAGCTTTGAAGTGGCGCGGCAATATCGTTTCCTCAAAGGCAGCGGCCTGCCGGTGCGGATCCCGGTGATCGAGATGGTGGAGATCGGCGCCGGCGGTGGTTCTATTGCCAGCGTAGATGCACTGAAACGTATCCAGGTTGGCCCGGAAAGCGCTGCTTCAGAACCCGGCCCGGCCTGTTATGGCCGTGGCGGCATCGAAGCCACCGTCACCGATGCCGATGTGGTGCTGGGCCGTATCGACCCGGATCGGTTTGCCGGCGGCAGCATGAAGCTGGATGCTGCTGCGTCACGCGCTGCCACCCAGCGCATGCCAGGGGATCGCCTCGGCATCGATGCCACCACAGCCGCACTCGGCATTGTCGAGGTGGTGGAAGAGAATATGGCCAATGCTGCGCGGGTGCATGCGGTGGAGCGCGGCAAGGAACTGACGGATCGCACCATGGTGGCTTTTGGCGGCGCCGCGCCGCTGCATGCCGCCCGGCTGGCGGAAAAGCTCGGGGTGCGGCGCATGGTGGTGCCGACTGGGGCCGGCGTCGGCTCGGCGGTGGGGTTCCTGATGGCGCCTGTGGCCTATGAGGTGGTGCGCAGCCTGTATGTGCTGTTTGATGCCGATTTTGATCCGGCACAGTTGAATCTCACCCGCCAGGCGATGCGCGAAGAGGCCGAGGCCATTGTGCGCCAGGGTGCGCCGCAAGCGCGGCTGGTGGAGCAATGGAGCGCCGAAATGCGCTATCGCGGCCAGGGCCATGAAGTCACCGTGGCGCTGCCAAGTGGCGACCTGACCCGCGCCGACCGCGAGCAGTTGATTGCGCTGTTTGTAGGTCAGTATGAGCAGCAATTCGGCCGCTCGATTCCGGGCTTGGAAGTGGAAGTGCTGAATTGGTCATTGCGGCTGGCCACTGAAGAGCCGCCGGCGCGGACTTGCCCGCCGGTGCTGGGGCAGCAGCCGGCAGTGCCGGCCGGCTTCACCCGCATGATCAATCCGGCCAGCGGTGAGAGCCAGGAAGTGCCGGTATATCTGCGCGCCGGCCTGCCGCCCGGGGCGCGGCTCAGCGGCCCGGCGGTGATCTCGGAAGACGAGACCACCACCATCGTTACCGAAGCTTTTGAGGCGCATATCAATGCGTTCAATTATATCGTGCTGGAAATGAAGGTGGCGTCATGAGCGGCAACCAGGCACTTTCCTTCCTGCATCAGCAGATCATGTGGGACCGGCTGATTTCCGTGGTGGAGGAGCAGGCGCAAACCCTGATCCGCACCGGTTTCAGCACGTCCACCCGCGAAGCCGGCGACGTTTCCGCCGGCATGTTCGATGTGCGCGGCAACATGCTGGCCCAGGCGGTGACCGGCACGCCGGGCCATGTCAATTCCATGGCCCGCGCCGTGGGGCATTTCCTGGATGCGTTTCCGCTGGCGACGATGCGGCCCGGCGATGTGTTCATCACCAACGATCCCTGGAAAGGCACCGGGCATCTGCACGATTTCACCGTGGTGACGCCAACCTTCCGCCATGGCCGCGCCGTGGCTTTGTTTGCCTGCACCTGCCATGTGGTGGATATCGGCGGCCGCGGCATCGGCCCGGATGGCCGTCAGGTTTATGAGGAAGGCCTGTATGTGCCGCTGATGCGCTTTGCCGATCAGGGCAAGGTGAATGAAACATTGCTGGATATCGTGCGTGCCAATGTGCGCGAGCCGGTGCAGGTGGTGGGCGATCTTTATTCGCTGATGGCCTGCAACGATGTGGGGGCACGCCGCCTGCTGGCGATGATGGATGAATTCCGTATCGAGGATTTTGACCAGTTGGGTGAGCATATCCTGGCGCGTTCACGCGAGGCGATGCTGGAGGCGGTGCGCCGGATTCCGGCCGGCACCTACCGCAATGCCATGCGGGTGGATGGTTATGACAAGCCGATTGATCTCAATGCGGCCATGATTATTGACGATAGCGGCATCAGTGTCGATTTCACCGGCACCTCGGCGCCCTCGGCTTTCGGCATCAATGTGCCGTTCTGCTATACCGAGGCTTATTCCAGCTTCGGTATCAAATGTGTGGTGGCGCCGAAGGTGCCGAATAATGCCGGTTCGCTTTCGGTGATCCGCATCAGCGCGCCGGAAAACACCATCGTCAACGCCTTGCATCCGATGCCGGTGGCCACCCGCCATGTCACTGGCCAGATGCTGCCTGATCTGATGTTCGGCTGCCTCGCTCAGGCCATCGGCAATGAGGTGCCGGCCGAAGGCGCTTCCTGCCTGTGGAACCTGTTTGCCATGGGCGGCCAGGGCCGCGTGGATGGCGATCCGGCCGAACTGGCTCATGCCCAGGTGTTCAACGTGCTGTGTTTCCATTCCGGTGGCACTGGTGCGCGGCCGGGCAAGGACGGGCTTTCCGCCACCGCCTTCCCCTCGGGGGTGAAGAATACGCCGGTGGAAATCACCGAGGCGATGTCGCCGCTGCTGATCTGGCGCAAGGAATACCGGGTCGATTCCGGCGGTGCCGGCCTGTGCCGTGGTGGCTTGGGTCAGGTGATGGAAGTGGAAAGCCAGGACGACGCGCCCTTTGCCATCAGCGCCAATTACGACCGTATCGATTTTCCGCCGCGTGGCCGTGATGGCGGGCGCGATGGCATGGCCGGCCGCCTGTTGCTGCGTTCCGGTGGCCAGTTGCGCGGCAAGGGCCAGCAGACCATCGCACGCGGCGACCGCCTGGTGATTGAAATGCCCGGCGGCGGCGGCATTGGCGATCCCAAAAGCCGCGATGCGGCCCTGGTGCTGGAGGATGTGCGCATCGGCATGGTGTCGCGGACGGCGGCACAGCAGGAATACGGCGTGGTCATCACAGCGGACCTGACCATCGACCAATCGGCCACCAGCGCGCTGCGCGGCCAAGCCTGAACCAATAATAAACCCTGAAAGGACAGCAAATGCTTGTTAGCGCTGGCTTGCCCACCGGCATGGAAGGCCTCACCTATCCGATCCCGTTTTCCTCGCCGGAAAGTGTGATCAAGATTGCCCAGCAGGCCGAAAGGCTTGGTTACCATTCGGTGTGGGGCAACGACCACATGACCACGCAGCATTATGTGCGCGATGAATTCCCGGTGCCGCCGCGTTTCTGGGAACCGTTGGTCACTTATGCCTTTGTTGCTGCCGCCACCAAGACGCTGCGCTTCGGCACCGGCATCCTGGTGCTGCCGATGCGCCGCGATATTGTGGTGCTGGCCAAGCAGATTGCCACACTGGATCATTTCAGCGGCGGCCGGCTGGAAATCGGCGTTGGCGTGGGTGCCTATCGCGAGGAATTTGAAGCTTTGTGGCCGGATAGCAAGGCGCATCGTGGCGACATGGTGGAAGAAGGCGTTGATGCGCTGAACAAGATGTTCACTGAGCGTGTCGCCTCGTTTGAGGGCAAGTATTACAAATACCGCGACGTGGAATTGTTCCCCAAGCCGTTGCAGGCCAAGCTGCCGATCTATTTTGGCGGCAACAATGCCAATCATATCCGCCGCGTGGCCGAATCGGATGCCGCTGTGGGCTGGATTCCGGCCGGTATGGAAACCGAGCGGCTGGCGGAGAATGTCAAACAATTGCATGACATGGCTGCTGCCAAGGGCCGCGATCCGAGCAAGATCGAAATTGCGCCGCAATACATCGTGCATGTCGGCAAAACCCGCGAACAGGCGGTGGCGCGGTTCCATCAAAGCCAGATGTATCAGCATCTGGTTTCCTTGAGCAAATCCACGCTCAAGGAGCAGGCCAACAAGAAGATGGAAGATATCAACCTGGTTGGCAGCGTTGATGATGTGGTTGAAAAGGCGCTCAAGCTGCGCGCAGCAGGTGTCACGCATCTGCTCGGGCTGTATTTCGCCGCCAATGATGTGCAGGAACTGCTTGACCAGATGCAGCTTTTCGCCGAAAGCGTAATGCCGAAAATCGTTTGACCATATGTTGCCGAGGGTGCGTTTGCCATGACCGTTTCTGCCGCTTCCCAAAAAGCCTCGTTGGCCATCGGTCAGCGCTCCCTCGGCGATCCATCACAGCTTTTCCCTTTGCAGCCGGCCTTGCTGATGGGCTGCCCGGTTTCCAGCACGCCGGAGATGCAGTATCCGCTGGAAATTGATTATGCCTATGACAAGCTGGATCTCAGCCTGTTCGACCAGGGTGCTTTGGCCGGGCTGGATCGCTGGGCGCCGCTGCTGCCGCCGCTGGCGCCGGGCATTTCGCTCGGCGAAGGCGGCACACCGCTGATCCAGGCCGACAAGCTGGCGCGTGAGATCGGCTTTGATGGTGAATTGCTGCTCAAGGATGAAAGCCGCAATCCAACCTGGAGCCATAAGGATCGGCTCAATCTCTGCACTGTCAGCGCTGCCAAGCTGGGCGGTGCGCGTGGCATCGCCGCGGCTTCGTCGGGCAACCATGGCGCTGCCGCTGCCGCCTATGCCGCCCGCGTCGGCCTGCCCTGCGTGGTGGTGACCAGCCCGGGCGCGCAGCCGGCCTTCCGCCAGTTTCTGCACAATCTTGGTGCTCATCTGGTGATCGTGCCAACCGAGCGGCGCTGGCCGGTGCTCAACCGCCTGATCGAGCAGACCGGCTTTTTCCCGGTCAGCAATCTGACCCGCTATCACACCGGCAATCCCTTTGGGCCGGAAGGCTACAAGACCATCGCCTATGAGTTGTTCCTGCAACTCGGCCGGCGCGTGCCGGGCACGGTAATGATCCCCACCGGCTATGGTGAATTGCTCTATGGCGTGGCCAAGGGCTTTGCTGAGTTGAAGCGCCTCGGCCTCACCGATCGCATGCCGCGTATTGCCTCGGCCGAGCCGGAAGCGCGTGGCCCGTTGGCGCGCGCCCTGCGCAGCAATGCCGCTGCCATGGAAGTGGAGGCGGCGCCCACCATCGCTGCCGGCATTGCCTGCACGGTCAGCAGCTTCCGTGGCGTCGAGGCGATCCGGCTCAGCAATGGCCGCGCCATGACCTGTAGCGACGACGGCCTGATCGATCTGTGCAGCAAACTGGCCCATATGGGGCTGTATCAGGAATTATCCGGTTCCGCCGGGCTGGCCGCCTTGCAGGCCGGCTTGGGGCGCGGCGAACGGTTTGAAGGCCCGGTGGTGGCTATTCTGACATCTTCCGGCCTCAAGGACTTGCGGGCTGAAACCGATGGGGTGCCGTTTGCCGATGAAGCCGGCCTGGAAGCCCTGATCGATCAGCTTGGACGCAAGGCATAACATCATGAGCGCAGCATTCGGCCTGTCTTTTGAAGGCAAGGAAACCCCGGCGCAGGTGCGCGAATTGGTGGCAGTGGCAGAGGCCAATGGCGTCGAGACGCTATGGTTTGCCAGTCATCTGTTTCAGCGCGAACCGATTGCCATGGCGTCGATGGCATTGCAGAGCAGCCGGCATGTGCGCATCGCTCTGATGGCCATGAGCCCGTATAGCGTGCATCCGGTCTATTCGGCGATGGCGGCGGCAACCTTGGATGAACTTTATCCGGGCCGCGTTACCCTCTGCTTTGGCGTTGGTGCGCCGCGTGATTTGCAGGCTGCCGGCATCGAGGCGCCGCAACCGCTGCAAACCCTGCGCGAATCGCTTGCTATTGCGGCTGAATTGCTCAGCGGCGAAGTGATCCAGTTCGATGGCAAGAAATACCAGGTGCATGACCGCCGCCTGGCAATGGGCGGGCGCAAGGTGCCGCTGGTGCTGGCGGCATCCGGGCCGCAGATGCTGGAACTGGCCGGACGCATTGCCGATGGTGTGCTGATCAGTGCCGCCACTTCGGTGGAGTTTGTCAATTGGTGCCTCGATCTGGTGGCCAAGGGCGAGGCCGAAGCCGGCCGCCGCATCCGCCGCATCGGCCTGCTTTATGCCGCGCTTGGCGGCAGTGAAAGCCAGGCGCATGACAAGCTGCGCCGCACGCTGGCCTTCATCCTGCGTGGTGCGCATCACGCACGCAATCTTGAACTCGCCGGTTCGGTGCTGGATCAGGAAACATTGGCAGCGGCCTTTCTGACTGAGAACTGGGCTGAAGTGGAGCGGTTGGTGACCGATGATGTGGTGCGCCGCCATGCTGCCAGCGGCACCATTGCCCAGGTTCAGGCGCGTTTCTCGGCTTATAATCAGGTCGGCCTGGATGAACTGGTGCTGGCCGGCCAGGGCGATGCGGCAGTGCTGGCCGATGTGCTGCGCGTGACCCGCCCGGCTGGCTGAGGCCGGCAGCCAAGCATGCGCGGGAAAAACTTCCGCGCATGCGCGCCTTGCGCGTTGCTGTGTATTTCTTGCGATAAATAATTTGGCATCTGCTGCTGAAATGCGCATTTCATGCGGCTTTTATTGCATGTTTTGCATTGGCCTTACGGCGTGACAAAGATTTCCTTGACGCTCTCGGAGGGCGCTTATAATCTTTTTGTCATGTCAGAACGTCGTTCCGATAATAGGTACAAAGCTGATCCCAACCAGTCGCTGGCCAAGGGCCTTGCGGTGTTGGAACAGCTTGAACTGGCGGAAAGCGAAGTTGGTGTGCGCGAATTGGCGCGCCGCGTCGGGGTTTCCACCACGGCGGCACATCGTCTGCTGGCGACGCTGCGCACACATGGTTTCATTGAACAGAATCCCTATAACCTGCGCTATCGCATCGGCCATCGTGCTTTCCAGGTTGGGCAATCCTATCTGGCGCAGCAGACCTTGCAGCAGATCGCCTTTGGCCGCATGCACGAATTGTCGTTGCATGGTGGCGTTGCCGCTTATCTCGGCGTGCTGCGCAACAACACGGTGGTTTATCTGTTGTCGCTGATGAACGGGCCCACGCCGGTGAATGTGCAGCCTGGCTCCAGCGCCTTTGTGCATTCCACCGCTTTGGGCAAGGCCATGCTGGCCGGCCTGGAACTGGATGCGCGCGAGCATGCCATCGCTGAACTGGAACTGCCGGCCCTGACCCCCACCACCATCGTGGATCGTGGCCGTTTGCGTGAGGAAATTGGCCGTGTGGCGGAAGACGGCTTTGCCATCTGCAACACCGAGAATATTCCCAGCGTCTATGCCATCGGGGCGCCGATCCGTGATTATACCGGGCAGACCGTGGCGGCGGTAAGTTTTGCCGTGATGCAGCCGGATGCAGAGCGGCATTATGCCGCCGAACATGAACGGCTGCGCGGCATGGCATTATGTGCTGCGGCGGATATTTCCAGCCAATTGGGCGCCGTGCCTTATCATGCCGGTCTGCGTGCGCCATCGCCCAGTATGATGTAATGGGCTTGATCTAAGCCAGTTTGTCGAGTTGAGGAGCGTAGTGCGTTATGGAGCTTGGGCAGGTATGGGAAGAGGCGACCGCCCTGACGCGGCGCCTCGCGGAAACGCCATTGGCCGACCTGCTGTTGCAGGCCAGCGCCTTGCGGCGCCAGGGCCATGGTGATCGTATCTCCTATTCGCGCAAGGTGTTCATTCCGCTAACCCAGCTTTGCCGCGATACCTGCCGCTATTGCACCTTCGCCGATACGCCGAAAAACCTTCCGGCGGCGTTTCTGACACCCGAACAGGTGCTGGATATTGCCCGCAAGGGGCGCGAAGCCGGCTGCCATGAGGCTTTGTTCACGCTGGGCGACAAGCCGGAACTGCGCTATCGCGAGGCAGCGGATTTCCTGCGCCAGCAGGGGTATGCCAGCACAGTGGAATATCTTTATGCCATGTGTGCGCTGGTGCAGCGCGAAACCGGGCTGCTGCCGCATGTCAATGCCGGGGTGATGCCGCAGGCCGATATCGAGCGGCTGCGCCAGGTCAGCGTTTCGCAGGGCATCATGCTGGAAAGTATTTCCGAGCGGCTCTGCGAGCGCGGCGGCGCACATTTTGGCTCACCCGACAAGCAGCCGGCGGTGCGGCTGGAGATGATCGCGGCGGCGGGCAAGGCGCGCGTGCCGTTCACCTCCGGCATTCTGATCGGCATCGGCGAAACACGCGAAGAGCGCATCGCCTCGTTGCTGGCCTTGCGCAACCTGCATGCCGAATATGGCCATGTGCAGGAAGTGATCGTGCAGAATTTCCGCGCCAAGCCGGATACAAAGATGGCCGGCGAGGCAGAGCCGGATATGGACGAACTGCTCTGGAGCGTGGCGGCGGCGCGGCTGATCCTGGGCGCCGACATGAATATCCAGGTGCCGCCCAATCTGAGCTATGCCGATTTTCCGCGCCTGCTGGATGCCGGTATCAATGATTGGGGCGGCATCTCGCCAGTGACACCGGATTATGTCAATCCGGAAGCGCCCTGGCCTGCCGTGTTGCGGCTGGAAGCCGCCACGTTGGCCAAGGGTTTGCGTCTGGTGCAGCGCCTGGCGGCCTATCCGGCTTATCTGCGTGATGCTGCCACCTGGCAGGATGCGGGCATGGCGCCGGCTTTGCTGGCGCATGGCGATGCCGATGGCTTTGCCCGCGAGGATGAATGGAGCCCCGGCGTGCCGGGTATCAAGCCGCCGCCGCAGCGCCTGCTGCCGCCGCTGCCTGCCGTGCAGGATGGTGCCTCACGCGAACTGGATCAGCTGCTGCGCAGCGCCGAGGCCGGTCAGCGGCTGGAGCCGGCCGGCATCGTGCGGCTGTTTGATGCCCGCGGTGGCGAGCTGGAGGCCGTGCGCCAGGCCGCCGATGCGCTGCGCCGCCGGATGAATGGCGATGTGGTGCGCTATGTCGTCAACCGCAATATCAACTACACCAATATCTGTTACTATAAATGCCGTTTCTGCGCTTTCTCCAAGGGCAAGACACACGATCATTTGCGCGGCTCGCCCTATGACCTGTCGCGTGAGGAGATCACGCGCCGGGTCAGCGAAGCCTGGGCGCGCGGCGCCACCGAAGTCTGCATGCAGGGCGGCATTCATCCGGATTATACCGGCCAGACCTATATCAACTTGCTGGATATGGTGAAGGCGGCAGAGCCTGAAATGCATGTGCATGCCTTCTCGGCGCTGGAAGTGCATCAGGGCGCCAAGACACTTGGCGTTGATGTGGCGGATTTCCTAGCGCAATTGCGTGATCATGGCCTTGGCACCTTGCCCGGCACGGCAGCGGAAATCCTGGATGATGACGTGCGCCGCATTCTCTGCCCGGACAAGATCGGCACCGAACGCTGGCTGGAGATCATCGGCGCGGCGCATCGTGTCGGCCTGCGCACCACGGCCACCATCATGTTCGGCCATATCGAGGCACCGATTGCATGGGCGCGGCATCTGCTGCATATCCGCGACCTACAGGCGCGTACCGGCGGCTTTACCGAGTTTGTGCCACTGCCATTCATCCATTTTGAAGCGCCGATTTATCTGCGCGGCCAGGCACGGCGCGGCCCCACCTGGCGCGAAACCATGCTGATGTATGCCGTATCGCGGCTGGTGCTGCATCCGCTGATCCCGAATATCCAGGGTTCCTGGGTCAAGCTCGGGCCGGAAGGGGTGGCGGCTGCGCTACGCTATGGCGCCAATGATCTTGGCGGCACGCTGATGGATGAAAGTATCTCGCGCGCGGCCGGTGCCGAGCATGGTTCCGAATTGCCGCCGCATGCGATGGAGCAGTTGATCCGTGATGCCGGCCGCGAACCGCAGCAGCGCAGCACGCTGTACCAGCCGGTGAGCGAGGAGCGCCGCCGCGCCAGCCACAGCGCAGCGCCGCTGCTGCCGACGGTGCAGACGCCCTATCGCCGCCGAGCAGCAGAACAGCCGATGCCGCAACCCGCCCTGGCGGTGTGAGGCGATGCCGGCTGCATTGCAATTGCTGGCGCCGGGCGGCATCGGCGAAATCCGCCCCGGCTGCGATCTGGCAAGTGAAATCCTGACCGCCTGCGCCGGCGATGGCCTGGTGCCGCTGGCTGGCGATATCCTGATCGTGGCGCAGAAGATTGTGTCCAAGGCCGAGGGCCGCCTGGTGGCATTGGATGAAGTTGCGCCCTCTGCCGAGGCGCAGGCATTGGCGCGCAAGGCTGGCAAGGATCCCCGTATCGTTGAACTGATCCTGCGTGAATCGAGCGCTGTGCTGCGCTGTGTGCCGGGTGTGATCATTGTGCGCCATCGCCATGGCACCGTGCTGGCCAATGCCGGCATCGATCAATCCAATGTGCTGCACCAGGATGGCCGCGAATATGCGCTGCTGTGGCCCAATGATCCCGATGCCGCCGCTGCCGGTCTGCGCCAGGCGATGCAGGCGCGGCTTGGTTTTGACCTGCCGGTGATTATCAATGACAGCCTGGGCCGGGCCTGGCGCTTCGGCACGGTGGGCGCCGCTATCGGCGTCAGCGGGCTGGCTGCTTTGGTGGATATGCGCGGCGAGGATGATCGCCATGGCCGTGTTCTGGTGAGTACCGAAGTGGGGCAGGCGGATGAAATTGCGGCAGCCGCTTCGCTGCTGATGGGCCAGGCAGCAGAAGGCCGGCCGGTGGTGTTCCTGCGCGGCTATGCTGGCCGGCGCAATGCAGGCAGCGTCGCCGATCTGATTCGGCCGCCGGCGAAAGACCTGTTTCCTTGATACGGCACAGCCATGCGCGGACGCTGGCTGCACCAATAATTTGCCAAGAAAGTTTTTAAGCGACGCGATGCGGGCAATTCCGCATTGCGGATGTTCGCTGTTGTGCAACAGGCATGCAACTTCGTCGGCGTGAAGCGATTTGCGCTTGACACTCCGGCGCCATGACGGTCATTGTACCGTCATGGAAAAGGAACCTAGTTCCGATAATAGGGACGGTAAAAGCAAAAGTCAATCCCTTGACCGGGGGTTGATGGTGCTGGAAGCCATTGGCGCCGCCGAGACCGATCTTGGTGTTCGTGACCTTGCGCGTATGCTCGGCATCGCCAAGAGCATCGTGCAGCGGCTGCTCAACACGCTGTATGAGCGTGGATTTGTTGAGCAGGAACCGGTGTCGCGCAAATACCGCATCGGCGCCCGGGCGTTTGAGATCGGCAGCGGTTTCACCCGCAGCGGCAGCCTGGCACAAATTGCCACGCCCGAGCTGGAATTGCTGACCAAGCAGCATCAGCTCAATTCCTATCTCGGTATCCTGCGCGATAATACCGCACTCTATCTGGCCACCTTGCAGAGCAGTGGCCCGATTGCGATCCAGGTATCGCCGGGGGATCGTATCCCGCTGCACACCACGGCGCTGGGCAAGGCTTTGCTGTTCGATATGAGCGATGCGGAAATCCGTGCGTTGCTGGAAGGCACGCAGATGGAACGGCGCACCGCCAAGTCAAAACTCGGCATCGCCGCCTTGATCAAGGAAGTGCGGCAGGCCAAGGCGCTCGGCTTCACAATTTCAGAAGGCGAAAACATCGTCGGCATTTATTCCATCGGGGCGCCGGTTTATGACGCCACCGGCCATATTATTGCTGCGATCAGCGGCGCCCTGCCGGTTGATCTGGTCGGCCGTGGCAACCTGGATCACCTCAGCCGTGCCGTCGTGGCCACGGCAGCACGTATTTCGCAGCGCCTGGGCGCGCCGCGCCGCCTGGCCGCTGTTGCCACCGGCGGCACACTCATCACCCGTAAATCCACGCCAACCATTCGAAGCAAGGGGAACTAGAATGACTGCCAGCACAGCCAATTGGGTTTTTGCCGCCGTTGCGGCCGTTTCCATCATCACCGCCGCCGGTGCGGCGCGGGCCGAATTTCCCGAACGTCCGATCTCGCTGATCATCCCCTGGGATGCCGGCGGCAGCACTGACCAGACCGCGCGTGTGCTGGCCAAGGCGGCCGAGAAGGCGCTTGGCCAGCCGGTAGTGCCGGTGAACAAGCCGGGCGCCGCCACCGTGCTCGGCATGACCGAACTGGCCGCCGCCAAGCCGGATGGCTACACCATCGGTGTGTTGTCGAGCAGTTCATACCTGATCCCGCTGGCCGGCCGCCAAGTGCAGTATGATCCGGAAAAGAGCTTCAGCTATATCAGCTATTACGGCGACAACCTGATCGGCGTGGCGGTGCCGGCCAATGCGCCGTGGAAGACGCTGAAGGATCTGGTCGAGGACGGCAAGAAGAATCCCGGCAAGCTGAAATTCGGCACTGGCGGTGTCGGCACCACGCAGCATCTCACCATTGAGGGCCTGATGGTGGATACCGGCGCCAAGTTCATCCATATCCCGCAGAAGGGTTCGGCCGGCTCGGTGCCGGCTTTGCTCGGCCAGCATGTTGATTTCATCTCGGAAACTTCGGTCTGGGCGCCGTTCGTTGATCAAAAGGAATTGCGCGCCCTGTCGGTGACCACGCCGGCGCGGTCGCCGCGTTTCCCCGATGTGCCGACCATGCAGGAGATGGGCTACAAGTCGCTGCGTTCGGTGCAGGCGATCATTGCCCCGGCCGGCATGCCCGAGCCGGTGCGGGCCAAGCTTGAAGTGGCTTTCCGTGGCGCGCTGAAGGACCAGGCCTTCATCGACACGATGAACCGCCTTGCCATGGTGATCGTTGATATGCCGGGCGCCGAGAGCAAGGCCCTGGTGGATGGTGAAATTGCCCGCGCCCGCACGCTGCTGGCGCAGATCAAGCAGTAAGGCCATCCGGTGATGCTGGCGAGCCTGTCGCCCCTTCGCCTTTCGGCGCTCGGCATGATTATTCTTGCCGTGGCTTTTGGCCTGGGCTCGCTCAAGCTCGGATTCTGGGAGCATGGTATCCCAGGGTCCGGGCTGCTGCCGGCAATCGCCAGCGGCGCCTTGCTGCTGGTGGGCGGCCTGCTGCTGGTGCAATCGTTGCGCCAGTCGCCAGGCGACGGTTTCCGCATCGAGCCGGTTGCCGCTTTGCTGTTGCTGGCTGTCTATGTAGCCAGCCTGCCTTATGCCGGTTTTGTGCTGCCCAATCTGTTGCTGTTATTCGCCTGGGTGCGGTTTTTCCAGCATCGCAGCCTGCTGGCAGCCGCCTTGGTGAGTATTTTGGTCACCGGCTGCGGACTCTTGCTGTTCAACGTTCTGCTCGACGCCCCAATCCAGGCCTGGCCCAATGTTTGAAGCGTTACAATTACTGGGGCATGGCTTTTCACTGGCGATCCAGCCGGAGAATCTGCTTTATGCCCTGATCGGATCGTTGCTCGGCACCCTGGTGGGCGTGCTGCCGGGCCTTGGGCCGGTTACCACCATCGCGGTGCTGTTGCCGATCACCTATCAGGTCGGCTCGCCGCTGGGTGCATTGATCATGCTGGCGGCGATCTATTACGGCGCCATGTATGGTGGCAGCACCACATCGATCCTGCTGAAAGTGCCGGGCGAGGCGGCGTCGGTCATCACCTGCCTGGATGGCTACGAGATGGCCAAACGTGGCCGCGCCGGCCCGGCACTAGCCATTGCCGCCATCGGCTCGTTTGTTGCCGGCACTGTGGCGGTGGTTGGCCTGTCGTTGATCGGGCCGCTCTTTGCCCGCTATGCCCTCAGTTTTGGCCCGCCGGAATATTTTGCCCTGGCGCTGTTTGGCCTGATCCTGGCCAGCACGTTGTCGGGCGGCCCGCCTTTGCATGGCCTCTGCATGGTGTTCATCGGCATCCTGCTGGGCCTGGTTGGCCTTGATACCATGACCGGCGATGCTCGCTTCAGTTTCGGGATTCTAGATCTGACCAACGGCATCGGCATTGTGCCGCTGATGATGGGCATCTTCGGCCTTGGCGAGATTCTGCACAATATGGAACAGCGCGGCGGCGCCAAGCTGATCACCGACAAGATCGGCCGCATCATGCCGTCGCGCCAGGATTGGAAAGATTCGGCCGGCCCGATCGGGCGTGGTTCGGTGCTCGGCTTTCTGCTCGGCCTGATTCCCGGTGGCGGCGCCATCCTGGCGGCGTTGATCAGCTACACGGTGGAAAAGACGCTGTCAAAGAAGCCGGAGGAATTCGGCAAAGGCGCCATTGCCGGTGTTGCCGGCCCGGAATCAGCCAATAATGCGGCCGCTTCCGCCGCTTTTATTCCGCTGCTCACGCTTGGCATTCCGGGCAATGCGGTCACGGCCGTTCTGCTCGCCGCCCTGCTGATCCAGAATATCGAACCCGGCCCGCTTATGCTGGTGAAACATGCCGATGTGTTCTGGGGTGTGATCGCCTCGATGTATGTCGGCAATGTCATGCTGCTGATCCTCAACCTGCCGCTGGTTGGTTTGTGGGTGCAGTTGTTGCGGGTGCCAAGCTGGGTGTTGAACGCGGTGGTGCTGACCATCGCCATCCTGGGTGCCTACAGCCTGCGCAATGCCTGGTTCGATGTGGGTGTGCTGGTTGCCGGTGGCGCCATCGGCTATGTCTTCCGCAAGGCCAATCTGGAAGCCAGCCCGTTGATCATGGCCTTCATCCTGGCCGATCTGCTGGATACCTCGCTGCGCCAGGCCCTGCTGATGGGTGATGGCAGCCCGCTGATCCTGATCAGCCGGCCAATGTCGGCGGTGATCCTGGTGCTTGGCCTTGGTATCCTGGTGCTGCAATTGCTGACCTGGCGGCGCAGTGCGCGCGCGCTGGGTTTGCAGCAGGAGGATGGCACAACATGAGCCGATCCCCCGATACAGCGGCAACGCCGCGCCGTGATGCGCTGGAGAAGGTCAGCGGCCAGGCCGAATTCATCTCCGATGTCAGTGTGCCGGGCATGCTGCATGCCCGCCTGTTGCGCAGCAGCATGCCGCATGCGCTGATCCGTGGCATCGATTGCGCGGCGGCGCGGGCCATGCCGGGTGTGGTGGCGGTGCTGACCGGGGCGGATTTCGCCACGCTGAATCATCATTGGGGCCTGTTCCTGCGGGATCGCCCGCTGATCGCCGTGGATCGGGTGCGCTATGTCGGCGAACCAGTGGTGGCGGTGATCGCCGAGGATGAATACAGCGCCGAGGAGGCGCTGGAGGCGATTATTGTTGATTATGAAGAATTGCCTTACGTCACTGATGCCGAGGCGGCGCTGCTGCCGGATGCGCCGCTGCTGCATCCACAGCACGAGACGCTGAAAGATTTTTATTTCAAGGGCGAGGCCAAGCCGCTGGCCGGCAGCAATGCCTTCCAGAATTTTGCCTATGAGCATGGCGATGTGGATGCAGCCTTTGCCGCTGCCGACCATGTTTATGAAGACAGCTTTGATTTCCCGATGGTGTTCCATTATGCCATGGAACCGCATTGCGCCATCGCCGATTACGATCCGCGCCATGGCTTCACATTGTGGAGCTGCGGCCAATCGCCCAGCGCCGTGCAGAAGGTGTTGAACGGCATATTCGGCACACCGCTGAGCAAGATCCGGGTCATTGTGCCTTATGTCGGCGGTGGTTTTGGCGGCAAGGCTTCGGTGAAGCTCGATCCGCTGGTGGCTGGCATGGCCTGGAAGCTGCAACGCCCGGTGCGGCTCTGTCTGTCGATTTCGGAATCGATGCTGACCTGCCGCCGGTTGAATGCCAAGGTGACCTTGCGCACCGCCGTGCGGCGCGATGGCATTCTGCTGGCCAAGGCGGTGCGGGTGCTGATGAATGGCGGCGCCTATGCCGATACCGGCCCGGCCGTGGCGATCAAGGCCGCCAACCGCGCCATCGGCCCGTATCGTTTTGGCGCGCTGCGTCTGGAAGCCCAGGCGGTTTATACCAACACGGTGCCGGGCGCCGCCTTCCGTTCCATCGGCGGGCCGCAGGCGGTGTGGGCCACTGAATCGCAGATGGATCGCATCGCCGCCGATCTGGGCCTGGATGCGCTGGATTTCCGCTATCGCAATCTGCTGGCGCGTGGCGAATATGTGCGCCCTGATCTGCGCCCGATTGATGTGGATATGGCCGAAGCTCTGGGCCAGGTGTCGCAAAGCCTGGGGCCGATGCTGCAACCGGCAGAGGCCGCTGGTCGCAAGCGGGCGCGCGGCGTGGCGGTGGCGGCCAGCGATCCCGGCATCCTGCCGCTGGCTTCGGCTTTGCTGCGTATCCAGATCGATGGCTCGGTGATCGTTTATGCCAACAGCGTCGAGATCGGCCAGGGTGTGCGCCAGGTGCTGGCGCAACTGGCCGCCGAGGCGCTGAACCAGCCGCTGGATGCTGTCACGGTGGCAACACCGGATACACTGGCAGCGCCGTTTGATTGGGGCACCGGCGCCAGCCGCTCCACCGTGGTGATGGGGCTGGCAGTGCAGGCCGCAGCGGCCGATGCTGCCGCCAAGCTGCTGGATTATGCCGCCCTGGCGCTGGAAACGGCGGTGGAAAATCTGCGCTTGGTGCCAGGCGGTGTGTGCCGTGCGGCTGGCGATGGCACGGTATTTTCCATCCGCACCATCCTGCACAAGGCTTTTGGCGTTGATAGCGGCGATATCACCGGCCTGGGCAGCATCACGCCGCAATCCAAGGGCGGCAGTCTGGTGCAGGCGCCGCTCTTCTGGGAAACCGCTGCTGCCGGCTGCGAGATTGAGTTGGACGAAGATACCGGCGCCATTGCCGTGAAGCGTTATGTCAGTGTCGCCGATATCGGCAAGGCGATCAATCGCGTGGCCGCCGAGGGCCAGGATGAAGGCGCGGTGATGCAGGGCCTGGGCCATGGCCTGTGCGAGGCGCTGCATTACGAAGATGGCCAGCCGGTGAATGCCAGCCTGATCGATTACAAGGTGCCGGATATCGAGGATGTACCGGAGGAATTCCACACCATCCTGATCGAAAGCGGCACCGGGCCTGGCCCGGGCGGGGCACGCGGCATGGGTGAGGGCGCGATTTTGCCGGCCGCACCGGCCATCGCCAACGCGCTGGCCAAGGGCTGGGGCATCCGCGTCACCAGCCTGCCGCTGACGCCGGAAAAAGTCTGGGCTGCCTTGCAGCAGAAGAAGGGCTGAAGCGCCATGGATTTTGTCATGACCATGGAGCTGCCGCGCCGGCCGGAAGATGTGTGGCCCTTGCTGCTGGATTTCCAGCGTATTGCGGCGTGCATTCCAGGCTGCGAGCAGGTGGAGGAATTGGCACCGCTGGCGCATTACAAGGCGGTGATGAAGCAGAAGATCGGCCCCTTCAAGCTGGAAGTGCCGGCCGAAATTCATGTGGACGAAATGCTGGCGCCCAGCCATGTGCTGGCGCGGGCCACCGGGCGCGACAAATTCACCGGCACCAGCTTCACCGTTAAACTCGGGGTTTATCTGCGGCCCGAACCGGCAGTGTTGGAAGTGCAGGCCGAGTTGAGCGTGGCCGGCCGGCTTGCCTCGTTGGGCTATGGCACCATCCGCAAGAAGGCGGAGGAGAATTTCACCCTGTTCAGTCAGCGTTTGCAGCAGGAGGTAGCCACCTGATGCTGCTCAAGCGCTTCGATCTGCACCGCCCGGCCACGTTGCCCGCCTTGTTTGAATTGATCGACAGGTTTGGCGAGGATGCGGCGGTTTATGCCGGCGGCACTGAATTGCTGATCGCGCTCAAAGCCCGCGTGCTGCATTACCCACATCTGATCGATCTCAAGGCCATATCCAGCCTGGGCGCCATCGCGCTGGAGGATGATCACCTGGTGATCGGCGCCCTGGCGACACATCACCGTATCGCCACCGACAAACTGGTGCAGCGTGTGTTGCCGGCCTATGCCGAATTGAGCAACAACATTGCCAATATCCGCGTGCGCTGCGCCGGCACTTTGGGCGGCAATCTATGTTTTGCCGAGCCGCATGCTGATCCGCCCGCCTTGCTGGCGGCGCTGGGCGCCAAGCTGCGGCTGCAAAGCCTGGCTGGCAACCGCGAGGTGGCGATGGCCGATTTTATCCATGGCGATTTCGAGACGGATCGCCAGCCCGGCGAAATCCTCAGCCATATTCTGCTGCCATTGCCACAGGCCAACCAGCGCGCCGCCTATCGCTCTTATGGTGCCGGCGAGCGCCCGGTGGCCGGTGGCGCGGCGGCAGTGGAACTGGAGCATGGCATCTGCCGTTCGGCCGCATTGTGGATCGGTGCTGTGGCCGGCCGGCCGCTGCCGTTGCCAGAAACGGCAGCCGCCCTGATTGGCCTGCGGCAAAGTGAGCTATTGCCGGCTCTGGAAACCACGCTGACGGCGGAAATCGGCGCCATCGATATTTTCGACGATGCCCATGGCAGCGCCGATTACAAACGCCATCTGGCCGCCACCATGCTGCGCCGCGCCCTGGCCGCCGCCCTGACCCAGCCGGAGGCAAATCATGCATGATGCTGCGGATACCACGCGCCTGACCATCACGCCGGTGGTGAATGGCGTGTTGCGCGAGATCGAGATTGAGCCGCGCGAATTGTTGGTGGATGTGCTGCGGCGCCAGCTGGGCCTGACCGGCACAAAACGCTCCTGCGATGTGGAAGTATGTGGTGCCTGCACCGTGCTGATCGACGGCCTGCCGGCCAGTTCCTGCACCACGCTGGCTGCCGATGCCGATGGGCGCGACGTGCTGACCATTGAGGGCGTGGCGGCGGATGGTCAGCTTGATCGTATCCAGCGCGCTTTTGTGGAGCATGGCGCCTTGCAATGCGGCTTCTGCACGCCGGGTTTTGTGCTGGCGGTGCGCGCCCTGCTGGCGCTGCATCCAAAACCCGACCACGCCACCATCACGCATTTCCTGCGCGGCAATATCTGCCGCTGCACCGGCTACGTGAAGATCATCGAAGCGGTGAAAAGCCTTGTATGACCTGAGCATCAGTTCCGATGGCCGCGATCCGGCCGCAGCCTTCCTGGCCAAGCTGGCGGCTGGCAGCAAGGCCGGGCGCCGCCGTATATGGATTGCCAATCATCTGTTCCAGCGCGATCCGATCGCGCTGGCCGGCGCAGCATTGGCTGCTGATGCCAATATCGATGTGGCGTTGATGGCGATGAGCCCGTTCACGCTACATCCGGTGCAATTGGCCATGAGCGTGGCAACGCTGGCGGAATTTTATCCCGGTCGCGTGGCACTTTGTCTTGGCGTCGGCGCGCCGGCCGATCTGGCCTCGGTGGCGGTGACGGCAGACAAGCCGCTCGGCCCGATGCGCGAGGCGATCCGTATCACCCGCGCCGTGTTGGCCGGCGAGACCGTGAAATTCGAGGGCCAGAGCTTCACCGTACGCCAGCGCCGCCTGGTCAACCCGGCAGCGGATGTGCCGATCATCCTGGCGGCTTCCGGGCCGAAGATGCTGGAAATGGCCGGCGCCGAAGCCGATGGTGTGCTGATCTCGGCTGCCACGTCGGTGGAATTTGTGCGCTGGTGCCTGGCGCATGTGGCAGAGGGTGCCAAAGGCCGCGCCGTGCGCCGCATCGGTCTGGTTTATGGCGCTGTGGCCGATGAAGCGGCAAGCGCGCATCAGCGCCTGCGCCGCATGCTGGCCATCACCCTGCGCGGCGCGCATCACAAGCAGAATCTGGAACTGGCCGGCAACAAGCTGGACCAGGCGGCCCTGGCGGCGGCGGTGGCCGCCGAGGATTGGCCGGCAGCCTTCGGGCTGATTTCCGACCGGATTGTGGCGACCCACGCCGCAAGCGGCACGCCGTCCGATGTGGCGGCGCGCTTCTCCGCCTATCGCTCAGCCGGGCTCGACGAGCTGGTGCTGAGCGGCGTAACCGACAGCCAGCAACTTACAGGCCTTATCGATGCGGCGGGCCTGGCCGCGAAGGGGGAATCATGAAGTTCAGTATCTGCCTGCCCACCGGCTTCGAGGGCGTGATGTATCCGATCCCGTTCGTCAAGCCGGAGGATTTTGTCCGCCTTGGTGTGATGTGCGAAAAGCTCGGCTATGATTCGGTCTGGGGCAATGATCACATCACCACGCAGAAATATGTCGCCGAGCTGTTCCCCAACACGCCGCCGAATTTCTACGAACCGCTGATCACGCTGACCGCTATCGGCGCCGCCACCACCAAGCTGCGTCTCGGCACTGCCTTGCTGGTGCTGCCGATGCGCGATCCGGTCTATCTCGCCAAGCAGCTCACCACGCTGGATCAGCTCACCAATGGCCGTTTTGTCATGGCGGTTGGTCTCGGCGCCTATCGTGAGGAATTCGCTGCCTGGAATTCGCGCCTCGCCTCGGCGCGGCGTGGCGATATGCTGGATGAAGGCATCGAGGCTTTGCTCAAGCTGCTTTACGAAAAGAGCGCCAGCCATGAAGGCAAGTTTTATGCCTTCAAGGATGTGGAGATGTTCCCGAAGGCCAAGCAGGATCCGTTCCCGCTGTTTATCGGCGGCCATAATATCGAGGCGGTGGAACGTGCTGCCCGCATCGGCCATGGCTGGCTGCCGGGCTGGCGCCCGCTCAGCGAAATGAAGGAACGGATCGAATTGCTGCGCCGTCGCACGGCGGAAAACGGCCGTGATCCGATGAGCGTGGAAGTGGCGCCGCAATTCTCCTTCACCATCGCCAAGACCATGGAAGAAGCCGAACGCATCTACATGGAAAGCGGCCTGGTGGCGCATCGCAAGTCGCTGGCCTATACCGGCCGCGATCTGAGCCAGCAGGTGGTGGCCAATCTGGTCGGCTCGGCTGATGTGATCCTGGAAAAGATCGCCTATCTGAAATCCATCGGGGTTGACCATTGCTCGGCCCTGATGATCCCGGCCGACAATATGAGCGAGTTCGAGGACCAGGTGCAGTGGTTCGCCGAAGACGTCATGCGCCGCGTGCCGGCCTGAGACGGGGCGGGCCGTGACGATGACCGATGCTGGGACCGATGCTGGCCTCTATCAGCGGCTCAGCCTTGACGGGCTGAACCGGCAGGAGCGCTACAAGCTGCTGACCGGCAGTGTCATCCCGCGGCCCATCGCCCTGGTGACCACGCTGAACCAGGATGGCAGTGTCAATGCCGCGCCGTTCAGCCAGTTCATCATTGTGGCCGCCGATCCCGGCTTGCTCGGCTTTTCGGTTGGTCCACCACCCAAGGGGACCAAGCCCGAGAGTGAGAAGGATACATTGCGCAACATCCGCCGCAGCGGCGAATTTGTCATCAACACGGTGTCGGAAAATCTGGCCGAGGCGGTGCAGCTTTGTGCCGATATCGAGGAAAGCGGCATCAGCGAGTTGCAGCAAGCCGGGCTCACTGCCCTGCCGTCGCTGCATGTGGCGCCGCCGCGCGTGGCCGAATGCGCGATCCAGTTTGAATGCCGGCTGGAACAGATCATCGCCATTGGTGATGCGCCGAATCATCTGGTGGTGGGCCGTGTGATGCAGATGCATGCCCGCCATGGCCTGATCGACGAGAAATACCATGTGGATTCCGCCGCCATCGCTGCGCTTGGGCGCATCGGCGGCCGCAATTACTGCCGCGTCAGAGAGTTTATCGCGGTGTGAGGCACGCCCCGGCCCCGCAGCGCCAATTCCAGGAAGCAGAGAAGAGACATGTCCATCAGTCGCAGCAAGCAAGAGGCCCGTATCGCCGTTGATATCGGCGGTACCTTCACCGATATCGTGCTGGAGCGGGGCGGCCAGCGTTGGACCGGCAAGGTGCTCACCACACCGCAGCGGCCGGCCGAAGGTTTCATGATCGCGATCCGCCATATCCTGGCCGATACCGGCCTGGCGCCGGGCGAGATTGCCGGGATCATTCACGGCACCACGTTAGGCACCAATGCGCTGATCGAGCGCAAGGGCGCGCGCACCGCGTTTCTCACCACCGGCGGTTTCCGCGACATCCTGGAGATCGGCTACGAGAACCGCTTCGACCAGTATGATCTGATGATCGAGAAGCCGGCACCACTGGTGCCGCGCGATCTGCGCTTCACTGTGCCAGAGCGTGTTGATGCCAGCGGCAAGGTGATCCTGCCGCTGGATGAGGCGGCATTGCGCGCCCTGGTGCCGGTGTTGCGTGAACGCGGCGTCAAAAGCCTGGCCATCGGTTTCCTGCAAGCCTTCACCAATCCGGTGCATGAAGAGCGCGCACGCGCCATCCTGCAACGGGAAATGCCGGAATTGTTCATCACCCTGGCGGCCGAGGTCTGCCCGGAGATTCGGGAATATGACCGCTTCTCCACCGCCTGCGCCAATGCCTATATCCGCCCGATCATGCAGACCTACCTGGATGACCTGGAGCGGCAGCTCAAGGCCGGCGGCTTTGCCTGCCCGATTTTCTTGATCACATCCAGCGGCGCCATGACCAGCGTGGAAGTGTCGAAACAATTCCCGGTGCGGCTGGTTGAATCCGGCCCGGCCGGCGGCGCCCTGCTGGCAGCCCAGGTGGCGCAGGAATGCGGCCTGGATCGGGTGTTGTCGTTTGATATGGGCGGCACCACGGCGAAAATCTGCTTCATCGACAAGGGCCAGCCGCAAACCTCGCGCAGCTTCGAGGTTGGCCGCGTCTACCGCTTCACCAAGGGCAGTGGCCTGCCGTTGCGCATTCCGGTGATCGAGATGATCGAGATCGGCGCCGGCGGCGGCTCCATCGCCCGGGTCAACCAGCTTGGCGTGCTCACCGTCGGCCCGGATAGCGCCGGCTCCGAGCCCGGCCCGGTCTGCTATGGCCGTGGCGGCAGTGAACCGACCGTAACCGATGGTGATTTCATCACCGGGCGGATTGACGCCGAGCGTTTTGCCCGTGGCGCCTTTTCGCTGGATGCCGGCAAAGCCAAGGCGGCATTGGCGGCATTCGGCAAGCAACTTGATCTGAATGCCGAGCAGGCCGGCCTGGCGATCAGCGAAACGATTGAAGAGACCATGGCCAATGCCGCCCGCGTGCATGCCATCGAAGGCGGCCGCGATGTTGCCGCCTATACCATGGTGGCATTCGGCGGTGCCGCGCCGCTGCATGCCGTGTCGGTGGCCAAGCGGCTCGGTATCCGCCGCATCATCGTGCCAAGCGCTGCCGGTGTTGGTTCGGCGGTTGGTTTCCTGCAAGCGCCGATTGCTTTTGATTTGACGCAGAGCTGGTATCAGCGCACAAACACGCTCGATTATGCTGCCGCCAATGCCCGGCTGGATGGCATGCGGCAACAGGCCGCCGGCCTGATCCGTTCGGCCACCGATGTGCCACTGGTCGAGCGCGGCTCGGTGCTGATGCGTTATGTCGGCCAGGGCCATGAGATCGAAGTGCAATTGCCGCCTCGCGCCCTTACTGCCGAGGATGGCGGCCATCTGCATGACCTGTTCGTTGCCGCCTATGTGGCGCTGTATGGCCGTTCAATCCCGGGCCTTGAATCCGAAGTGCTGAGCTGGTCGCTGCGGCTTGGCACCAAGCCGGTGCCGGTGGCGCGGCTGAAGGAAGCGCCCGCCGATGGCCCGGCCCTGCCGCCGCAATTGCGCCGCAGCTGGACCGATCCGCAAACCGGCCTGCCCGGCGAGCTTGGCATCAGCGACCGCCAGACGCTTGGCAGCGGCGGCAAGCTATACGGCCCGGCAGCCGTGGTGGAAAGCGAAACCACCACCATCGTGCTGGAGGGTTATGTTTTGAGCGTGAATGAGGGCGGTTATCTGATGATCGACCGCATTGAGGAGAACCAGGCATGAGCAGCGCCGTTGGCACTAACAATGTGATGTCCGGCATCCGCCGCCAGTTGATGTGGAACCGGCTGATCTCGGTGGTGGAGGAATTGGCGCAGACGCTGATCCGCACTGCGTTTTCCACCTCCACCCGCGAAGCCGGCGATCTGGCGGCCGGCGTGTTCAGCCCGGATGGCCGCATGATGGCGCAGGCCATCACCGGCACACCCGGCCATATCAATTCCATGGCCATGGCGGTGGGGCATTTCATCAAGGAATACCCGGTCAACACCATGCAGCCGGGTGATGTGTTCATCACCAACGATCCCTGGCTCGCCAGCGGCCATCTCAACGATTTCACCGTTGTCTCGCCGGCGCATCTCGATGGCCGCGTGGTGGCGATGTTTGCCGCCACGGTGCATGTGGTGGATATCGGCGGCCTGGGGGTTGGCACCGAGGCGCGCGATGTGCACCAGGAGGGGCTGTATGTGCCGATCATGCCGCTGGCGCGCGCTGGCCGCATTGACGAAACCCTGCTGCGCATGATCCGCGCCAATGTGCGCGAACCGATGCAGGTGGAAGGCGATCTGCATTCGCTGATCGTCAGCAACCAGGGCGGCATCGACCGGCTGCTGGAAATGATGCACGAATTCGGCCAGACCGACCTTGGCGAACTGGCCGATTATATCTTCACCACCTCGCGCCAGGCGATGCTGAAGGCGATCCGCGAATTGCCGCGCGGCCGCTATGAAAACCGCATGACCATCGACGGCTTCGACAATCCGGTGGATATCGTGGTGGCCGCCACCATCGAGGATGATCGTATCCTGATCGATTTCGATGGCACGTCGTCGCTGTCGCAGGCCGGCATCAATGTGCCGAAATGCTATACCGATGCCTATACCAGCTTCGGCGTGCGCTGTGTCGTCGGGCCGCGTATCCCCAATAATGCCGGCTCGCTGGAACTGGTGCAGGTGGTGGCGCCGGAAGGCTGCATCCTCAACGCGCCCTATCCAGCGCCGGTGGCGGCGCGCCATATGATCGGCCAGATGCTGCCGGATGCCGTGCTGGGGTGTCTGTTCCAGGCCGCACCGGAGCGCGTGCCGGCGGAAGGGGCTTCCTGCCTGTGGAATATCCGTGTTGCCGGTGGCCCGGAAACCGCTGGCCTGGCGCCGGAATTGCGCCGCAACAGCCGCCGCTTCGCCATCACCACTTTCAATGCCGGCGGCGCCGGGGCGCGGCCGATATCGGATGGCCTCTCGGCCACATCCTTTCCGGCCGGCGTGCGGAATGTGCCGCTTGAAATTGTTGAAACCATGACCCCGCTGGTATTCTGGCGCAAGGAGCTGCGCGAGAATTCCGGCGGCGCCGGCAAATGGCGCGGTGGCGATGGCCAGATCATCGAACTGGCGCATGCTGCCGGCGAGCCGTTTATGCTCAACGCCACTTTTGAGCGGGTGGACAATCCGGCGCGTGGCCGTGCCGGTGGTGCGCCGGGTGCAGCCGGTGTGGTGCGGCTGGCTTCGGGGCCGAAGCTGAAAGCCAAGGGGCGCCAGATGGTGCCGGCGGGTGATCGGCTGATTGTTGAGATGCCGGGCGGCGGCGGTTATGGCCAGGTTGCCGAACGCACGCCAGAGATGCGCCAGCGCGACAAGGCCGAGGGCCGCCTCGGCACCTGACCCAGCACGGCTTTTGCTATAGGATCGTTGCCCACAACCGATGTGGGAGGCGATCCGATGGCTTTTGCTGGGCATGGAGAGGGAGCGCTGCATCCGGTGGTTTTTGAAGTCACCGAACGGATCCGGCAACGCAGCCGCGCTGGTCGGCAGGCTTATCTGGCGCAGATTGAGGCCGCCATCGCTGCCGGCCCGGCCCGGCCCCGGCTTGGCTGTGCCAATCTGGCACATGCCTTCGCGGCTTGTGACGATGCCGGCAAGGCCGGCCTGCGTGGCGATGCCGTGAGCATCGGCATTGTCACCGCCTATAACGACATGCTGTCGGCGCATCAGCCGCTGGAGCGTTTTCCGGCTTTGATCCGCGCCGCGGCGGCAGCGGCCGGCGCGGTGGCGCAGGTGGCGGGCGGTGTGCCGGCGATGTGCGATGGCATCACCCAGGGTGAGCCGGGCATGGAATTGTCGCTGTTCAGCCGCGATGTGATTGCGCTATCCACTGCCGTCGCGCTGTCGCATAACAGCTTCGATGCCGCGCTCTGCCTGGGTGTCTGCGACAAGATCGTGCCTGGCCTGTTGATCGGCGCCAGCCGTTTCGGCCATCTGCCTTGTCTCTTTGTGCCCGCCGGGCCGATGCCGTCCGGCCTGTCCAACACCGAGAAATCACGGCTGCGGCAATTGGCCGCCGAAGGCAAGCTGGATCGCGCCGGCCTGCTCGATGCCGAGGCGAAAGCCTATCACGCGCCGGGCACCTGCACCTTCTACGGCACCGCCAATTCAAACCAGATGCTGATGGAGATCATGGGCCTGCATCTGCCCGGCGCCAGTTTTGTCAACCCCAACACACCACTGCGTGATGCCCTGACCCAGGCGGCGGTGCAGCGCGTGGTGGCGCTGGCCGGCGCAGAAGCCTTGCCGCTGGGTCATCTGCTGGATGAGCGCAGCTATGTCAACGCCATTATCGGCCTGCTCGCCACCGGCGGTTCCACCAACCACACCCTGCATCTGCTGGCGATGGCGGCGGCCATCGGCATCACGCTGACCTGGCAGGATTTCAGCGATCTCTCTGCTGTGGTGCCGCTGCTGGCGCGCATCTACCCCAATGGCACAGCCGATGTGAATGCCTTCCAGGCCGCCGGCGGCATGCCGGTGCTGATCGGTTTCCTGCTTGATGCCGGCCTGCTGCATGATGATGTGCAAACCGTGGCCGGCCCCGGCATGGCGCGTTATCGCCAGCGGCCATTGCTGGATGCTGCTGGCAAACTTGCCTGGCATGACATGGCAGCCATCAGCCTGGACCGCGATGTGTTGCGGCCGGTGGCTGAAGCCTTTGCCGCAGATGGCGGCCTCAAGCTGCTGGATGGCAATCTCGGCCGCGCTGTGATCAAGGTTTCGGCGGTCAAGCCGCAGCATCGTTTGGTGGAAGCGTCAGCGCGGATTTTTGAGGATCAGGCCGAATTCCAGGCCGCTTTTGCGCGCGGTGAACTGGAGCAGGATTTTATTGCCGTGCTGCGGTTCCAGGGGCCGCAGGCCAACGGCATGCCTGAATTGCACAAGCTGACGCCGCCGCTCGGCGTGCTACAGGATCGTGGCTATCATGTTGCATTGGTCACCGATGGCCGCATGTCGGGCGCATCAGGCAAGGTGCCGGCGGCAATCCATGTCACCCCGGAAGCCACTGCCGGCGGCATGCTGGCACGGCTGCGCGATGGCGACAGGCTGCGCCTGGATGCGGAAACCGGCCAATTGGAGGTTTTGCTCACTGATGCCGAACTGGCTTCACGCCAGCCGGCTTCCTGCCCGCCATCGCCCGGTGGCACGGGCCGCGAAATGTTCGGCCTGTTTCGCCGTTCTGTCGGCAGTGCGGAAACTGGCGCCAGTATTTTTTAGCCGGCTTTGCCGAGCACCCGGTGCATCTTGCGCAACAGCCGGCGCCGTTCGGCGTCGCTGCCGGCATTCCGTAATTGCTGCTGCACCTGTAGCATCAACTGGGCATAATCGTTATGCCAGTCATGGCCGCTGATCGCCTCGGCTTCGGCATAGCGATCCAGCCGCTTCGGCCGTGGCGTTGCTTTCAGCAGGCGCGGATGTTTGTCGGATAGCGTGTAGCATTCATCCAGCTTGGGTGCGGTGACATGCGGCGCGTCATTGCCCCAGGCGGCGATGGCGGCGCGCAGGGCGGCAATGGCATCCGGCTCGCCATGGGTCAGCAGCAGGCCGCGCCGCACCGGCAGCCGGTCGCGCAGCCAGTCCAGCAATTCGTCATGATCGGCATGGCCGGAATAGACTTCCAGCTTGCGGATGCGGGCGCGCACCTGCACTTCGTCGCCCTGGATGCGCACCGGATTGACACCCTGCTCCAGCAGCGCACCCAACGTGCCGGTGGCCTGATAACCGATCAGCAGGATGGTGGCATTGGCGCGCCACAGGTTGTTTTTCAGATGGTGCCGGATGCGGCCGGCTTCGCACATGCCGGAAGCCGAAATGATGATGGCGCCGCCGGTCACCTGCTCGATCTGCATACTCTCCTGCACACTGCCGGTGAAATGCAGGCTGCCGCCCTGAAACGGCTGTTTGGTGTCGGTCTGCACACCATTCGGCTTGTGCAGGTATTTGGCAAACACGCTGGTGATCCGCGTAGCCAAGGGTGAGTCAACAAAGATCGGCACGCGCTTGATGGCGCCTTCGGCAATCAGCTTGGTCAGGTCGGCCAGCAATTCCTGCGTCCGCTCCACGGCAAAGGCCGGGATCACCAGATTGCCGCCATTGGTCAGCGCGGCATTCACTTCATCGGCTAATTTTGCGCGGCGCTCGGCATCGTTCAGCTTCGGGCGTGGCCGGCCGCCATAGGTTGATTCCATCACCACAATATCAAGGCCCTGGGGCGCGGCGGCGATTGCCTGCAATGCCTTGTGTTCCGGGCCGATATCGCCAGAGAATAACAGGCGCAAGCTCTCGCCGCCGCTTTCCGCTTCCAGCTCAATGGAAGCCGCGCCAAGGAGATGGCCGGCATTCCAGAAACGGGCGCGCAGGCCCGGCACCACATCGAACCAGGCACCATAATCCCGTGGCATCAGCAGGCGCAGGCTGTCCTGCGCATCCTGCTCGGTATAGATCGGCAGCACGATGCCAAGGCCACGGCGCTGGTTGCGGCGGTTCAGCCGCTCCACTTCCATTTCCTGGATGCCGCCGGAATCGGGCAGCATGAATTGCAGCAGGTCGGCGGTGCCCGGTGTGGTGTAGATCGGGCCGTCATAGCCGGCCTTGGCCAGTTTCGGCACCAGGCCGCTATGATCGGTATGGGCATGGGTCAGCAGCACGGCGCCGATATGGCGCGGATCAAACGGCCAGGCATTGTAGTTGAGCTGCTTCAGGGTCTTGTCGCCTTGGAACATGCCACAATCGATCAGCACGCTTTGCTCGCCCACTTCAAGCCGATAGCAGGAACCGGTGACCGTGCCCGCGGCGCCGTGGAAGCTGAGATTGATCGTCATGACTTATGCTCCATGGCCTGGCATGCCGTTGATCGTAAAGCCGCTATCCTGCATTGCCAGTTCGGCGGCAAAACCCAGATCGGCGTCAAGCCCGGCATGGATGCGATATAGCGGCTCGCCCTGGCGCACCGGATCGCCGATTTTTTTCAGCAGGTCAACACCGGCATCCTTGAAGGCCGGAGCACCAGCCATGCGGGCAACACGGGCGATGCGCAGGCAGTCGATGCCGTTCACCAGGCCACTATGCTGCGCGGCCACCTCGTGGCATTTGCTGCTGGCCGCCGGAATGATGCCGTCCGGGCCGAGATTCGACCCTTGTGCCTCAATGATCCGCTCCATCGCCTGCAAGCCGGCACCACTTTCCAGCAGGGCGCGGGCGCGATGGATGCCCTGGCCACCCTTCACGGCTTCGTCGGCTTCGATCAAGGCGCCGGCCAACAGCAAAGCGCGTTCGCGCAGATCGGCCGGCGCCATCGGCTCATTGCGCAACACCGCCATCACATCGCGCGCTTCCAGCACCGGGCCGATGCCGCGCCCAATCGGCTGGCTGCCATCGGTGAGGCGGATATCCAGCGACAGGCCGATCTTGCCGCCGACATATTCAAATAATTTCCGCAGCCGCACGGCATCATTCTGGCTGCGCACCTTGGCGCTTGGCCCCACGGGTATGTCCAGCACCAGATGGCGCGAGCCGGCGGTGAGTTTTTTTGACAGGATGGAAGCCACCATCTGCTCGCGGGTATCGATGCCCAATGGCCGCTCCACGGTGATCATCACATCATCGGCCGGCGAAAGATTGACCCGACCGCCCCAAACCAGGCAGCCGCCGATGCGATCAACGATGGCGCGCATTTCCTCGGTGCTGATATCCACGCGCGCCAGAACTTCCATTGTATCGGCAGTGCCGGCCGGCGAGGTGATGGCGCGTGATGAGGTTTTCGGAATTGTCAGGCCATGTGCCATCACCAGCGGCACCACGATCATTGAGGTGCGATTGCCGGGAATGCCGCCGATGCAATGCTTGTCCACCACCAGCCGGTCGCCCCAATCCAGCCGCTGGCCCACATTGGCCATGGCCCGGGTCAGGCGCAGCACCTCTTCCACCGTCATGAAGCCGGCGCAGCCAACCAGAAAGGCAGCCACTTCCATCTTGCTGTAGCGCGAGGCGGCGATATCGCAGATCACGGCGGTATATTCGGCGTCATCAAGCTCGTGGCCCTCGATCTTGCGGCGCAAGGCATCCAGGCTTTCCACCGGCTTGGGATGGGCGATGCGCACGCGGCTCTCCGGCAGCAGGCCAAAGACACGGAAGGCTTCCTCGGAAAGCCCAAGCTCGTCCGGTGCCAGCAGGGCGGCATCGTCAACGATATTGATTGTGGCCAATAGGCAGCTGCCGCCCGCTGCGCGCACTTCGATCTTGCCCAGAGCCTGGAATTCATCCACGCGATAATGCGGGCAGGCACGGCTGAGATAGGCGATGCTTTCGCGGTGAGTGTCGATGGCGATGCGTTTCAGTTTCAACATGCGGGATTCATTGTATGATATCTGTTTCTCACCCCAGCCCAACTTAACCCTGCCGGATCATCAGCGCCAGGGTGCCGCCGCGACCGGATGATTGCGAGAGACACTATGCGATTACTGTTCCCGATGCCCGGCAACGAAGCGCTGGCCGCCGATCTGGCCCGGCTTGGCGGCCACAGGCTTGGCCGCATCGAAACCCGCCGCTTTCCCGATGGCGAAAGCTATCTGCGGCTGCTGGATGATGTGGTTGGGCTTGATGTTGAGCTGGTTGCTTCGCTGGCCCGGCCCGATGCGGATTTTCTGGCGCTGATCTTTGCGGCCGATACGGCGCGTGATCTGGGCGCGGTATCTGTCGGGCTGATCGCGCCTTATCTGGCCTATATGCGGCAGGATAGCCGGTTCAAGCCGGGTGAGGCGATTTCGTCGCGCAGCTTTGCCCGGTTGCTGTCATCCAGTTTTGACCGGCTGCTCACCATCGATCCGCATTTGCATCGCTATCCGGCTTTGGCTGCGCTTTACACCATGCCGGCGCAGGCGTTGCAGGCGGCGCCGTTGCTGGCGGACTGGATCGCCGCTGAAGTGGCAACACCGCTGCTGGTCGGGCCGGATGCGGAAAGTGAGCAATGGGTTGCCGCCGTGGCAGCGCGGGCCGGCGCGCCGCATATGGTGTTGCAAAAAGTCCGCCATGGTGATCGCAATGTGGAAATAACCATGCCCGATCTTTCGGCCTGGCGCGGGCACCAACCGGTGCTGGTGGATGACATCGCCTCTTCCGGCCGCACCTTGATTGAGGCGGCGCAGTTGCTCACCGGGCAGGGCCTGCCTAGGCCGGTCTGTGCCGTGGTGCATGCGCTGTTTGCCGAGGATGCCTATGCGCAATTGCAGGTGGCCGCCAGCCGCATCGTCTCTTGCGACACGGTGCGGCATCCAAGCAATGCCATTCCTGTGGCAGCTCTGCTGGCGGCGGCGTTGCGCTAACTCTTGATGGCACGGCCGATCAGCACCAGCACCGGGCCGGGCAGGTTGGCTTCGCGCAGGCGCTGCGGCAGATCGGCCAGGGTGCCATGCAGCACTAGCTGGCTCGGCAACGAAACATCCATCACCGCCACGGCCGGCGTATCGTCGGCCAGGCCCTTGCCGCGCAGCATCGCCGCCAGCGGTGCGAAACTGCTTTTGGCCATGTATACCACCGTGGTGGCGACAGGATCGGCCAGCGCCTGCCAGTCGAAATCCTGCGGCAGCGCGCCGGTGCGGTCATGCCCGGTGACAAATTGCAGCCGGCGGGCAAAGTCGCGATGCGTCAGCGACACCGAAAGCGCCGCGCCGGCCGCCTGGGCCGAGGTGACGCCGGGAATGATCTCCACCGTTATGCCGGCGGCTTTTGCGGCGGCAATCTCTTCGCCGGCCCGGCCGAAGATCAGCGGATCGCCACCCTTCAGCCGCAGCACATGGCGGCCGGCGCGGGCATGCTGCACCAGCAGGGCGTTGATATCCGTTTGCCGGATTGACGGGCCATGGCCTTTTTTGCCGACAAAAATCCGCTCAGCTTCCGGCGGCGCCAGCGCCAGGATGGCCGGTGAAACCAGGGCGTCATGCAGGATCACCTCGGCGCTTTGTATGGCGCGCAGGGCCTTCAGCGTCAGCAGATCGGGATCGCCCGGGCCGGCGCCGGCCAAGGTGATGCGGCCAAGTTTGTTTGCTTCAGCCAACATCAAGCGCCACCGCATGAAAGAAACTGCCGCTGACCTGGCCCAGCCTTTGCCCAACCGGGCCCAGTGCTGTGCCATTGGCATCCCAGGCCTGGCCCAGCGGCGCAGCTTCGCCCATCTGCTGGATCGTGGCATAGTGGAATTCATGGCCGCGCAGCAGCGTGCCGGCCCGGCCAATCGGCGCATCGGCGGCCAGCCTGATGGCGCGATAGCCCAGATGCAGCTTGCGTTTGGCAAAGGAAGTCACCAGCGGCAGCAAACCGGCCATCGGCCAGGCTTGGCCATCGGCGGCAATGATCGCCTCGCCCAAGGCCATGTAGCCGCCGCATTCGCCATGCACCGGGCGGGTTTCAGCAAAATGCCGCAGACCGGCAAGGAAGCCGGCATTGCTGCTTAAACGCCCGGCATGCAATTCGGGATAGCCGCCCGGCAGCCAGCAGCAATCCGCCGCTGCGTCGGGTGCCTGATCGGCCAGCGGCGAGAAGGGCAGGATTTCCGCACCCAGCCGACGCCACAGGGTCAGCAGATGCGGATAGGCAAAGGAAAAGGCCACATCATTGGCAAAGGCGATGCGCTGGCCCGGCGGTGGCAGCGCCACGATGCCGGCATCGCTTGCCGGCAGGGCCAGCTTTGCCGTTGCCGCCAGCACGGCATCCAGGTCAATCGCCTGTTCGATGGCTTCGGCCAGCGCCTCCACAATGCGCGCCGCCTCCGGCAGTTCATCCGCCTGCACCAGGCCAAGATGGCGTTCCGGCAGAGCCGGCACGCCGCCGCGAAGCAGGCCGCCGAAAACCGGCAACCCGGCCTGCGCCAGGCCACGTTGCGCCAGATTGCGGTGGCGTTCGCTGGCCAGGTTGCTCAGCACCACGCCGGCCACCTGGATGCCCGGATCAAACTGGCTGAAACCCAGCGCCACCGCCCCGGCGGATTGCGCCTGGCCGCTGGTATCCAGCACCAGCAGCACCGGCAGGCCAAAACGGCGCGCGATATCGGCCGAGGCGCCGTTGCCGGCTGCGCCCGGCTGCGCCACGCCGTCAAACAGCCCCATCGAGGCTTCCACCAGCACCAGATCAACACCATCGCGGGTGCCTTGCGCCAGATGCGCGTCCAGCAGCGCCGGCGCCATGCACCAGCTATCCAGGTTCAGGCTGACATGGCCGGTGGCAACCCGATGGAATACCGGATCGATATAATCCGGGCCACATTTGAAGCCGGCCACGCGCAGGCCGCGCTTGGCAAAGGCGCGCAGCAGGCCCAGGGTCAGCGTGGTCTTGCCCGAGCCGGAGCGTGGCGCCGCTATCATCAGACCACGCATGCTATCAGTCCCGGCATCGGCGCCTCGCTTCACATCCGGCTTTGCGGTAAAACCCGGCATCATGCAAACCGCCCCCCTGCGCACCGGCTGGACCACGGGAAGCTGCGCCACTGCCGCCGCCACGGCGGCGCTGGCTGGCTTGGCCACCGGTGAATGCCTTGATCCGGTCAGCATCCGGCTGCCGGGCGGGCAAACCCCCAGTTTCAGCCTGGCGCGGTGTGCCATCGGCCCGGATTGGGCCTTTGCCGCCGTGGTGAAGGATGCCGGCGACGATCCGGACGTGACGCATCAGGCGTTGATCTGCGCCAAGCTGTGGCGTGGCGCGCCTGGCAGCGGCGTGCAGTTCCGCGCCGGTGAAGGCGTTGGCACCATAACCCGGCCCGGCCTGCCGCTGCCGGTGGGCGAGCCGGCGATCAATCCGGTGCCGCGCCAGATGATGCGGGATAATCTCGGTGCCCTGGCGGCGGCCCTGGGCATCGCCGCCGATCTGGTGGTGGAGATTTCGATTCCCGGCGGCGAGGCGCTGGCGCAGCGTACACTCAATCCGCGCCTGGGCATTGTCGGTGGCCTTTCGGTGCTGGGCACCACCGGCATCGTGGTGCCGTTTTCCTGCGCCGCCTGGATTCATTCGATCCATCGCGGCATCGATGTGGCGCGCGCCAGCGGCCTGCGCCATGTTGCCGGCGCCACCGGCAATGTCTCGGAAAGCAGTATCCAGCGCTTGCACGGTCTGCCCGATCCGGCATTGATCGAGATGGGCGATTTTGCCGGCGGCATGCTGAAATATCTGCGCCGCCATCCGGTGCCGCGGATCAGCATTGCCGGCGGTTTCGCCAAGATGACCAAGCTGGCCCAGGGCCTGCTTGACCTGCATTCGCGCGCCGGCGCGGTTGATCTGGCTTTCCTGGCGCAACTGGCGGCCGAGGCTGGTGCCGGGCCTGATCTGTGCCAGGCCATTGCCCAGGCCAACACCGCCAAACATGCCCTTGATCTGGCCGAGGCCATCGCCCCGGCGCTGGCGGCCCGGGTGGCCGCCCAGGTGGCCGAACGCGCCTGGCACACGGCGGCGGCGGTGCTGGATGGCACCGGCATGGAGCTGGAAATCCTGGTCACCGACCGCGACGGCCGACCGGTGGCGCAACGGCCGTTTCAAGCCTGCTGAGATCATCGATAGCGCCTGTGGTAATCGGGATCGTAAAGCGCTGAATCGCGGAAATCCTCGGCTGCCAGCACACGCCCCACCAGGATCAGCGCCGTGCGCTCCATCGGCGCCGCCTCGGCCTGGGCCAGAATATCACCCAGCATGCCACGCAGGATGCGCTGATCCGGCCAGGAAGCGCGATACACAATCGCCACCGGGCAATCCGCACCCAGCAACGGCGTCAGTTCCGCCACCAGCCTGCCCAGATTGTGGATCGACAGGTGCAGCGCCAAGGTGGCGCCGGTGCGGGCAAAGGCTGCCAGTTCCTCGCCCGCCGGCATGGCCGAGGCACGGCCGCCGCTGCGCGTCAGCACCAGGCTTTGCGCCACTTCGGGCAGGGTCAGTTCCTGGCCCAAAGCGGCGGCGGCGGCGGCAAAGCTCGGCACCCCCGGGGTGATGCTGTAGGGGATGTTGTGCTTGCGCAGCCGGCGCAATTGTTCGCCCAGCGCCGACCATACCGAAAGGTCGCCGGAATGCAGCCGGGCGACATCCTGGCCGGCTTGATGCGCCGCCACAAATTCCGCCTCGATGCGATCCAGATCAAGCGGCGCGGTATCGATGATGCGGGCATCGGCCGGGCAGTAGCGCAGGATTTCCGCCGGCACCAGCGAGCCGGCATAGAGGCAGACCGGGCAGGCGGCGATCAGGTCGCGGCCACGCAGGGTCAGCAGGTCGGGTGCGCCGGGGCCGGCGCCGATGAAATGCACGGTCATGATGATGGCTTCTCCAGCGCAACGGCGCAGCTAGCCCGCTGGCTCAGGCGGCGCGGTGCCAGCAAGGCTGCATCCGGCCCCAGCGCAGCCAGCGCGGCGGTTTCCGCCAGCGAGGGCAGGCCATGCGCCCGCAAAGCGGCCTCTGAGCGGCTCAAGGCGCGTGGGCTGGCGGCCTGCAAGGCAGTCAGCGGCAGCAGGCGCAGGGTCAGGCCGAGCTGCGCGGCGGCAGACGTAATAGCCGGCAGCCCGGCTTTATCCTGCAAACTGGCGATCACCGTCACTTGTGCGGGCGCCAGATGCAAGGCCGCCAGCGTGGTCTGTGCCAGGGTGACGATTTCAGCCGCATCACAGCCGCCGCGGCAGCCGATGCCCAAAGCGATCATTTGTCCAGGCTCCAATGCAGCACCGGCATGGCCGGGCGCCAGCCGCTGACGCCACCCACCGGGCTGGCGCGTTCCAGCCCCAGGCGGAGCAATTGCCCGCCCCAGCGCTGATAGGCCGCCAGCAAGGTGGCTTCGGTTTCCAGGGTCACGGCATTGGCCACCAGCCGGCCGCCCGGGCGCAGCCGTTGCCACAAAAGCTCGATCAGGCCGGGCGTGGCACCGCCGCCGCCGATGAAAATCGCATCCGGCGCCGGCAGATCATCCAGCCCGGCCGGGGCCTCGGCTTCGATCACGCGCAAATGCGGCACACCCAGGCGCAAGGCATTACGCCGGGCACGCGCCGCCCGTTCGCCATCGCGTTCCAGCCCGATCGCCTGGTTGGCCGGATCGGCCAGCAGCCATTCAATCGCCACCGAGCCGGCGCCCAGGCCGATATCCCACAGCAATTCGCCGCGCCGTGGCGCCAGGGATGACAATGTGACGGCGCGGATTTCGCGCTTGGTCAATTGCCCGTCATGTTCAAACAGGTCGTCGGCCAGGCCGAAGCCGCGCGGCAGAGCGCGGCGATGGCTGGCGGCATCCGCCGGCAAGGCGAGCGCAACACAATTCAGCGCCGCGATGTCTTCCAGGGCAAATCCAGCCGCTGTTGTCTGGCTTATCCGTTCATGCGGCCCGCCCAGCCGCTCCAGCACGGTCAGTTGCGCGTGCTGCCAGCCATAATCGCACAGCAAGGCGGCAATGGCGGCGGGTGTGCCGGCATCCTTGCACAGCGTAATCAGCCTGGCGCCAGGTTGCAGATGCGGCAGCAGATGCGGCAATGGCCGGCTGTTCAGGCCCAGCGTTATTGTATCCTGCAAGGCCCAGCCCAGCCGCGCGGCAGCCAGCGAAAACGCCGATGCTGCCGGCAACACAAGCATCTCGTTGGCCGGAATGCTGCGCGCCAGGGTGGCGCCGATGCCATAGGTGAAAGGGTCGCCGCTGGCCAGCACGCAGACCGGCCTTGGTTTCCAGGCCAGCAAAGTGGCGGCGATGTCGCCCAAAGGTGTTGGCCAGATCTGGCTTTCGCCCTGGATCAGTGGCTGCGCCAAGTCCAGATGGCGCTGGCCGCCGATCACCAGCGCCGCGCCGGCCAGGCGTTGCCGGGCAACGGGATTCAGACCATCCAGGCCGTCCTCGCCGATGCCAAGAATGGTCAGCCATGCTAAAGCATCAGCCATGCGCATCCTCATTCTTGGCGGCACCAGCGAAGCCAGCGCGCTGGTAAAGCGTCTGGCCGATCAATCGTTTTTCCAGGCCACCCTGTCGCTGGCCGGCCGCACGCGGCAGCCGCAAGTAGCGGCTGGCATCAGCCACCGCATCGGCGGCTTTGGCGGTGTTGCCGGCCTGGTGCAATGGCTGCGGGCGCAGCAGATCGCCGCCCTGGTGGATGCCACCCATCCTTTTGCCCGCGTGATGCCGTTTCATGCCGCCGAAGCGGCCGCCATCTGCGGCATACCGATCCTGGCTTTGCGCCGCCCAGCCTGGCAGGCCGGACCTGGGGATGACTGGCAGGAATATGACGACCATGCCGGCATCATTGCCGCTTTGGGCACCGCGCCACGGCGGATTTTCCTCACCGTCGGCCGGTTGGAAGTGCCGGCCTATGCCACTGCGCCTCAGCATTTTTATCTGGTGCGCAGCATTGATCCGGTTGCGCCGCAGCCATTGCCCGCAGCGGTCTGGCTCACCGAACGTGGGCCGTTCGATCTCGATCACGAACTTGGCCTGCTGCGCCAACATTGCATTGACGTTGTGGTGAGCAAAAATTCCGGCGGTTTCGCCACCGAGGCCAAGCTGCTGGCGGCGCGAAAGCTGAACCTGCCGGTTTTGCTGCTGCGCCGGCCGCCGAAGCCGGCCTTGTCGGTGGCGGCCACTGCCGCCGCGGCGCTGGATTGGTTGCGCGCGCTGCATCATGGGTGCCGTCATGGGTAATGCCGGGGGGTGTAGACCAGCGGCGCCCGGCCCGGCCGGGTAATCAGCCGCGTGGTGCTGCTGCCCACCAGCAGCAGGCAGCGCATGTCTATGTCTGCCGGGTTCAGCGCCCCCAGGCTGGTGATCGCCACACGCTCATCGGCGCCGCCGATATCGCGCGCAATCATCGCCACGGTTTCATCGCCCCGGCCCTGGCGCAGGCAGGCCAGCGCCTGCTCAAGCTGCTGCCGCCTGCTCTGCGAGGCCGGATTGTAGAGCGCCAGCGCCAGATCGCCGTGATTGGCGGCTTGCAGCCGGCGTTCGATGATGCTCCAGGGTTTCAGCCGGTCAGACAGCGACAAGACGCAGAAATCATGCCCCAGCGGTGCGCCCAGCCGCGCCGCTGCCGCCAGCATCACGCTCAGGCCGGGCAATACCAGCACATCCAGGTCGCGCCAGGCGGCTTCGCCCTGGTCGATGGCTTCAAATACCGCGCTGGCCATGCCGAAGATGCCGGCATCGCCGCCTGATACCACCGCCACCCGGGCGCCGCTGGCGGCCAGCTGCAAGGCGGCGCGGGCGCGCAGCAATTCGTCGCCATTGTCGCTGGCATGGCGCTGGGCGCTGATCGTCGCCGGCAGCCGCGCGATATAGGGCGTGTAGCCGAAAACATGCTCGGCTTCGGCCAGGGCAGTCTCCACCTCCGGCGTGCGCCAGGCCAGCGGCCCGGGGCCAAGGCCGAGGATGCGTAAGTGGCCGGTGCTTGTCATAACCGCCGCCCCTGGCCCGGCAGCAGGATCAACGAGAAATACGGCGCCTTGTCATCGGGTTTGTCGGCCAACGGGACAATTTTCTCAGCCCGCATGGTGCCGTATTCCACATAGATGGCGCGCTGCTCCAGGCTATTGGCGCGCAAGGCGCGGCGCACATGCGGCAGGTTGCGGCCCAGCTTCATGATCACCGCCGCATCGGTGCGGCCCAGCCGTTCGGTCAGTTCGGCTTCGGGCAAGGTGCCGGGCAGCACGGTCAGGATATCGTCGCCCCAGGTGATCGGCTGGCCGGCATTGGTCCAACTGCCGGCCATGGCGGGGATGCCGGGAATCACACGGGTTGGGAAGCGCGTCACCAGGCGATGATACAGATGCATGAACGAGCCATAGAAAAACGGATCGCCGGCACAGAGCACGGCCACATCCAGGCCTTCTGCCAGATGCTGCGCAATGCGGTCGCTGGATGCGGCATAGAAGTCGGCAATCGGCTCGGAATAGCGCGGGTCGTCCACCGGAAATTCGGTGGTCACCGGATAGATCAGCGGCATCTCCACATGGCCGGGCCGCAGCAGTTTTTCGGCAATGCCATAAGCATGGCTGCGGGCGCCGGCCTTGGAAAACCAGGCAACAATCGGCGCCTCGGCCAGTACACGGGCGGCTTTCAGCGTCACCAATTCGGGATCGCCGGGGCCAAGGCCAACGCCATAAAGGCAGCCGGTCATAATTCACTCTCCTGCGCCAGCGCATTCACCGCCGCCACCGCAATGGCGCTGCCACCACGCCGGCCGCGCAAGGCCAGGAAGGGCAGGCGGCCATCCTCGATCAAGGCCTGCTTTGATTCCACGGCACCAACAAAGCCCACCGGCAGACCCAGCACGATGGCTGGCCGTGGCGCGCCGACATCCAGCATGTCGAGCAGGTGAAACAAGGCCGTGGGGGCATTGCCGATCACCACCACGGCGCCGGCCATATGCGCGCGCCACAATTCCAGCGCCGCCGCCGAGCGTGTATTGCCAAGCTGGCGCGCCAGGGCCGGCACTGCCGGGTCAGCCAGGGTGCAGATCACCGCATTATTGGCCGGCAGGCGGGCGCGGGTGATGCCGCTGGCCACCATCTTGGCATCGCAGAGGATCGGTGCGCCGGCTTGCAATGCTTGCCGGGCTATCGCCACGGCGCCGGGCGAAAACACGATGTCGGCGGCAATCTCCACCATGCCGCAAGCATGGATCATGCGCACCGCCACCACTTCCTCCTCCGGGCTGAAACGCGCCAGGTCGGCTTCGGCCCGGATAGTGGCGAAGGATTGCCGATAGATTGCAGCGCCATCGCGGATATAACTACGCAGGTTGGTCATGATGGCAGCATGGCTAAAAGTTGATCCGGTTGCAGATTGTTATGCGGCAGGGCGGCATCGGCAGCGCTGTCAAAACCCAG
>DLGP01000071.1:151084-210355 GCA_002482765.1 Alphaproteobacteria bacterium UBA7691
CCGTGCCGCGCCTGGGCCACGATCACCCGCGCCGCCGGCCCGCCATGGGCGCAGCCCTTGGCACAGCCGGCGATATGGGTGATGCCGCCATCCTGCGGCAGATGCGGGGCCAGCCTGGCGGCAAGCTGCCTGGTATCGCCCAGGCCGCTGGTGCAAGCCGGTGCGCCGGGGCAGGCCTGGATCATCCGCCTGGGATCGGCCGCATCGGTGATGAAACCGGCGGCCTGCGCTGCGCGGCAGGCGGCCGGCACGGCATCTGGCGCCAGGCCAGGCAGCAGGATCAGGCGCCAGGGTGCCAGGCGGATTTGCCCATTGCCATATTGCTCACTCAGATCGGCCAAGCTTTTCAGCATGGCGGCATCCAGGCTGCCATAGGCTGGCGCCAGGGCCAGCACATGGCAGGCGGCCAGATAACCCGGTGCCGCCACGGCTGCTGGCGGTGGCAAGCGCCGCCGCGGTTGCGTGGCGTAGTGCTGAATTGCTGCTGCGATTGCCGCTGCATCAAATGGCGGCCGGCAATGCAGGTCGGCCGACAGATGCAGAGGCCATACACCGCCGCCATCCAGCAGGCAGAGAAACTTTGCCGGCAGCACAATATCCCGCAGCAGCTTTTGCACGTCATCGGCTATGGCCCAGAGGCCGCCCGCGCAAGTGGAGTCCAGACCGGCCAAGGGGCTGGTCAGGATTGCTGCCGCCGGCGCATCGGCGATGCCGCATGTTTCCAGGGCGGCCAGCATTGCTTCGTAATGTTCCGGCCGGATGCCGCGCAGTTGCAGGTTGCCGCGTTGCGTCAGGTCAAGCTGGCCATTGCCAAACTGCACGGCCAGCCGCGCCAGGTCGCGCGCCAGATCGCTGGGCAATTGGCCATGGCGCAGATGCGGCCGCAGCAGCAGACCGTCGCCGCTGGCCATCGGGCGCCGCGCGGTCGGGCACCAGCCTTTGGGCGCCGGCTTCATGGCGCGGCCTCCAGTGGCAGCGCCAATTCGCGCCACACGGCATTGCGGCGCGGATTCCACAGGCCGCGCCGGATCGCCTCGGCAAAGCGCGCCTGCATCGCCGCTTGTGCCGCCGGATTATGCTGCGCCAGGAAATCACTCACCTCGGGCGCGCTGCAATAGGCCGCATACAGCGCCTCGAACTGCCCGGGCTGCACCGCATCGGTGCTGGCGGCAAAGGCAAAGAGTTGATCCACGGTATCGGCCAGCGCGGCGCCACCGGCATAGCCATGGCGCATCTGGCCGGCAATCCAATGCGGATTGAGTGCGCGCGCCTGCAAGGTCAGTGAAATCTCTTCCGCCAGGCTGCGCACCTTGAGCGCATTCACCCGGCTGCTATCAACATGATACAGCGCCGGCCTGGCCCCCAGCGCGGCAGCGGCGGCGGCAAAGCCGCCTTCGGCATCGGCGAAATCGGCATGGCTCAGCACATCGCTGATACGCTGGTCCTGCATATGGATCAGGGCATCGCTGCTGCTGATCCGTTGCTCCAGTGCGGCTTGCTGCGGCAGGCCGAAGGCATCGCGGCCATAGGCATAGCGCGAGGCGGCGATATAGGCGGCGCCCAATTCATCGCGTTTCTGCCAGGCGCCACGATCCAGCAAGTCGGTCAGCCCGGCGCCAAAGGCTTGCGGTGCATTGCCGAAAATACGCCAGGTGGCGGCGCGCAGGGCTTCACCCTCCAGGCCGCGTGTGGCGCCGGCCAGGGGATTGACATCATCCGGCTCGGGCAGCCGCGCCACGGCGCGCACCGCATCATCAAACAGCGTGATGATGGTGGCGAAGATATCGCGGAACAGGCCGGAAATGCGCAGGCAGACATCGATGCGCGGCCATTGCATGGCATCGGGCGCCAGAATTTCAAAGCCATCCACCCGGCCGGTGGCTGTATTCCAGCGCGGCATCACCCCCATCAGGCACAAAGCCTGGGCAATCTCGTCGCCGCCATTCCGCAGGCTGGCGGAACCCCACAGGTCCAGCATCACCCGGCGCGGCCAGTCGCCATGATCCTGAAGATAACGGTGCACAAATTCTGCCGCCGCGCGCTGGCCGATGACATGGGCGGTCGGCGTGGGCAGCAGGCGCGGGTCAACACTCACCATGTTGCTGCCGGTGGGCAGGATATCGAGCCGGCCGCGCACCGGCGAACCGCCCGGGCCGGGGGCCACAAAGCCGGCGGAAAGCGCCGTCAGCAGGCCATGTGCCTCATTGGCGGCGGCTTCGCGCAGCCTTGCTGCGATTGCCATCTGATCTGCTGCGCCACCGGCGGCTTCCGCCATCGCCGCCGCCATGCCGGCCAGTTGTTCGGGTGGTGGTGCCTGGCCAAAAACATGCAGGCCGTCGCCGACACGCTGCTCCTTGATATCGCAAAGCTGAGTCTCCAGCAGCGCCAGCACGGCTTCCTCGTCGGCAGCGGCCTCGTTGGCGCCGGGCAGGCCGGCCTGACGCGCGCGCGCCACGATCTCGCCCCGCAGATGCCGCATGCGGCGCGCATCCAGCCCGTCGGCGGCGCTGTATTCATCCACCAGCATTTCCAGCTCGGCCAGGCCCGGCGCCAGGGTCACCGGCGCCAGCGGCGGGGTCAGATGGCTTAGTGCCACGGCGGCCAGCCGCCGCTTGGCCTGGGCGGCTTCGCCGGGATCGCAAACGATATAGGGATAAACCACCGGCACCGGGCCAAGCGCGGCTTCCGGCGCGCAGGCCGCCGATAAAGCCACATTCTTGCCCGGCAGCCATTCCAGATTGCCATGGGTGCCGAGATGGATCAGCGCATCGATGCCGGCCACATCGCGCAGCCACCAATAAAATGCCAGATAGCCATGGCGCGGCGGCAGCGCCGGATCGTGATAATCGCTGCGCCGGTCGGCTTTGCCGCCACGATCCGGTTGCAACGCCGCCACCAGATGGCCCAGCCGTGCCGCCCGGATAGAAAAGCCTTGCGGCCTGTGGTCGCCATCCTGCTCCGGCTCGCCCCAGGCGGCGCATATCGCATCGCGCAAGTCTGCCGGCAATGCGGCCAGGCGTTGGCGATAGCGTGCCAGCGGATAGAACTCGGTTTCGCCCAGCCGGCTCATCAAGGCCTGGGCATCGGGTGGCAGATCGCCAAGCATATAGCCGGCGCCATGCAGCAGATGCAGGATTTCCAAAGCACTTTGCGGCGCATCCAGGCCCACGGCATAACCCTGGCGGCCCTGGCGGTCGGGATAATCCGATAGCACCAGGGCCAGCCGGCGTTGCCGTGGCGCGGTTTTGCCCAGCCTGACCCAGGCTTGTGCCAGGTCGGCGACATAGGCGATGCGGTCGGGCAGCGGATTATGCGCGATGCGGCGGTATTGCGTGGCGGCATCAAAGCCGGCTTCGCCCTTGAACGAAACCGCGCGGGTGAATATCCGCCCATCGGCTTCCGGCAGCACCACATGCATCGCCAGGTCGCTGGCGGATAAACCGCGCGTCGAGGCCGCCCAGGCCGCTTCCGGCGTATTGGCCAGGGCGCATTGCAGGATCGGCACGCCATAACCGGCCAGCGGATGCAGGCCGTCGCCGGCAGAAAACGCCGTGGCATCCAGGATCACATCCGGCGCCGTATCGCCGATGATGGTGCGCAAGGCGGCCAGGGCAGTCTTGTCCTTCAGGCTGGTCAGCATGCAGGCGCGGGCCTCCAGGCCACGTTCGGCCAGGGCGAGCACCAGCGCATCAATCGGCGCGGTATCGGCAGCCAGATAATGCGAGCGGTAGAATAACAGCAAGGCCTGGCCCAGGCACGGCACCGTGGCAGTTTCGGCGCGATAAAGCCCCGCCGGCGGCACGGCTACGGCAACCGGCGGCGCAGGGGTTTCACCGCGCGCCAGGCTGCGCAGCAGATGCAGCAGGGCGGCAATGTTGGCTGTGCCGCCATGATCAAAGCAGGCTTGCGCCGCGCCCGTCACTGCCGGCGCCACGGTGGAAAGTGCAGTCAGGCGTTCGTCATGCCGGCCATCACCGCTCAGCAGCAGCAGCGCAATCCCGCGCTGGCGTGCCAGCCGGGCCAGTTCCTCGGCGCCATAGGGCCACCAATCATGCCCGCCCAGCAGCCGCGCCAGGATCACCTTGGCCTGGCTCGCCACCTGTTCGATATAGAGGTCCACCGATAGCGGATGCCGCATCGGCGCCAGATTGGTCAGGGCCAGGCTGGGCGATGCGGTAGGGGCGGCATGAAACGCAGCGGCTATGGCGGCGAGATCGGAATCGGTGAAGGACAGCACCAGAATGTCAGCCGGTTGCTGCTCCGGATTGACCGGCGCCTCCTCGGCATCCAGGGCCTGGGCGTGCCTAACCGACAGGTGCAAGTGCGGCTCCCTCGATATGAACGCGGATGGCGGCCTGGTCGAAGCCTTTCAGGCCGATCAGCACCAGGCGGCCTTCATTGCCTTGGGCCGCGCCCTCAAAATGGCCTGAAACACGCGGGCCAACCGCCTGCGCCAGATAGCGCATCGGCTTGCCGGCCACGCGCAGATAACCCTTGGCGCGCAACACATTATGGCGTTCCGCCAGATCGCCCAAAGCCCGCAACAGGGCCAGCGGATCAGCCAGGGCGGGCAGCTCCAGCACCATGGTTTCAAAATCCTCATGGTCATGCTCAGCCTCGGCATCATGATGCGAGGGGCGGTTGGCCAGATCGTCTTCCGCCGCCGCGCCCAAGCCCAGCAGCACAGCCGGCGCCACCGCGCCATGGCTGGCTTCGATGATCGGCACCGCCTGGCGTGTCAGTTCGGCGCGGATGCTGCCGCGCACCCGTTCGCGCCCTGCTGTGTCCATCAGGTCGGTCTTGTTCAGGATCACCATATCGGCGCAGAGCAGTTGATCCTCGTAAACCTCGGCCACCGGGTTATCGTGATCGATCAGGCCGATTTCGGCGCGTTGCTGGAGCAGGGTGTCGGCATCTTCGGCAAAGCGGCCATCGGCAACCGCCGGCCCATCCACCACGGCAATCACCCCATCCACGGTCAGCCGGCTACGGATTGCCGGCCAGTCGAAGGCTTTCACCAGCGGCTTGGGCAGCGCCAGGCCGGAGGTTTCGATCACGATATGGTCGAAGCGGCCGGGTAGCGCCATCAGGCGTTCGATGGCGGGCAGGAAATCATCCGCCACGGTGCAGCAGATGCAGCCATTGGGCAATTCGATGATGGCTTCTTCCGGGCAATCCGCATTGCCGCAGGCTTTCAGGATAGCGCCATCCACGCCCACATCGCCGAATTCATTGATCAGCAATGCAATGCGGCGGCCTTCGGCATGCTGCATCAGATGCCGGATCAACGAGGTTTTGCCAGCGCCGAGAAAGCCGGTGATGATGGTGGCGGGAATCTTTGCCGTGGCGGCCATGACTTTATCCTTGTTGCGCCGGGGCGGGCGGCAGACGGGCGATGATGCCGGCGCGGATCGGCGCCGGGCGTTGGCGCAACGGCGTAACGCCATCGGCTGCGGCGGCATATTGCGCCAGGTAATCCAGCAAAGCGGCGCCGTCGCGCGCCGGCTCCAGATTGCCGATCACATAGCTCCATTTGCCCGGCGCCGAGACGGCGATGGTGCAAGGCCGCTTGCAGACCGAGAGGCAATTGGCGCCGTGCAGGCTGATTTGTGCATCTGCGGGGATGGCGGCGCTCAGCCAGGCCAGCATGTCCTGGCCCGGGCGTGCGGCAGTATCGCCAGGATCATCGCCGGGATTTTCAGCCGGGCGGCAGGATGTGCAGACATGCAGGATGGTGGCCACCGACAGCTTTCCTCATTCACGGGATGCATGTCGGGCGGAAAACAGGCGTGCAACGCCCGCATTGGCCGTCCGTAACTAAACCGCAGCGGCGCACCCCGTCCGCACGGCTCATAGGCATCGACGGCAGGTTTCCTGGCTTGCGGGTCATCATCGCGCGCCGCCTTCCCCGGTTTTTGCCGAGTGGCATTCTGGCGCGGACTCGTCGCTTACAGTTGCGAGGGCAGCTGCGGCTTGGCACCGCATTCCCGTATCCGTCACCCTAGGCCATATCGCCTGCGATGCCGTGCTGTCAACCGGCAGCCATGCCGGGATTGTGCCACAGGATCAGGCCACAGCCAAAATAGAAGCCGATTTCAGTCAGTTGCTGTACTGCGCCCAAAGCGTCGCCGGTATAGCCGCCGATCCGCTTGCGGCAATACAGCCCCAGCAGGACAGTCAGCGGCAGGCCCAGCAGCAGGCCGGGCAGCGCCAGATCATGCAGCAGCAGCAAGGCGGGCAGGATGCCGCATGCTGCGCCAATGATCAGGCTGGCCGGCGCCATCGCCTGCACCATCGGCTTGGCCTTTGCGGCATCCTCGTCGCGCACATAATCCAGGCGCCAGATCAGCAGCATCGGCAGCCAGCGGCTATAGCCATGCGCCGCCACCAGGATTGCCGGCAGCCAGGCCAGCGGCAATGCCATCAGCAAAGCCGCTTTCAGCCCCAGCACCAGAAACAGCCCCAGCGCGCCAAAGCTGCCCAGGCGCGAATCCTTCATGATGCGCAACACGTCTTCGCGCTGCCAGCCGCCGCCAAAACCGTCGCAGCTATCGGCCAGGCCATCCTCGTGAAAACCGCCAGTAAGCAGGATGCCCGCCATCATGCTGAGCAGCACCGCCACCGGCAGCGGCGCCACCAGCGCTGCCAGCCACAGCACCAAGGCCGCCACGCTCCCCACCAGCACACCGACGGCCGGGAAATAACGCGCCGCCTGGTTTAGCTGTGCCGGGCCATGGCCGATCCAGGCCGGCACCGGCAGCCGGGTGAAATATTGCACGGCGGTGAGCAGCAGGCGGATTTCCTGGCCGATCATGATGCCGTCTGCTTGCTCACGCCGGCAGCGTCAAAACTTGCCATCTCGGCCAGGAAGGCCGCCGCTGCCTGCACCAGCGGCAAAGCCAGTGCCGCGCCGGTGCCTTCGCCCAGGCGCAGGCCCAGATCAAGCAGCGGTTCGGCTTGCAGATGCTGGAGCAGCAGCCGATGGCCGCGTTCCTCGGAGCAATGGGCATAGAGACAGGCATCAACAACAGCGGGCGCCATGCCGCGTGCCACCAGCAGGGCGGCGGTAACGATAAAGCCATCCACCAGGATGGCGATGCGGCGTTCGGCGGCTTCCAGCATGGCGCCGCAGATCATGGCTATCTCGAAGCCGCCGAATTGCCGCAGTGCCTCAAAGGCATTCAGGTTTTCCGGGCAGCGCAATGAGGCCTGTTCCAGCAAGGCGGTCTTGCGCGCCAGGCCGGCATCATCCAGCCCGGTGCCGCGCCCCACCAGATCGGCCAGCGGCAGGCCTAGCAGACGATGCGCCAGCAGCGAAGCAGCGGCGGTATTGCCGATGCCCATCTCACCCAGGCCCAGCAAGGTGCAGCCCTGCGCCGCCAGGTCGGCCACAATAGCGCGGCCGGCAGCCAGGGCCGCCGTGCATTGCGCCGGTGTCATTGCCGGCTCATGCAGGTAATTCGCCGTGCCGGGCGCGATCTTGCGATCCAGCAGCCCCGGCATGATGCCGAAATCATGCTTCACGCCGGCATCCACCACCAGCAGGTTCCAGCCGGCCTGGCGGGCAAACACATTCACGGCGGCGCCACCTTGCAGGTAATTCAGCACCATCTGCCAGGTCACATCCTGCGGATAGGCTGAAATCCCGGCGGCGGCGGCACCATGATCGGCGGCAAACACCACCAGGCTGGGAAGCTGGATGCTTGGCTGCTCGCTCTGCTGGATCAAGCCCAGGCGCAGCGCCAAATGCTCCAGCCGGCCCAGTGAGCCGAGTGGCTTGGTCTTGCCATCAATACGGCTTTGCAATTTCTGGCGCAGTTGGTTTGGCATGGCGGCAAATCCTGAAGAATGGCGCCGACCATACCGGCCCGGCCCTTTATTGCAAGCGGCGGCCTTTGCTATAGGCTGCGCCGCGATGACAGATGATGCGGCTGTTACCTATCCTGCCCATGGCGGCAATCTGAGTTGGGCTGAAGCGCGGTTTCCGGCCGCGCCCCGGCCGTGGCTTGATCTCAGCACAGGCATCAACCCCTGGCCCTATCCGCTTTTGCCGCAGGATTTGGCCGATCTGCAACGCCTGCCGGATGCGGCAATGGAAGCCGCTTTGTGCCAAGCTATTGCCAAGCGACTCGGTGTGGACCAGCCGCAGCGGATTGTGCTGGCGCCGGGCAGCGAAAGCCTGATCCGTTTGCTGCCGCGCCTGCTGCCGCCGGGCCGCGTGGCAATCCTGGCGCCGAGTTATGGCGGCCATGCCGAGGCCTGGGCCTTGGCCGGGCATCAGGTGGTGCCGAGCCAAAATCCGCTCGCCGAGCCGGCCGCGGTGCAGGTGATCGTGTCGCCCAATAATCCCGATGGCCGGGTATTCGATACGGTTTCGCCACCGGATGGCCTGCTGGTGCTGGACCGCGCCTTCGCGCCGTTTGCGCCAGCCGCCGATAACGCGAATATCGTATCGCTGTATTCCTTCGGAAAATTCTTTGGTCTGCCGGGATTGCGCTTCGGCTTTGCCGTGGCCTCAGCGGCATGGGCGGCGCGATTGCGCGATGCTCTGGGGGCCTGGCCGGTCAATGCGCTGGCGCTGCATGTGGCTTGCCGGGCCTATGGCGATGATGCCTGGATCGCGGCAACAGGCCAGCATCTTGCCATGGCACGGCAACGCCTGGATGAGCTGTTGGCCGGGTTTGGCTGGCATGTTGCCGGCGGCACCGATCTGTTTCGCCTGATTGCAGATGGCCGCGCACCACGCCTGTTCCGCCATCTGGCGCAGCATGGCATTCTCACGCGCATCTTCGCCTATGACAGCGCCTGGCTGCGCCTTGGCCTGCCGGGCGCTGATGCTGAATGGCAGCGCCTGCAAGCGGCATTGGAGGCTTATGATGACTGAAGCCGACGACGTGGAAATCAATCGCCAGCATGCCGAGAAGAAAGCCCGCATCAAGGCCGCCCGCGACCGCATGATGGCGGAGAAGATTGTGGAGAAGGGCCTGCTGATCGTGCATAGCGGCAACGGCAAGGGTAAATCCTCGGCGGCTTTTGGCATGGCGTTGCGTTGCCTGGGCTGGGGCATGCGGGTTGGTGTGGTGCAGTTCATCAAGGGGGATCGGCCCACCGGCGAGAAGCTGTTTTTCAACCGCTTCCCGGAATTATGCCGCTTTGTCAGCATGGGCGAAGGCTTTACCTGGGAAACCCAGGATCGTGTCCGCGACATCGCCGCTGCGCGTGCCGCCTGGGCCGAGGCGGTGGCGATGCTGCAAGACCCGGGCTTTGATTTTGTGCTGCTGGATGAACTGAATATCGCGCTGCGCTACGATTATCTGGCGCTGGATGAAGTGCTGGCGGCATTGCAGGCCAAATTGCCGGCGCAGCATGTGGTGATAACCGGCCGCAATGCCAAGCCGGAATTGCTTGAACTGGCTGATCTCGCCACCGAGATGACATTGCTCAAACATCCCTTCCGCCAGGGTGTGAAGCCGCAGCGCGGCATAGAATTCTAGCATGACGGTTAGCGACCATCTGCTGCTGGCCCTGCTGGCTTTGCTGCTGGAAGCGGCCTGTGGTTATCCGGATATGCTGTTCCGTATCATCCGCCATCCGGTGGTGTGGATCGGCGCGTTGATCAGCCTGCTGGAACGTGGCTTGAACCACACCGCCTGGCCCTTCTTGTGGCGCCGTGCCGGCGGTGTGCTGGCTTTGCTGGTGCTGCTGGGTGTCTGTGGCGGCATCGGCTTTGCGATCAGCCAGGCTTTGCGGGCTTTGCCCTATGGCATTCTGCTGGAAGCCGCCCTGGCCTGCTCACTACTGGCGCAGCAAAGCCTGGGGCGCCATGTGGCCGCTGTGGCACTGGGGCTGGAAACCGGCGGCCTGGAGGCCGGGCGCGTTGCGGTCAGCCAGATTGTTGGTCGCGATCCGCAAAGCCTGGATCAAGCCGGTGTGGCGCGCGCGGCGATTGAAAGTCTGGCCGAGAATTTTTCCGATGGCGTAGTGGCACCGTTTTTCTGGCTGCTGCTGGGTGGCCTGCCGGGCATTCTGCTCTACAAGGCGATCAATACTGCGGATAGCATGATCGGTCATAAAAGCCCGCGTTATCTCGCCTTCGGCTGGGCGGCAGCGCGGCTTGACGATCTGGTCAACCTGCCGGCTTCGCGGCTCAGCGCCTTGCTGCTCAGTCTTGTGGCGCCGGGCCGGTTGATTGCCGCCTGGCGGGTGATCTGGCGCGATGCACCACGGCATCGCTCGCCCAATGCCGGCTGGCCGGAAGCGGCGATGGCGCAGGCATTGGGCCTGCGCCTGGCCGGGCCGCGCCGCTATGCCGGTGAAATCGTGGCCGATGCTTGGATGGGCGATGGCCGGCCTGAGGCCGCTGCCGCAGATATCCGCGCCGCTTTGCGGCTCTATCGCCAATGCCTGCTGTTATTATGGTCGGGCCTGGCCGTGGCCTGGGGCCTGTCACTCGCCCTTTAGCTTCAGCGGCAGGCCGGCGGCGATGAAATAGGCTTTGTCTGCGGCAGCGGCAATGCGCTGATTCAGCCGCCCGGCCTCATCGCCGAAAGCCCGCGCCAGCGCATTCATCGGCATGATGCCCAGGCCAACTTCGTTGCTGACCAGCACGGCACCGCCAGTGCTGTGCTGATTTGGCAGCGCGGCGCAGAGCCGGCCGGTTTCCGCCGCCACATCGCGGCCGGCTTCCATCAGGTTGCTGAGCCATAATGTCAGGCATTCCACCAGCACATACCGGCCTTGGCCACATTCGCGCTGGATGATCGGGGCGATATCAAGCGGCTCTTCGATGGTGATCCAGGCGCTGCCGCGATCAGCGCGATGGCGTGCAATGCGTTCGGCCATTTCGGCATCACGCGCCTCGGCGGTGGCCAGATAGAGCCGGGCATCGCCCGGCTTGCCGGCCAGCAGGCTTTCGGCAAAGCGGCTCTTGCCCGAACGGGCGCCGCCAAGGATGAGGGTTGTTCCGGGCATTTCAATTCCGATACAAGCTAGGGTCCGAACCCTATAGCATCCGTAACCGAAACGGCACCATGGCTCAGCCGCCTGTCGCCCTGATGATCCAGGGCACCCATTCCGATGCCGGCAAGTCGCTGATCGTGGCCGGCCTGTGCCGGCTGTTTGCGCGGCGTGGGCTGCGGGTGCGGCCATTCAAGCCGCAGAATATGTCCAATAACGCTGCCGCCACGCCGGATGGCGGCGAGATTGGCCGCGCCCAGGCTTTGCAGGCACGGGCCTGTTTTGCCGCGCCTTCGGTCCATATGAATCCGGTGCTGCTGAAGCCGCAAAGCGATACCGGGGCGCAGGTGGTGCTACAGGGCCGCGTGCTGGGCCAGAGCCAGGCGCGGCAGTATTTTGCCGAGCGCCAGAGCCTGATGCCGGCGGTGCTACATAGTTTTCATCTGCTTGCCGCCGAGGCCGATCTGCTGCTGGTGGAAGGCGCCGGCAGCCCGGCGGAAGTGAATCTCCGTACCAACGATATTGCCAATATGGGCTTTGCCCATGCCGCCGGCCTGCCGGTGCTGCTGCTGGGTGATATCGAGCGCGGCGGTGTGATCGCCAGCCTGGTTGGCACCAAGGCGGTGCTGGCGCCAGCCGATGCGGCGTTGATCCGGGGTTTCATCGTCAACAAGTTTCGCGGCGATCCGGCATTGTTTGAGGCCGGCATGGCGCGGATCGAACAGGATACCGGCTGGCCCGGGCTGGGGCTGATCCCCTGGCTGCCGCGTGCCGGCCTGCTGCCGGCGGAAGATGCGATGCAGATCGAACAGCGCCAGGTGCGCCAGGGCGCCGGCTTCCGCATCATCGTGCCGCGTTTTCCGCGTATCGCCAATTTTGACGATCTTGACCCGCTGGCCAGTGAGGCTGATGTGGCGGTGGAGTTCATCGCCGCCGGTCGGCCCTTGCCGCAGGATGCCGACCTGATCCTGCTGCCCGGTTCCAAAACCACCATTGCCGATCTGGTTTTTATGCGCGAGCAGGGCTGGGATATCGACTTGCTGGCGCATCACCGCCAGGGCAAGCCGGTATTCGGCATTTGCGGCGGCTATCAGATGCTGGGGCGCTGGATCGACGATCCGCTCGGCCTGGAAGGTGCGCCCGGCCGCATCGCCGGCCTTGGCCTGCTTGATCTGGAAACCAGCCTGGATGCGCATAAGATCGTCGGGCCGATGCAGGGTGAAACCCTGATCGATGCGGTGCCGGTGCAGGGCTATGAAATCCATGCCGGGCGCAGCCTTGGCACGGCCTTGGCGCAGCCCTTGCTGCGTTTTGCCGATGGCCGGCTGGATGGCGCGGTTTCGGCCGATGGCCTGGTGGCGGGCTGTTATCTGCATGGCCTGTTCGCCAGCGATGCCTTCCGGCGGCATTTTCTGGCGCAATGGCGGCCCGAACGGCGCAGCCAGGTGGCCTATGAGCTTCAGGTTGAGGCCATCCTGGATGAATTGGCGGCCCATCTGGAGCAGCATCTGGATGCGGATAGGCTGCTGGCGCTGGCCGCCCCGCTGCGCGGCCACAGCGCTTGAGGCGCCGAAACCGATAAATTCAGGTGCAAACTGCCGACAATTATATTATAAAAGGCGGTAATCCTTTGTTTTAGAATTGAAATCCTGTCGGAGCCGATGAATAGCATCCTGACCAGCCAGGTACGGCCGCAATCCTTGGTCGACTCCGTAGCCGAGCGGCTTGAAGCCGCGATCATGGCCGGCGAATTACAGCCCGGCAGCCGCATCAGCGAACAGGCCCTGGCGGCGGCCTTGGGGGTCAGCCGTGGTCCGCTGCGCGAGGCGATCCGCCGGCTTGAAGGCCGCAAGCTGTTGCAGCGCACGCCGAATATCGGCGTGCATGTGGCCAATGTTTCGATCCAGGATTTGAAGAACCTGCTGCAAGTGCGCGAGGCGCTGGAAGGCATGGCCTGCCGCCTGGCTGCCCAGGCGATGACAGACAAGGAAATTGTCGAATTGCGCCGGCTGCTGGCCGAGCATGGCCGGCAGGATGGCGTGGTGGAAGGCACCAGTTATTACCAGAATCCGAAGGACCAGGATTTTCACTTCTGCATCGTCAAAGGCAGCCGCAATAGTTGGCTGATCGACATGCTGTGCGACGGGCTTTACGACCTGTTGCGGGTCTACCGCTTCAAGTCGAGCACCCGGGCCGGCCGTGCGGTGCAGGCTTTCAAGGAACATCAGGCCATCGTGGAGGCCATTGCCAGCCGCGACCCTGATCGTGCCGAAGCTGCCATGCGCCAGCATCTGCGCAATGCCCGCGCCTATGTGGAAGAGCATGAGCAGCGTGAGATCGAGCAGCATGCTGCGGCCCAGGCCATGCTGGCGCCGGCAGCCGCCCCGCCAAGCACCGGGCTTGGCGCCCATGCCAAGCGCAAGCCGCGTATCCGCGCGGAAGCTTAGCCGGCTCTTGCATTCACCAGCCCTGCATGGGCTGCCGGCACGGCGTCGCAGAGTTTTCTGCGTTGACGCTGTGACGAAAAGGCATTACTTTTAAAATTATATGTAGACAGTTTTCAGATGACATAAAATTTGTCATCTATTCTGTCCCAGGCCGCCGCCAAGTGCCGGCCCAAAACGGAGGATGGGAAAGCCATGCTGACGGAGGCGCCGATTGGTGCGGCCATGGCGGCCTATGAGGCCGGGCTGAAGGCCGGCCAGTTTCAGATTCAGCATTGTGCCGATTGCGGCCGGCATGTGTTTTATCCGCGTGTGGTCTGCCCGCATTGTGCCAGCACGGCGTTGCGCTGGGTGCAGCCGAGCGGGCGCGGCGTGGTCTATTCCACCACCGTGGTGCGCCGCCCGGCCGATAAGGGTGGGCCTTATAATGTTGCCTTGATCGAACTGGATGAAGGCGTGCGGCTGATGTCGCGCGTCGATGGTCTGGCGCCCGAGCGGGTGGCCATCGGCTTGCGTGTGCAGGTGAAGATTGCCGATGTGAACGGTCATTTGGCGCCGGTATTCCTGCCGGAGGCAGCTTGATGCGTGGCAGCGTGGCCTTTGCCGGTGCCGCCACCGGCTTCATCCAGGGCGCCCGGGGCTATAGCGCGCTGGAGATGATGGCGCTGGTGGCGCGGCAAGCTGCCGCTGATGCCGGTCTGTCGCTGCGCCAGGTCGATGGCCTGTTTGTCGGCATGCAGCAGGAATTCCTCTCCACCCTGGCTTTCGCCGAATATATCGGCATCCAGCCCAGGTTTTCCGAGAATACCCGGGTTGGCGGTTCGTCCTTCCTGTGCCATACGCAACAGGCCGCGCTGGCGCTGAATGCCGGGCTCTGCGATGTGGCGCTGATCTGCTACGCCAGTAACCAGCGCAGCGCCCTTGGCCGGCTGCAAACCTCGGTGGCGGGTAACTGGTCTGACCTTGAGGCGCCCTATGCGGCGCGGTTTCCGGTCAGCTCCTATGCCCTGGCGGCTGCGCGCCACATGCATGAATTTGGCACCACGCGCGAACAGCTCGCCGCCGTGGCGGTGGCGGCACGCGACTGGGCGCGGCTCAACCCGGAGGCTTTCGCCCGCGAGCCGCTGAGCCGCGATGCCGTGCTGGCGGCGCCGCTGGTATCCGATCCGCTCGGTAAGCTGGATTGTTGCCTGGTCACCGATGGCGCGGCGGCCGTGATCATGACCCGTGCCGATCTGGCCCGCGATACGGCCAAGCCGCCAGTCTACCTGCTCGGTGCCGCGGCCGAAATCGGCCATAAGGCAATTTCCGCCATGCCTGATCTCTGCCACACGGCGGCTTTGGCTTCTGGTCGTCGCGCCCATGCCGAGGCCGGCACCAGCGCGGCGGATATCGATGTGGTGCAGCTCTACGATGCCTTCACCATCAACACCGTGATGCTGCTGGAAGACCTCGGCTTCTGCCCCAAAGGCGAGGGCGGCCGCTTCGTTGCCGATGGCCATATAGGGCCGGGCGGTGATTTGCCGGTCAACACCAATGGCGGCGGCCTGTCCTGCTGCCATCCCGGCATGTATGGCCTGTTCACTTTGGTGGAAGCGATCCGGCAATTGCGCGGCGAGGCCGGCGACCGCCAGGTGCAGGGCGCCGAACTGGCTTTGTGCCAGGGCAGCGGTGGCGTGTTTTCCAGCCAGGTCACCAACATCCTGGGCAGCAAAGCCACGCTGTAACGATTTTTCATAAACAAAAACCAAAAACCGGAGGAAACACAGAATGAAATTCGTCAACACCTTGCGCGCTGCGTTGCTTGGCCTTGCCGCAGCGGGCCTGTCCACAGCAGCAATGGCGCAGTCTTATCCCAGCCGGCCGGTCAAGCTGGTGGTGGGTTTCAGCCCGGGCGGCACCATTGATGTGGTGGCGCGTATTATTGGCGAGCATCTGGCCACCAAGCTGGGCCAGCCTTTTGTGGTGGAAAACCGCACTGGCGCCAACGGCATGATCGCCGCCGAAAGCGTCGCCCGCGCCGAACCCGATGGCTATTCGGTGTTTGTCAGCAACAGCAGCACCATCACGCTGAACCCGACGCTGTTCAAGGATTTGAAATACAAGCCGCAGAGCGATTTTGCGCCGGTCACCACGGTGATCTCGGTGCCGCTGATCCTGGCGGTGAATCCCGAACATCCGCAGGGCGCCAGTATCAAAAGCCTGAAGGACCTGGTTGCACTGGCCAAGTCGAAGCCCGGCGAAGTGCCGTATGGCTCGGCCGGCAATGGCAATATCACGCATCTGGCCTTTGAATTGCTGAGCCAGAAGGCCGGCATCCAGATGATCCATGTGCCGTATCGTGGCGCTGCTGCGGCGCAGACCGCCGCCTTCACCAAGGAAGTGACGGTGATTTTTGATACACTTTCGGCCGTGCCGCATGTCAAGGCCGGCAAGCTGCGCGCCCTGGCGGTTTCCTCGGCCCAGCGCCTGCCGGCCTTGCCGGATGTGCCCACCGTGGCCGAACTCGGCTTCCCCGGCTTTGACATCAGCTTCTGGGTCGGCATCTTCCTGCCCAAAGCCACGCCGGCAGAGATTGTTGATCTGCTCAGCCGCGAAATCATTGCCGCCACCAATGTGCCGGCGGTGCGCGCCAAGCTGGAACCGCAGGGTTCGATCCTGACCCAGTCGCCGGCGCAATTCGCTGCCAAGATCAAGGAAGAAACCGATGCCCTGGCCGAAGTGGTGGCCAAAGGCAATATCAAGGCGGATTAAGATAGAGGCAAATCGCGGCGGCGGCTGCTCAGGCCGCCGCCGCGTGACGCTTCAGGCAGCCAGGCGGAAACCGCCGGCCATCGCATCCCATTCCACCAGCCAGCTTGCCGGCTGGCCATTCAGGCAACGCAGCAGCGATATGCGCCAGCATGGCCGCAGGCCGTCGCCGGCCTCGATCTGCCAGCGTGTCAGCGCCGCAGAGGGCGCCTTGTGGTCGCGCCGGATCAGGAAGCCGGTGCTGCCGCTCTGCTCGGCGGCCAGATGCAGCCGGCGGGTTTCAGCCAGATCAGCCTGATCGATCTCGGCCACCACGGCGCCATAACCAAGATCGCGCAAGGCATCCTCAAAGGCATAAAGCCGGTCCTCGGCGCGGCGGGTATGCGCCAGGGTCAGCCGGTCATGCGCCAGGCCAAGCCGCGCCAGGGCCGGGGCATAAAGCTGCTGCTGTGCCGGCGCGATCCACAGCACTTCACGGGCCTTGCGATCCTGCCCCAGCAAGGCGGCGAGGAAGCTGGTGATGGCGCCGATCTCGCCGGTCAGTTCATGCAGGCCATGCCGTGGCAGGCCGCGCCAGGGCAGATGCTGGTCGATCACCGCCAGGCGGGTGAAGAGCCGGCGCTCGCCGGCCGCGCGCAGATGTGTGCGGGTGAAACTGGCCAGCTTGCCGCGCAGCAGGTCGATGGCAGAGCCATTGCCTGGGCCAGAACCCGGCTGGTGGAAAGCGGCAGAAAGCGGCGTGGCAGAGGCGGAAACAACAGACTGGATCATGATAGAACTCCGTTGTGACACTTAATGTTCTATCATTGATCTTTATTTCACGCAATAACCCTTTTTTGTTCTATAAGAACAAAGCTGTTTCCATAGTCAAAACAAAGACTTGCTGATTGGCCAGTATGTTCTTGCTTTGATTTTCTTCCCGGTATGACCTGTCTACCAGCGTTCCATCCAGGGCCGCAGGTCCATCTCGAAGGTCCAGGCATCGCGTGGCTGGTTATGCAGGAACCAGTAGTTTTCGGCGATGTGGTCCGGGTTGAGGATGCCGTCCTGTGCTTTCAGCGCGTAGCGTTCCGGGAAATTGCTGCGGATAAAATCGGTATCGATGGCGCCATCCACCACCACATGCGCCACATGGATACCTTGCGGCCCCAATTCACGCGCCATGCTCTGGGCCAGGGCGCGCAGGCCGTGCTTGGCGCCGGCAAAGGCTGCAAAATTGGCACTGCCGCGCAAGGAGGCGGTGGCTCCGGTGAAGATCATGCTGCCGCGCCCGCGCTGCACCATGCGTTTGGCCACTTCCCGCGCATTCAGGAAGCCGGCGAAACAGGCCATTTCCCAGATTTTGAAATATTTGCGCGCGGTTTCGTCCAGGATGCTGCTGGGTGCATTGGCGCCGATATTGAAGACAAAAACCTCAATCGGGCCATGCTCGCGCTCTATCCGATCGATCAGCGCAATGGCTTGTTCTTCGTTGCGCGCATCAACGCCGAAGCCAAAAGCCTGGCCACCCTCGGCGGTAATCTGATCAATCAGCGGCTGCAACTTTTCGGCATTGCGCCGGGTCAGGCAGGCAGTATAGCCGCCGCGTGCAAAACGCCGGGCGATGGCGCCGCCGGTGGCATCACCGGCGCCGATCACCAACGCCACCTTGGCTTGCCCAGGCAGCGTGTTCTGCCCGGCCGCTGCATTGTCTGGCATCCCGCCTCTCCCCTGATAGAGCATCGCCTTGCCAATAATGGTGGCGCTGGGCCCAGGTGAAGTAAAGCAGCCATCGGCATTTTGGCCGGTCGTCCGATTGATGAATATCAATGCGGGCTGGATACGTCGCCGCTAGATTGCATGAAACACCCCGCAGAAACAGACAGGCTTTTGTCATGCCCGAAGCCATCCGCAAGATCGCGCCGATCCGAAGTCCCGCGAAAGCCGCCATGCTGCCAGTGCATCCAGCGCCTGCGGCCGCCAGCAATACGGCGCCGGAGCAGACCGATTTCCTGCTCGACCGGATTGCCAATGCCGGCTTGGCCCGCGCCACTTTGGGCATTTCACCCGCCTCGCTGGCCATGGCCTATTCCGATTGGGGCATGCACCTCGCCATGGCGCCGGGCAAGCAGCTGGATCTGGTGCGCAAGGCGATCCGAAAATTAACCCGGCTGACAGCCCATATCAGCCATTGTGCCGCCTTGCCCGGCAATGCGGCTGGCAGTGCTGGTGCCTGCATCGAGCCATTGGCACAGGATCGGCGCTTCCGCGATCCGGCCTGGCAACAGCCGCCTTTTTGCTACATCTATCAGGCCTTCCTGCTGCAACAGCAATGGTGGCACAACGCCACCACGGGTGTACCCGGTGTGTCTAAGCATCATGAAGATGTTGTCGAATTTGCCACACGGCAATTTCTCGACATGTTTTCGCCGAGCAATTACCTGCCCAGCAATCCGGTTCTGCTGCAACGGACCCTGGCCGAGCGCGGCATGAACCTGCTGCGCGGTTGGCAGAATTTCATCGAGGATGCGCAGCGTCTGGCCGCCGGGCAGCCGCCCGTTGGCGCCGAGGCCTTCAAGGTCGGCGAGCAGGTGGCGGTGACCCCTGGCAAAGTGGTGTATCGCAACCGGTTGATCGAACTGATCCAGTATGCGCCGGCAAGCGCCAAGGTGCATGCCGAGCCGGTGCTGATCCTGCCGGCCTGGATCATGAAATACTACATCCTTGACCTGTCGCAGCAGAATTCGCTGGTGCGTTATCTGGTCGATCAGGGCCATAGCGTTTTCATGGTGTCGTGGAAGAACCCGGATTACCAGGATCGTGATCTGGGCATGGAAGATTACATACGGCTTGGGGCAATGGCTGCCATGGATGCGGTTTCCGCCATCATGCCGGGGCAGAAGATTCACGCCGCCGGCTATTGCCTGGGTGGCACCTTGCTGGCGATAGCGGCGGCAGCCATGGCGCGGCGCGATGATGACCGCCTGGGCAGCATCACCCTGCTGGCCGCTCAGGTGGATTTCAAGGAAGCCGGCGAACTCACCCTGTTCATTGACGAAAGCCAGGTGCAGTTCCTGGAAGACATGATGTGGGAACAGGGCTATCTGGAAACCAAGCAGATGGCCGGCGCCTTCCAGCTTTTGCGCTCCAACGACCTGATCTGGTCGCGGCTGCTGAGCGAATACCTGATCGGCGAACGCAGCGGCATGAATGACCTGATGGCCTGGAATGCTGACCAGACCCGCATGCCCTATCGCATGCACAGCGAATATCTGCGCCGGCTGTTTCTCGACAACGACCTGGCCGAGGGCCGCTATCGCTATGATGGCCGTCTGGTTTCTCTCAGTGATATCCGGGTGCCGGTCTTTGCCGTTGGTACGGAACGCGACCATGTGGCGCCGTGGCGTTCGGTGTTCAAGATTGATCGCCTGACCCATACCGATGTGACCTTGCTGCTCACCAGCGGCGGGCATAATGCCGGCATTGTCAGTGACCTTGGCCGCAGTGACCGGCGCTATCGCATCGAGCAGCGTAAGGCCAGCGACCAGGAAATTGACATCACCGCCTGGGTGGAGCGCCATGCGCCGCAGACAGGCTCATGGTGGCCGGCCTGGCAGGGCTGGCTTGGCGCGCATTCGGCCGCCGCCAAAGTGCCGGCACCGCAGGTGCTGGGTCGCGCGGCAGCCGGCTACCCGCCGTTGATGGACGCGCCGGGCAGCTATGTGCTGGGCCAGTAAGGCCGAGCTTAGCGCGCCAGATCACTCAGCAGGCGGAAGGCCACAATGTCGCTGACGATCACCAGCAGCAGCAGGATCAGCAGGATGATGTAGCGGTTTATATCGCTGCCCAGCCGGCCCTTGACGCGCAGGGCGCTGCGCGCCGCAGTGGAAAAGCCTTCCGCCAGCCAATCCAGCTTGCGCGCCTCGCCATATTGCCATGCTTGCAGCATGCCGATGATGATCACCACGGCCAGGCCGGCAAAGAGCAGGAAATAGCTGACAAAATTGATCACATCCTTGGCCACCGGGGCAAAAGCGCAGATCGCCACCAGGCCAAAACTGAGCAAGGTGAAATATTCCAGCACGCGCCATTGCTGGCCCTTGCCGAAGCGGATGTTGTGGCCGGCCTGTTCGTAAATCAGGCGATATTCCGCATGGGTCAGATCATCCAGATCGCTCGGATGTTCAGGCTCGGCTTCATCGGCTTCGGCCGGCCGGGGAGGCTGCGGCGCAGCCGGGCGCCGGGTGGGCTGCGCATATGGCGGGTGGCGTGGGGTGGAATCGGGCATGGCTGCCTCCAGAATCGGGCAAGGCCGATAAGCTGGGATATTGTATCGTCAGTTCCGGTTAAAGGTGAATGATAGTTTCGCCGCTGGTAGCGGGCAGATAGGGTAAAAAGAGCTTGCTAGGATTTTGGCTGGCGGCTATTTATATCAACAATGTTGATATAAAAGCAGGAGGGAACCATGGCCAAGCATGCCTATATCGCCGGCGTCGGGATGACGCATTTTGTCAAGCCCGGCACCAATGATCCGTTTCCGGTGATGGCCAAACAGGCTATTGGCGAGGCCCTGGCCCATGCCGGCGTGGATTTCGCCGATGTGCAGCAGGCTTATGCCGGCTATGTCTATGGCGACACCACCTGCGGCCAGCGCGCCGTCTATACCGCCGGCATCACCGGCATTCCGATCATCAATGTCACCAATGCCTGCGCCACCGGCTCAACGGCTCTGTTCCTGGCGCGCCAGGCGGTGGAGGCCGGCGTGGTGGATTGTGCCCTGGCGCTTGGCTTTGAGCAGATGCCGGCCGGCGCCATCGATGTGATCTACCCGCAATGGCCCAGCCCGTGGCAGCCCAGCCTGGAAGCGGCGCAGCGGACCCAGGGCGAATCAGCCGCACCGTTTGCCTGCCAGCTTTTTGGCGGTGCCGGGCGGGAATACATGCAGCGCACCGGCATGGCGGCGGAAACCATGGCGGAAATCCAGGTCAAGGCGCGGCGCCATGCCGCCAATAACGAGCGCGCGCTGTTTCGGAAGCCGGTGACGGTGGAGGAAGTGATGGCGTCGCCGGCCATCTATGGCCCGCTCACCCGGCTGATGTGCTGCCCGCCCACCTGCGGCGCTGCGGCGGCCATCGTTGTGTCAGAGGATTATGCCCGCCGTCATGGCCTCAATCGCGCCGTGCGGGTGCGCGCCCAGGCGATGGTGAGCGACCAGCCTGATGTGTTCGAGGCCGGCAGCATGATGAAGCTGGTGGGCTATGACATGGCGTATACCGCATCGCGCCGGGTCTACGAAGCCAGCGGCGTTGATCCGCGCGACATCCCGATGGTGGAGCTGCATGATTGCTTCGCGTCCAACGAGGTGCTGGCATACGATTCGCTTGGCCTGGTGGAGAGCGGTGAAGCTGAAAAGTTTGTCCGCGATGGCGATAACACCTATGGCGGCCGCTGTGTCACCAATCCCTCGGGCGGTTTGCTGTCGAAGGGGCATCCGCTGGGTGCCACCGGCCTGGCGCAATGCGCTGAACTGGTCTGGCAGTTACGCGGCGAGGCTGGTGCGCGTCAGGTGCAGGATGCCAAGCTGGGCTTGCAGCATAATCTTGGCCTGGCCGGCGTTTGCGTCATCAGCTTGTATGAAGCCCCGGCGGCGGCCTGATCCGATCAGGCCGGCTTGTAATCCGTGATCCAGGTTTTGTCCTGCTCACGCACCATGTGGTAGAGCACGCTCCAGAAGGTTTCCATATCCTTCTGGGGCACACCGCGCAGGCTGCGCTCGATATGCTCGAATTGCCGCTTAATCAAGCGGCGGTGCAATAACACGCCTTTGGATGTGGCATAGTTGCAGCGCAGGCGGCGGTCGGTCAGGCCGGGGCGCTGCTCCATCAGGCCCATCTTGGTCAGTTGATTGAGCGTGCGTGAAAACGCCTGGTTGGTGATGCGCAGAATAGACAGCAGTTCATTCACTGTGATGCCCGGGCGTGAAACGGCAAAATGCAGGATGCGGTGATGTGGCCGGCCCAAGCCATATTGCACCAGCACTTCATCGGCCAGGCTGGCCTGCTCCATATGCACATAGAAAACCAGTTCCAATGTGCGGCGCAGGGAGGATTCGTCCGCACCGGCTTCGGCCTGTGCCATATCGCCGGTCTTAGCGGTGGCCAGATTTTCCGGCACCTTGCTTTGTTTCGCCGCCATCGGCGCTCACCCCATCTTCAACCATGGAATCTGCTCGGCAAAAGCCGCCGGCTCTGCTTCCAGGTCGCTTTGCATAAGGCAATTCCAGCGATTAAACCAGCCGAATGCGGCAATCACGGCCACGATCTCATGTTGGCTGGCGGTATCGTAATGCGCCGCAGCGGCGGCAAAAGCCGGGCCGGTATCGCCCATCGGCGACAATCCACCCGCTGCCGCCAAATCCAGCGCGGCGCATTCGGCGGCGGTGAAAAGCGGCGATGTGGCGCGATCAGGCAGCGCAATGATTTTTTCCAGCGCCATGCCGGCATGCGCGGCGGCATGGGCGACATGGGCTGCCGTGTAGCGGCAGCGCGCGCTGCGGCTGGCCTCGGCGGCAATCAGGAAACGCAGGGTTTCCGGCAACTGGCCGGGGCCGCGCACAGTGCTGCGCACCAGCGCCAGCACGGCATTCAGCAGGCCCGGTCGGCGCGCCATGGTGAATAGCGCATTCGGCCGGTAGCCGACAAAATCAATCAAGGCCTGCAATTCGGCGGCATTGTCGCCGGCATCGGTGTCTGCCGGATTGAGCGGTGCGATACGGGCCATTGGCTTTCCTCCATTTATATAAATCTTGTTGATATATTGCCTCACCGGTGATAAAAGCGAAAGCAATCAACGCATCATAGTGCGATAAAAAACCCGGAGGAGACAGAGATGCATTTTCGTGCCATGGCGTATGCCTGTTCCGCGCTGGCGCTTACGCTGGCAGCCACCCAGCTTGCGCCCATCAAGCCGGCTGCCGCCCAGCCGGCAGAGAAATTCCGCATTGCCGGCATTCTGCCGCTCAGTGGCGCCTGGGGCATCATCGGCGAGAATATGCGCCGGGGTGCCACCATTGCCATTGAGGAGCGCGGCGGCAAGGTGCTGGGCAAGCCGATCGAAGTGATGTGGGAAGATACCGAAACGTCCACCCAAGTGGCAGTGCAGAAGGCCACGCGCGCCCTGTCGCAGGGTGTGCATACCCTGTTTGGTGAAGTGTCGTCTGGCTCCACGCTGGCGATCATGAAGCTGACCGATCAGCGTAAGGTGCCGCAGATTGTCACGCTTTCCGCCGATGACCGCATCACCGGTGCCGACAAGAGCCGCTACACTTTCCGCACCTCGAATACGGTGGCGATGGAAAATGCCATGATCGGCGAATTCGCCAAGCGCCAGTCGGTCAAGAAGATGTATGGCATCATTGCCGATTACCAGGTTGGCCGCGATATGTGGACGGCGCTGAAAGCCGATCTCGCCACCAAGGGCATAGCGGTGGCCGGCGAGGAATTCGCCCCGATCGGATCGAAGGATTATTCGATCATGCTAGACAAGGCAGTGAAATCCGGCGCCGATGGCCTGTTGCTGCTGGTGGTCGGCGGTGATGTTGTCACCTCGCTGAAGCAGGGCGGTGAAACCGGCCTGCCGCAGAAGATGAAGGTGATGGGCACCATGCTGATGGATGAGACATTGGGCCTTGCCGTTGGCGGCAGTGGTGCGCTCGGCGTCAATTCCACGTTGCGTTACCATTACACCCAGGATACGGCGCGCAATAAAAAATTCGTGGCTGCCTATCAGGCCAAATATAACGAATTGCCCAGCCAGTATGCAGGCGAAGCCTATGACGGCCTGAGCTGGTGGCTTGATACCGTGGATGGCACCGGCGTGTGGGACAAGGAAAAGTGGGTCGATGCTTTCCGCAATTCGGTGCGCCAGGATTCAGTCGAAGGCGTCAAGCGCATGCGCGCCTGCGACAATCAGGCCGAGCAGCCGGGTCTGTTCGGCACCGCGATTGCCGGCGGTGGCGCCAATCCGGCCGTGATGATGAAGGTGGTTGAAAACTTCCAGGCGCAATCCTTGTTCAAACCTTGCAACTGAGCCTCCCCGGCATCGGTGCAAAGGCGGCGGGTGGGCTTCGGCCCATCCGCCGCAGCGGCTTCATCCTCAGCAAGCGGTAGCGCATGTCCACCATCGTCATCGGCCTCAGCATCGGCATGCTGCTGTTTCTGCTGGCGGCTGGCCTCACGCTGATTTTCGGCATGCTGGGCATCATCAATTTTGCCCATGGCGCCTTCTATATGCTGGGCGCCTATTTCGCCTATCAGGTGGCGGCCAGTTTCGGCAATTTCTGGCTGGCGCTGATCGTCAGCCCGTTGCTGCTGGCCCTGGTTGGTGCCGGCATTGAGCGGCTGGTGCTGCGGCCGATCTACAGCCGGGCGCATGAATTCCAGTTGCTGGCCACCTTTGGCCTGATTCTGGTGCTGGAGGAATTTGTCCGTGTGGTCTGGGGGCTGCAATTGCGCAGCATCGCGCCGCCGCCCGGCCTGTCTGGCAGCCTCAATCTGTTTGACACTGATATCTCAAAATACCGCCTGTTTGTGGTGGTGTTCGGCGCCGCCATGGTGGCCTTGCTGTTTTTCGGCATCGAACGCACCAAGCTGGGCCTGATCCTGCGTGCCAGCAGCGATAATGCCAGCATGGCCGCCACGTTGGGCGTGGATGTGAACCGGGTGCGTACCGGCATCTTTGCGCTTGGCGCCGCTTTGGCCGGCATCGGCGGCACCATTGCCGGGCCGATGCTGCCGATCCAGTTGCAGATGGGCTTCACCGTGATCCTGGATTGTTTCATCGTGGTGATTATCGGCGGCCTGGGCAATATCCGTGGCGCAGTGTTCGGCGCCCTGCTGATTGGCCTGACCCGCGCCTTCGGCCAGCAATATGCCGCCGAATGGATTGATATCGCCACCTATGCCGTGCTGGTGGCTGTGTTGCTGCTGCGTCCGGCCGGCCTGTTTGGCGTGAAGGTGCGCACGGCATGACCCGCAAATATCACCCTGAGATGCTGCCGGTTGGCCTGTTGACGCTGATCTTCCTGATTGCCGGTTTGCTGCCGGTGGATGAAGGCATTGTTTATCTGGTGGCCTTGATCATGATCTGGTCGATCTTTGCGCTCGGCTACGATATCTCCTTCGGTCTTGCCGGCATGCTGTCCTTCGGCCATGCCGCTTTTTTCGGTATCGGCGCCTATGCCGCCGCCTGGGCGATGCTGGATGGTGGCTGGCCGTTTTCGCTGGCATTGGTGGCAGCCACGCTGGCTGGTGCCGCGCTGGCATTGCTGTTCGGCCTGGTCGGGCGGCGGGTTTCCGGGCTGTATTTTTCGCTGATGACCCTGATGCTGGCCGAACTTATCGCCATCGTGATGACCACGCGGCTGCGCCGCCTCAGCGGTGGCGTGGATGGCCTGCCCGGCGTGCCGCGCCCGGCTTTGGGCGAGGTGGATTTTTTCAGCAACCACAATTTCTACTGGGTGATTTATGTCGCCTTCATCGGCACATTGATTTTCTGCGCCATCTTCAAACATTCGCCACTGGGTCAGGCCTTGCAGGGGCTGCGGCAGAATCCGGTGCGCGCCGAGCAGATCGGCTTTGACATAGCCGGCCTGCGGCTGACTGCTTTGGCGGTATCGGGCGGCTTTTCCGGCCTGGCCGGGGCCTATCTGGCGTCGCTGATGATGTATGTCGGGCCGCAGATGCTGAACTGGAAAATTTCCGGCGATGTGGTGATCATGACCCTGCTGGGTGGCAGCGGCACCCTGATCGGCCCGGTGATCGGTGTCACGCTGGTGGAATTGCTGCGCGAGGGCCTCTCGGCCACTACGCAATACTGGTATGGCGTGCTGGGTGTGATCTTCATCCTGTGCACGATCTTTCTTCCCCAGGGCCTGGCTGGATTAGGGAGGCAGATATGGCGCCGCAAGTGATGCAGGCCCAGCCTATTCAAGCTCTGTCCTGCCAGGGCATATCCGTGCGCTTTGGCCATTTCCAGGCGCTGAACAATGTCAGCCTGGACTTGCCGCCAGGTCAAACCCTGGCGCTGATCGGTCCCAATGGCGCCGGCAAGACCACATTGATCAATGCGTTGAGCGGGCGTGTGGCAATGGTGGCGGGGCGTATACAATTGGGCGATGCCGATATCAGCAGCATGCCGGTGCATCGCCGGGCTGCTGCCGGGCTTGGCCGCAGTTTCCAGATCATCAATATATTTGAGCAGATGACGGTGCTGGAGAATCTGCGCCTGGCGGCACAGCCGCGGCATTTTCGCCGCCAGCCCTTCTGGCGCTCGGTGGCGGCCTGGCCGGGTTTGGCCGAACGCGCGCGGCAGGTGGCGGCGGAAGTCAGCCTGGAGGCCGAACTTGATCTGCCGGTGGCGATGCTGAGCCATGGCAAGCAGCGCGCGGTGGAACTCGGCCTGGCGCTGATGACCGAACCCAGCGTGTTATTGCTGGATGAACCGCTGGCGGGTGTAGGCCAGGCCGAGATCGAGGCCACCATGGCTTTGTTGGATCGTGTGCGGCGTGGCCGCAGTGTGTTGCTGGTGGAGCATAACATGGATGCGGTGATGCGCATCGCGGACGAGATCGTGGTGATGATTGGCGGCGAAATCCTGATGCGTGGCACACCTGACGCAGTATGTCGCGACCCGGAAGTGCGGCGGCTCTATCTCGGCAGCGAGGAGATCGTGCCGTATGCTTGAATTACGCGGCGCCGATGTGTTCTACGGCAAGGCCCAGGCCCTGCACGAGATCAACTTCGCCATTGCCAAGGGCGGCATCGCGGCACTGATTGGCCGCAACGGTGCTGGCAAATCCACCTTGCTGCGTGCGCTGGCCGGCGGCCAGGCATTGCTGCATGGCACACGCTGGCTTGATGGTGAAAACATCACCAGCCTGCCGCTGCATCTGTGCAGCCGGCGCGGCATTGCGCTGGTGCCGGAGAACCGCCAGATTTTTCCCAGCCTCACGGCAGAGGAAAATCTGCGCTTGCCCACCACGCTGCATCCGCCGGGTTATTGGACGCTGCAACGGGTTTATGGCCTGTTTCCGCGCCTGGCCGAACGCCGCGCCACCAATGGCACCTCGCTTTCGGGCGGCGAGCAGCAGATGCTGGCCATTGGCCGCGCGCTGCTGACCAATCCGCGCTACCTGCTGCTGGATGAACCAACCGAAGGCTTGGCGCCGGTGGTGGTGGATGCCATCATCCGTGCCATCGGTGAGATCAACGCACAGGGTGCCGCCATCGTGCTGGTGGAACAGAATTTCAAGGTGCCGCGTCAATTGGCGCAGGCTTTTCACCTGATTGATAGTGGCCGCATTGTCTGGAGCGGTGGCGCCGATGCCATCGATCAGGCGCAGAGCCGCATGATGATCGGGCATTGAGTGAGAAATAGCGCCGTGGAGACAATGGGCATGTACAGCAAGATCAACGATCCGTCGCATTGGATTCTGCCCGCCGTGCTGGCCGAGCAGGCCAGTGTGCAGCCGGATGCGTCATGGATCGAGATGGTGGATGGTGGCCGGCTCAGTTTTGGCCAGGCTGCGGCGGATGTGGATTTGGTTGCCGGGATGCTGCGCGATCTGGCTATCAAGCCAGGCGACATGGTGGCGCTGATGATGCCGAACGGCATTGATCTGGTGCGCGCCTGGCTCGGCATCGGCCGGCTGGGTGCTGTTGCAGTGATGCTGAACACCGAATTGCGCGGCGCGTTTCTGGAACACCAGTTGCGCAATTGCGGCGCGGCGCTGGCGATTGTGGATGGTGGCATGCTGCCGGTGGTGCTGGAAGCTGCTGCTGATGTGGCAACGCTGGCGCGTATCGTGGTGGCTAGCGCCATGCCCGAGGATGGCAAGGGCAAGGCATTGCTGGATTGGGCGGCATGGCGCCAGGCAGCGCCCTATAGCGGCCCGCTGCCGCGTGCCGAGGATATCGCCTGCGTGATGTATACCTCCGGCACCAGCGGGCCTTCCAAGGGTGTGCTGATGCCGCATGCACATTGCGCGCTTTATGGCATCGGCCAGATCAAGGCGGTGGCGCTCACCCGGGAAGATCGCTTCTACATCACCTTGCCGCTGTTTCATGCCAATGGCCTGCTGATGCAGCTTGGCGCCACCTTGCTGGCCGGTATTCCGGCGGTGATCCGGCAGCGCTTCAGCGCTTCAGAATGGCTCAACGATATCCGCCAGCACAATTGCACGGTGAGCAACAGCCTGGGCGCCCTGGCAGCCTTTGTGCTGGCGCAGCCGCCCAGGCCGGAAGATCGCCAGCATAAGCTACGGGTGCTGTGCAACGCGCCCAATCTGCCGGAACATGAACAGGCTTTCCGCAGCCGTTTCGGCCTGCGTGATATCGTTTCCGGCTTTGGCATGACCGAGGTGAATATCCCGGTCTGGGGCCGTATCGGCCAGGCTTGCCCGGGCGCGGCCGGCTGGGTGCATGATGAACATTTTGAAGTTATCGTCGCCGACCCGGAAACCGACCGCCCGGTGGCGCCGGGTGAATTGGGTGAAATCCTGGTGCGGCCAAAAATTCCGTTCGGTTTCATGGTCGGCTACCACAACATGCCGGAACGCACCGTGGAAGCCTGGCGGAATCTCTGGTTCCACACCGGCGATGCCGGCACCAAGACGGCAGATGGTCTGATCACTTTCATTGATCGGATCAAGGATTGTATCCGGCGTCGCGGCGAGAATATTGCCGCCAGCGAAGTGGAGGCGGCGGTCGGCAGCCTTGCGGGGATTGAGGAAATTGCCGCCTATGCCGTGCCATCCGATATTGCCGGCGGCGAGGACGAGCTGATGCTGGCGATTGTAGCCAAGCCGGGCGCCGTGCTGGCGCCGCAAGCGGTGGCGGATCATGCCGATGCGGTGCTGCCGCGTTTCGCCATGCCGCGTTTTATAGAATTGCTGCCGGAATTGCCCAAGACCGCCACCGGCAAGGTGCAGCGCGCCGTGTTGCGCAAACGCGGCGCCAGCACAGCCTGGGATCGTGAACGGCGCGGCTGAACAGCCGCGCTGCCACCGCCTCTTTATGAAATCCTTATACCGGATGCCGGCAATCCGCATGGCGCCCTGATGCCCTGCGCGGCTAGATCATAGGCTCCATCGGAGCCATATCATGCCTGACATCCTGTTTCTCGGCCTCGGCCTTGGGCTGTTCGCCGCCTGCATCCTCTACATCCTGCTCTGCGAGCGCCTTTAGGAGCTGCCATGACCCTCGACTTCATCCTCGGTGGTGGCGTTGCGCTGCTGCTTGCCATCTATCTGCTCTATGCCCTGCTGCGGGCCGAGCGTTTTTGAGCCCATGCCATGAATCAGAATGATTATCTGCAACTGGCGCTTTATATCGCCATCATCCTTGCCGCCACGCCGCTGCTTGGCCGTTATCTGCTGCATCTGTTTGAGGGCGGCATTGGCTGGCTGCGCGTGATTGAGCGGCCGGTTTATGCCCTGGCCGGGATCAATCCTGACCGTCAGCAGCATTGGAGCGCCTATGCCGCCGCCTTGCTGATCTTCAATCTGGCCGGCTTCCTGCTGCTCTTTGCCATCCTGCGCTTACAGCATCTGCCGCCGCTCAATCCGCAAGGCTTGCCTTCGCTTGCCGCTGATCTGGCTTTCAACACCGCGATCAGTTTTGTCACCAACACCAACTGGCAATCCTATGGCGGCGAAACCACCATGAGCTATTTCAGCCAGATGAGCGGCCTGACGGTGCAGAACTTTGTTTCTGCTGCCACCGGTATCAGCATCGCCCTGGTGGTGATGCGGGCCTTTGCGCGCAAATCGGCCAAGACGGTGGGTAATTTCTGGGTTGATATGACCCGGAGTGTTTTTGGCCTGCTGCTGCCGCTGGCGGCATTGGCGGCTTTGTTCCTGGTCTGGCAGGGGGTGCCGCAGAATTTTGCCGCCTATAGCAACGCCACCACGCTGGAAGGTGCCGAGCAGGTGATCGCCCAGGGGCCGGTGGCATCCCAGGTGGCGATCAAGATGCTGGGCACCAATGGCGGCGGCTTCTTCAATGCCAATGCCGCGCATCCTTTTGAGAACCCGACGGCGTTGAGCAATTTTGTGCAGATGCTGATGATCTTTGTCATCGGCGCCGGCCTGACCAATCTGTTTGGCCGCATGGTGCAGGATCAGCGCCAGGGCTGGGCCATCCTTGCCACCATGCTGCTGCTATTCGTGGCCGGCGTGCTGGTGGCGGGCCATGTCGAAGCCGGCGCCAATCCGCTGCTGGCCAAGCTGGGGGTTGATCCGCTGCTGGGCAACATGGAAGGCAAGGAAGTGCGCTTCGGCAGCTTCACCTCGGCCCTGTTTGCCGTGATTACCACGGCGGCATCCTGCGGCGCGGTGAATGCCATGCATTCCAGTTTCCTGCCGCTGGGCGGTATGGTGCCGCTGCTTAACATCATGCTCGGCGAGGTGATTGTCGGCGGTGTTGGTGCCGGCTTCTATAGCATTACGCTGTTTATCATCGCCACCCTGTTCATTGCCGGGCTGATGGTAGGGCGCAGCCCGGAATATCTCGGCAAGAAGATCGAGGCACGCGAGGCCAAACTGGCGGTGCTGGCAATCCTGGTTTCGCCGATTGTCATTCTGCTGGGTACAGCTATTGCGCTGGTGAGTGAAGCCGGCCAGGCCGGCCTGCTCTCGGCCGGGCCGCATGGCTTGAGCGAGGCGCTGTATGCCTTCACCTCGGCGGCGGGCAATAATGGCAGCGCTTTCGCGGGCCTCAGCGCCAATTCACCCTTCTATAACACGGCATTGGGCATCGCCATGCTGCTAGGCCGCTTTGCCATGATCGTGCCGGTGCTGGCATTGGCCGGTGGTTTGGCAGCCAAGCGGGCCGCCCCGGCAACGATGGGCAGCTTCCCCACCCATGGCCCGCTTTTTGTTGCCCTGCTGGCTGGCACCATCCTGATTGTCGGCGGCCTCACCTTCTTCCCGGCGCTGGCTTTGGGGCCGATTGTTGAGCATCTGCTGCTCGCTGCCGGCCAGGTTTTCTAAGGAGTATCGTTTCATGAGCAATCGCATCACCCCTGCTATCCAGCCGATCTTTGACCCCGCCTTGGTGCGTGGCGCAATTCTCCAGGCTTTTGTCAAACTCGACCCGCTGGCGCTGTGGCGCAATCCGGTGATGTTTGTCACCGCCGCTGTGGCGCTGGTCAGTACGCTACTGTTTATCCGTGACTTGTTTGGTGGGGGTGAGGCAGCGTTGATCGGGCAGATTTCGGCCTGGCTCTGGTTCACGGTTATTTTCGCCAATTTTGCCGAAGCTTTGGCGGAAGGCCGTGGCAAGGCGCAGGCCGAAAGCCTGCGGCGCGGCAAAACCGAAGCGATGGCCAAGAAGCTGAATGCCGATGGCCAGATCAGCCTGGTGCCGGCCACGGCCCTGCGCGTCGGCGATGTGGTGCTGGTGGAAGCCGGCGACCCGGTGCCGGGCGATGGCGATGTGATCCAGGGTATCGCCTCGGTGGATGAGTCGGCGATCACGGGTGAATCGGCGCCGGTGATCCGTGAGTCGGGTGGCGACCGTTCGGCGGTGACCGGCGGCACCCGGGTGTTGTCGGATTGGATCAAGCTGCGTATCACGGTCAATCCGGGCGAAAGTTTTCTGGATCGTATGATCGCCCTGGTGGAGGGCGCGCAGCGGCAGAAGACACCGAACGAGATCGCCCTGACCGTGCTGCTGGTTGGCATGACGCTGATTTTCCTGGTCACTACCGGTAGTTTGGAGGCGCTGGCGCTTTATTCCGGCATGCCGGTACCGGTGGTCTATCTCATCGCATTGCTGGTGACGCTGATTCCCACCACCATCGGCGGCCTGCTCTCGGCCATTGGCATTGCCGGCATGGATCGGCTGATCCGGCATAATGTGGTCGCCAAATCCGGCCGTGCCGTGGAAGCGGCCGGCGATGTGGATACGCTGTTGCTCGACAAGACCGGCACCATTACGCATGGCAACCGCATGGCCACGGCCTTTGTCGCCATGCCGGGCATTGTCGAACGCGACCTGGCCGAGGCGGCCCTGCTGGCTTCGGTGGCGGATGACACGCCGGAAGGCAAGTCGATTACGCTGCTGGCACAGGAAAAATATGGCCTGGGTCATGCGGCTGCCTCGGCCGTAAAGGGCAGCTTCATTCCGTTCAGCGCGCAAACCCGCATGAGCGGCCTGGATTTGGATGGCAAGGAAATCCGCAAGGGCGCGTTGGATGCCGTGTTGCGTTATGCCGGCGCCCAGGCTTCGGCTGATCTGACCGTGGCGGTGGAGCGGATCGCCAAATCCGGGGGCACGCCCCTGGTGGTGGCCGTGGATCGCCGCATTCTCGGTGTGATCCATCTCAAGGATGTGGTGAAAAGCGGCATCCGCGAGCGTTTTGCTGAATTGCGCCGGATGGGTATTCGCACTGTGATGGTGACCGGCGATAATCCGCTCACGGCGGCAGCCATCGCGGCGGAGGCCGGGGTGGATGATTTTATTGCCGAAGCCACGCCGGAAAAGAAGCTGGAGCTGATCCGCAAGGAGCAGCGCGAAGGCAAGCTGGTGGCAATGTGCGGTGATGGCACCAATGACGCGCCTGCCTTGGCGCAGGCCGATGTTGGCTTGGCGATGAATATCGGCACGGCGGCGGCGCGGGAAGCCGGCAATATGCTTGATCTCGATAGCAACCCGACCAAGCTGATTGAAGTGGTGATGATCGGCAAACAATTGCTGATGAGCCGCGGCTCGCTCACCACCTTCAGCCTGGCCAATGATGTGGCGAAATATTTCGCCATCATCCCGGCCCTGTTTGTCGCCACCTACCCGCAGCTTGGCGCGCTCAATGTGATGCAGCTGGCTTCACCGCAAAGCGCCATTCTGTCGGCCGTGATCTTCAATGCGCTGATTATCATCGCGCTGGTGCCGCTGGCGTTGCGCGGCGTGCGTTATCGGCCCTTGCCGGCGGTCAGCCTGCTGCGGCGCAACCTGGCCATCTACGGCTTTGGTGGTGTGCTGCTGCCCTTCATCGGGATCAAGGCCATTGATCTGATTGTTTCCACCCTTGGTCTGGCCTGAATTCGCCCGCCGATCAAAGCAGGAGAAAAATATCATGCTCAGTCATATTCGCCCCGCGCTGGTGCTGCTGGTTTTGTTCAGCCTGATCACCGGCCTGGCTTATCCTCTGGTTATCACCGGCATTGCCCAGGGTTTGTTTCCGGTGCAGGCCAGCGGCAGCCTGATCGAACGTGAGGGGCGGCTGATAGGTTCAAGCCTGATCGGCCAGGGGTTTAGTGCGCCGCATTATTTCCATCCGCGCCCATCGGCGGCCGGCAAGGCAGGCTATGATGCCACATCTTCCGGCGGCTCAAATCTGGCGCCCACGGCCAAGGCGCTGGTGGAGCGGGTTGCCGGTGATGTGGCCGCCTATCAGCAGCAGGATGGCAATGCGGCGGTGCCGGCAGATGCGGTCACCACATCGGGCAGCGGGCTTGATCCGCATATTTCGCCGGCCAATGCAGCGCGACAATTGCCCCGTGTGGCGGCGGCGCGCGGCATGATGCCGGCTGATCTGGAGGCGCTTATGCAACAGCATATCGACCGGCCCTGGCTCGGATTTCTTGGTCAGCCCGGCATCAATGTGCTGACGCTGAACCTCGCCTTGGATAAAATCAGGCCCCTTAGCCGATGAGCGCAGATGTCAGATCATCTTCCCGAGCGCGATAACCGACCATCGCCGGAAGCCTTGTTGCAGGCGGCCACGCAGGAGAAGCGTGGCCGCCTCAGCGTGTTTCTGGGTGCTGCACCGGGCGTTGGCAAAACCTATGCCATGCTGGAAACCGCCCATGCCCGCCAGCGCGAGGGGGTTGATGTGGTGGCAGGCGTGGTGGAAACCCATGGCCGCGCCGAAACGGCGTTTTTGCTGCGCGGGCTGGAGCAATTGCCGCTGCGCCGGGTGGCCTATCGTGACCGGGTGTTCAGCGAGCTTGATCTGGATGAAGTGCTGAAGCGCCGGCCGCAATTGGTGCTGATTGATGAACTGGCGCATAGCAATGTGCCGGGCAGCCGGCATGACAAGCGTTATCAGGATATTGAGGAAATCTGCCGCCACGGCATCGATGTTTACACCACGCTGAATATCCAGCATCTGGAAAGCCTGAATGACGTGGTGGCGCAGATCACCCGGGTGAAGGTGCGCGAAACCGTGCCGGATAATGTGCTGGCGCAGGCCGATAGAATAGAAGTGGTGGATCTGGCGCCGGAAGACCTGATCCAGCGGCTGAAGCAGGGCAAGGTTTATATGCCCGAGCAGGCCGCCCGTGCCGCGCATCATTTTTTCGCGCCCGGCAATCTCACGGCACTGCGTGAACTGGCCTTGCGCAAGGCAGCCGATCAGGTGGATGGCCAGATGCTGTCCTACATGCAGTCACATGCCATTGCCGGGCCATGGCCGACGCGCGACCGCATCATGGCCTGTATCAGCCCCGGCCCATTATTGCCGCGCCTGGTGCGTAATGCGCGCCGCCTGGCCGAGCGGCGCCGCGCGCCCTGGATTGCGCTCTATGTTGAAACGCCGGCGCATGATCGCCTGTCAGATGGTGAGAAGGACCAGATCAACCGCGCCCTCACGCTGGCTGAAGAACTTGGCGCCGAGGTGGTGAGTGTTGCCGGCAGCGATGTGCCGGTTGAGATCATCCGCCAGGCCCGCCAGCGCAATGTCACCGAAGTGGTGGTGGCGCGCAGCCTGCGCAGCCGCCTGATCAATCGCCTGCGCGGCACACTCACCGACCGCCTGGTGGAATTGGGCGATGGCATCAATATTCATGTTGTCACTGGCTCGCCGCCGGGTGAATCGTGGCTCGACCTGATGCGGGCGCGGCTGGCCGATATGCGCTTTGGCGGCCTGCTGCCGGCGGCAATGATTTCGCTGACATCGCTTGGCATGGTCAAGCTGGTGGCAGATTGGCTGCCGCATTCCAGCATCCCGCTTTTTATCCTGGTATCGGTTTTGCTCTGCTCGCTGCGTTATGGTCATGCAGCGGCCCTGCTCAGTTCGGTATTGGCGGTGCTGGGCTATAACTTCCTGTTTCTGCCGCCGCTTTACACCTTCACCATCGCCAACCCGGAAAACATCTACACGTTTTTCGTTTTCCTCGGCCTGGCCTTGGTGGCCAGCAACCTGACGGCGCGAATCAGGGCGCAGGCGGAGGCGGCGCGGATTCGTGAGGCGCGCACGGCCGCGCTTTATGATTTCAGCCGCATGGTAACCGGCGCGGCGGATGCGGATGGCATCCTGTGGGCCGTGGTGCATCATGTTGCCGCCCTGGCCAAGGCGCAATCGCTGGTGCTGATGCCGGAGGGAGGGGATGCTAAGCCGGGGCAGGATCGCCTGACCGTGCGCGCCGCCTATCCGCCGGAAGATCAGATTGATGACAAGGCCAAGGGCGCGGCCGATTGGGCCTGGCTCAAGGGCGAGCCGGCCGGGCGCGGCACCGGCACATTACCATCCTCGGATTGGCTATTCCTGCCCTTGCGCACCGCAGAGCGCAGCCTGGGCGCGCTGGGCATCCGGTTTCCCGATGAACGCCCGGTATTGGGGCCGGATGAGCGCCGGCTGCTTGATGCCCTGGCCGGCCAGGCCGCCCTGGCGATTGAGCGCAGCATTCTCAATCGTGATGTGGCGGAAGCCCGCATGGCAACCGAAACCGAAAAACTGCGCTCGGCTTTGTTATCGTCAATCAGTCACGATCTGCGCACGCCACTGGCTTCGATCATCGGCGGTGTTTCCAGCCTGCTGAATTTTGGCGCCAAGCTGGATGAACGGGGGCGCGATGAATTGCTGCATACCGTGCGCGACGAAGCCGAGCGACTGAATCGTTTTGTTGGCAATCTGCTCGACATGACACGGATCGAAGCGGGCGCCATGCAGCCGAAGCTGGATTGGGTCGATGCCGAGGAACTGGTTGCCACGGCGCTGAAGCGCGCCGCGCCGCTCACCCAGGGCCATGATATCCGGGTTGATATGGCGCCGACCTTGCCGCTGCTGCGGGTGGATTACATCCTGATCGAGCAGGTGCTGATCAACTTGCTGGACAATGCGGCGAAATATTCCGCCAAGGGCAGCGCGATAGACCTGGTGCTAAGGCAGGCGGCGGAGAGTATCGTGATCACTATAACCGATGCCGGTGTAGGTATTCCAAGCGGTGAGCTTGAACAGGTGTTCGACATGTTCTATCGCGTCAAGGCCAGCGACCGGCAGGTCGCCGGCACCGGGCTTGGCCTGTCGATCTGCCGCAGCATTCTCAAGGCGCATGGCGGCAGTATCCGGGCCGAGAGTCCGGTCTTGCCGGCGGATTCGTCGGGTAATGCTGGCCGTGGCACGCGCATGATCGTGACCTTGCCGCTGGAAGCGCAGCCGATTGTGCCAATCGAGGAGAGGCCGACCGATGGCTGAGGGTGCTGCCATCCTGGTGATTGATGATGAACCGCAGATCAGACGTTATCTGCGCGTCAGCCTGGAGGCGCATGATTTCCGCATCCTGGAAGCGGATAGCGCGCGCGAGGGCCTGCGCCTTGCGGCTCTGTCCAAGCCCGATCTGATCATTCTTGATCTTGGCCTGCCGGATATGGATGGCCAGACGGTGATTGCCCGTTTGCGTGAATGGAGCAGCATACCGGTGATCGTGTTGTCGGTGCGTGCCGACGAGGCTGACAAGATCGCGGCCTTGGATGCCGGCGCCGACGATTATGTCACCAAGCCATTTGGCACCGGCGAATTGCTGGCCCGCATCCGCGCGGCATTGCGCCATATGGTGGGGGCAACCAGCGGCCAGCCGGTTTTTGCCACTGGCGGCTTGCGGGTCGATCTGGAAAAACGCCTGGTCAGCCTGCATGGCGAAGCGGTGAAACTGTCGCCCAAGGAATATGACCTGCTGCGGCTGCTGGTGCAGCATGCCGGCAAGGTGCTGACGCATCAATTCATCTTGCGCCATGTCTGGGGCCAGGCGCATGAGCATGATGTGCAATATCTGCGGGTTTTTGCCCGCCAGTTGCGGCAGAAGATCGAGGCCGATCCGGCCCGGCCACAATTGCTGCTGACCGAGCCGGGTGTGGGCTATCGCCTGAGCGCCGAATAAGCCGTTTCAACTCTTGAAAAGCTTCAGCCGGTAATAGCATCGGTCGAAAATGCCGCATATTCGTATCTATATTAGATACGATAAATCTTATATTGACCTTTTATATCCTGCATTGTACTGATTCCAACACTGATTGGCCCGCTGGCCGGGGCAGTATCGATAAGGGGAATCTCTGTATGAAGCACGCCAACAAGATAGCGATTGTCACCGGTGCGGCGCAGGGCATCGGCTTTGCCTGTGCCGAGCGGCTGCACCAGGAAGGCGCCACGGTCTGGCTGGCGGATCTGAAGGCAGAAAAGGTGGCCGAAGCTGCCGCCCGGCTCGATCCGGCGGGCAAGACCGCTTTTGCGATGGCCTGCGATGTCTCCAAACGTGCCGATGTGGCGGCTGTGGTGGCAGCCGCTGTGGCGCAATCCGGCCGGCTCGACATCATGGTGAATAATGCCGGCATCACGGTGTCGAAATCCGTGCTCGACCTGACCGATGAGGAATACACCCATGTGATGGGGGTGAACCTGAACGGCACTTTCTACGGCACCCAGGAGGCCGCCCGTGTGATGGCAGCCCAGGGTGGCGGCGCCATTGTCAACATGTCGTCGATGCAGGCCATCCTGACCATCCCGACCAATGTGCCTTATGGCATTTCCAAGGCCGGCATCAATCAGATGAGCCGCATCTTCGCGGTGGCGCTGGCCAAGCAGAATGTGCGTGTCAACGCAGTGGGGCCAGGCACCATCCTGACCGACCTGACCCGCAACGGCGTGTTGTCCAACGAGGAATCCTATCGCCGCATCCTGTCGCGCACGCCGATGGGCCGCTGTGGCGAGCCGGAGGAAGTGGCCAGTGTGGTCTCCTTCCTGGCCAGCGACGACGCCTCTTATGTCACCGGCCAGGTGCTGTACATCGATGGCGGCCGCATGCCGCTGAACTATACCGTGCCGGTGGATGCGCTGCCGGGCGCCAAAAGCTGAAGCGGGGATTTGTCATGACCATCAACCGCATTGGCGCCGGCCCGCGCATGAGCAAGGCCACCTATACTGACCAGATGGTGTTCACCTGTGGCGAGGTGGCTGCCGACAAGACCAAGGATGCCTATGGCCAGACCGTGGAAATCCTGGCTGCGCTGGATGCCTCGCTGGCGGCAGCCGGCAGCGACAAGACAAAGATCCTCAGCGCCACAGTCTGGCTGGCCGATATCAGCGAATTCGCCGAGATGAACCGCGCCTGGGATGCCTGGGTGCCGCCCGGTCACACCCCGGCGCGGGCCACGGTGGAAGCAAAGCTGGTCTCTGCCACGGCGAAGGTGGAAATCGCCGTGATCGCGCTGCGCTAGAGGCAGCCATGATTCAGCAGGATGCCAGCCAGGCCGCGCCGGCGGTCGAGATGATGGCGGTCAGCAAATGGTATGGCGATTACCAGGTGCTGCACGATATCGATCTGGATGTGCGCCGGGGCGAACGGATCGTCATCTGCGGCCCTTCGGGTTCGGGTAAATCCACGCTGATCCGCTGTATCAACCGGCTGGAGGAACACCAGCAGGGCCAGATCAGGGTCAGCGGCGTGGAATTGAACCAGGATAGCCGCAATATCGAGGATATCCGGCGCCATGTCGGTATGGTGTTTCAGAGCTTCAACCTGTTTCCGCATCTGACGGTGCAGCAGAATTGTATGCTGGCGCCGATCAAGGTGCTGGGCCTGACGCGCAAGGAAGCTGAAAGCCTGGCGATGCGCTATCTCGAACGGGTGCGTATCCCGGAACAGGCGCAGAAATATCCCGGCCAGCTTTCCGGCGGCCAGCAGCAGCGCGTCGCCATTGCCCGTGCCCTGGCGATGAACCCGAATATCATGCTGTTTGACGAACCGACCTCGGCGCTTGATCCGGAAATGGTCAAGGAAGTGCTCGATACCATGATCGAGCTGGCCGAAGACGGCATGACCATGCTGTGCGTTACCCATGAGATGGGCTTCGCGCGCCAGGTGGCAGACCGGGTGGTGTTCATGGATGCCGGCCGCATCGTGGAAGCGGCGCCGCCCGAGGAATTCTTTTCCAACCCGCGCCATGCGCGCAGCAAGGCTTTTCTCAGCCAGATCATCTGACCCAGCCGCCAAGACCGGCGGGGCGCGTTTCAGGGAGTGTGATGTGACCAGTAATGATGCCCCGCCGCCGGCGGCAATGACCACCGCCGAAGCCGTGGTGAGCCAGATCGTCCGCAACGGCATAAACACCATCTATGCCTTGCCCGGCGTGCAGAATGATTATCTGTTTGATGCCCTGGCCGGCGCCACCGACAAGCTGCGGCTGATTCATACCCGGCATGAACAGGGCGCTGCCTATATGGCGCTGGGTGCTGCGCTTGCTACCGGCAAGCCGCAGGTTTTCACCGTGGTGCCGGGGCCTGGCATCCTGAATGCCACGGCGGCGATCTGCACCGCCTATGCGCTGAATGCGCCGGTGCTGGCTTTGACCGGGCAGATTGCATCGAATGCCATCGGGCGCGGCCTGGGCCTGTTGCATGAAATCCCGGATCAGCTTGGCCTGCTGCGTTCGCTGACCAAATCGGCCGAACGTATCAATGCGCCGCATGAAGGCCCGACCAAGGTGAACCGGGCTTTTGCCGAGATGTCCAGCGGCCGGCCGCGCCCGGTGGCGTTGGAAGCGCCGCTGGATGTGTGGCCGCGCCGTGCGCCGGTGCAATTGCTGCCGGCTGCCGAAAAGCTGGAAGCGCCGCTGGATATTGATGCCGTGAAAGCGGCGGCCAAGTTGTTGGCGGCTGCCGAACGCCCGCTGATGATTGTCGGCGGCGGTGCGCTGGATGCCAGTGCGGCGGTGCGCAGCGTGGCGGAAATCCTGCAAGCGCCGGTATCAAGCCATCGCACCGGGCGCGGCGTGCTGGATAGCCGGCATCCGCTCAGTGTCAACAGTGCCGTCGGCCACCGCTTCTGGCGTGATGCCGATGTGGTGCTGGCGGTTGGCACCCGGCTGCAATTGCAGCAATTGCAATGGGGCCTCGACGACAAGATCAAGATCGTGCGCATTGATGCCGATGCCGACGAGCTGAACCGGGTGCGGCCGGCCAGTGTCGGCATTGTTGGCGATGCGCGCCGGGTGCTGGAAGCCTTGGCCGATGAACTGGCAAAGCTCAGTGCCAAGCGGCCGTCGCGCGCTGAAGAGGTGCAGCGCATGCGCGCGGTTTCGGATGCCGATTGGGCGCAATGCAAGCCGCAGATCGCCTTCCTGGCAGCGATCCGGGCGGAATTGCCGGAAGACGGCATCTTCGTTGATGAACTGACCCAGCTCGGCTATGTCAGCCGGCTGGCTTTCCCGATTTACCAGCCGCGCAGTTTCATCACCCCGGGTTATCAGGGCACGCTGGGCTGGGGCCTGGCCACGGCGCTTGGCGCCAAGGCGGCACGGCCGGATGTGCCGGTGGTAGCGGTCAGTGGCGATGGCGGCTTCATGTTCAATGTGCAGGAACTGGCCACCGCCGTGCAGCATCGTATCCCGATTGTGGTGGTGCTGATGAATGACGGCGCCTTCGGCAATGTGCTGCGCACGCAGACCGAGGATTTTGGCAATCGCCGCATCGCCACCAATCTGAACAATCCGGATTTCGTTAAGCTTGCGGAAAGTTTCGGCGCGCTGGGCCTGCGTGCCACAACGCCGGAGGAATTGCGGCTGGCTTTGCGCCAGGCTTTCAATGCCGGTCAGCCCACCATCATTGATGTGCCGGTGGGGCCGTTGCCCAGCCCATGGAATGTGCTGCGGTTCACCCGTTCGCGGCCCTGATCGTTTCGCATAAGCCTGTTGCGACCACATGCCACCCAACCGGGTGGCATGTTTGTTTGGAGGGTTATGGGGTGGTTATAGATTGTATCAATATACGATATAAAATATTTTATATTGACCTATTATATTTTTTAACCTACAAATTTTGCAGGCTTCAGGGCCGATAAAGAAACAGGGCAACGGAGGGGTTCGGTATGAAATTCAATATCGCTTTAATTTGCGGGTTGGCCCTGTTCGGGCTTGCCTCACAGGCCGTGGCCCAGGGCGCGGCTCCGGGCGCGGCTCCGGGCGCGGCCCCGACAGGCCAGGGCGCCACTTTGGAAGCCATCAAGCAGCGCGGTGCTTTGCAATGCAGCACCATCGCCGGCGGCTCGCCCGGTTTCTTTGAATTGGATGACAAGGGCCGCTGGCACGGCTTTGATTCCGATATCTGCCGCTCGGTTGCCACCGCCATTCTCGGCAGCCCGGACAAGGCCAATTTTGTGCCGCTGAGCTGGCCGCAGCGTTTCCCCGCCCTGCAATCCGGCAGTGTTGATATCGTGGTCAATCACACCAGCTGGACCTTGCAGCGCAATTCCGTGCTCGGTTTCCAGTTCACGCTGCCGTATTTCTTCGGCGGCACCCAGTTCATGATCAAGAAAAGCGCCAATGTGGCCACCGCCACGCAGTTGAATGGCGCCACCGTCTGCGTGCCGGCCGGCACCACCACCGAGCGCCTGGCCGCTGATTACCTGGCCTCGAAGAACCTGACCTTCACCATGCTGCCCTTCGAGAAGACCGAGGATGCGCGCGCTGCCTATATCGGCGGCCGTTGCGACACCATTGCCGGCTGGGGTCCGACCCTGGCGGTGTTTGGCGCGCGCCGCGCCAATGATGCCTCGCCGCATATGGTGCTGCCGGAAGTGCTGACCAATGAGCCGGTTTCGGCCGTGGTGCGTCAGGGCGACGAGAAGTTCCTGATCCTGGTCAACTGGGTGATTGCGGCGCTGATCGAGGCCGAGGAACTGGGTATCACCAGCGCCAATATCGAGAAGATGAAGGAAGACAAGGACCCGCGCATTGCCCGCCTGATGGGCAAGCTGCCCGGCCTTGGCAAGGGTATCGGCCTGCGTGACACCTGGGCCTATGATGTGGTGAAGCATGTCGGCAATTACGGCGAGATTTTTGAGCGTAATCTTGGCAGCCAGTCGCCATACAAGCTGACCCGGGGCTTGACCAAGCTGTGGAAAGATGGCGGCGTGTTGTACGCGCCGGTATTCGACTGAGGCTTGAGGATGCGCACCATAGGTACAGTGGAGTTGATCTGGAATATGGTGCGCAGCCTTTGGTTCAACCGGCAGCTTCGCCGCTATCTGCTACAGGGCCTGTTTCTCGGCGCCGTGTTGTTGCTGGTGGCAAGCTCGCTGGCCAATGTTTATGCCAACCTGGTGCGCCAGGGCATGGCTTATGGCTGGGATTTTCTCTGGCGTGCCACCGGCTGGCGGCTTTCCGTCGCCATGCTGGAGCAGGGGCTGAACGACCCCTATTGGTGGACCATCCTGATGGGGGTGGTGAATACCCTGGCACTTGGCCTGCTCTGCATCCTTTGCGCCACTGTGATCGGCAGCAGCATCGGCCTGCTCAGGCTTTCCACCAATCCGATGCTGCGCCTGATCTGCACGGCTTATGTTGATCTGCTGCGCAATGTGCCAGTCATCATGCAGATTTATTTCTGGTATGAAGTATTCAAGCATGCGCCGATGGAGCGGCAGGCTTTATCTTTCGGCGGGGTGTTCTTCGCCAGCAATCGTGGCCTGTATTTCCCCAAAGTGCAGATCGAGGCCGGGCAGGGCCTGCTGCTGATCGGCCTGCTGTTGCTGGCATTGGCGGCGCTCTGGCTGGCGTTCAAGCGGCGCCGGCCGCAGGCTTTGCTGGCTGTTGCCGGGCTTGCTGTGCTGTATCTGCTCTGGCAGGGCAATCCGTTTTCGCTGCAATTCCCGGTGCTGCAAGGTTTCGGCTTTCGCGGCGGGCATCGCCTGCCGGTGGAATTCCTAGCGCTGTTCGTGGCCATCACGATCTATTCCAGCGCCTATGTGGCCGAGATCGTGCGCGGTGGCCTGCTGGCGGTGGATAAGGGCCAGATCGAGGCGGCGCGTGCGCTTGGCCTCAGGGAATCGACCATCCACTGGAATATCCGGCTGCCGCTGGCGATGCGCAGCGCGTTGCCGCCCTTGAGCAACCAGTTCCTGATCACCATGAAGGTGACCTCGCTGGGCGCCGCTATCGGCTATGCCGACCTGTTTTCGGTGGTTTCCACCAGTATCAACCATGCCGGCCAAACCATCGAATTGCTGGCGCTGATGATGGGCGGCTATCTGATGATCAATTATGTGATCGCCCGCGCCATGCATTTTCTCAATCAGCATTTTGCGCTGAAGGGCCATGGCGCAGGGGCGCCCGCCGCTTCCTGGCTAAGTCGCCTGCTGCGGCGCCAGGCCAAGCCGGTGGGGCGCTAGGATCATGGCTGCTTCACTCGCCCCCACCTCAACACTGCCTTCGTTGCGCCAGCAGCTTTTTGGCAGTATCGGCAACAGCCTGATCACCCTGACCGTGCTGGCGCTGATCCTGCTGGCGCTGGGCCATATCCTGCGCTGGGCGTTCATCGACAGTTTGTGGACCGAGGCGCAGGAAGGGCAATGCGCCGAAATCAGCGGCGCTTGCTGGGCCGTGATCCAGGCGCGCTGGCGGCTGATCCTGTTTGGCCTTTATCCCTATGATGAACACTGGCGTTCGGCCTTGGCCTGCCTGGTGGCCTTGAGCATCGTCGGTTTAAGCTGCGTGCCGTATTTCTGGCAGGCCCGGCGTCTGGTGCTGATCTGGCTTTGCGGCGCCGCCTTGTTCATTCTGCTGATGCGTGGCGGCCTGTTCGGCCTGCTGCCGGTGACCACCGATAAATGGGGTGGCCTGGCGCTGACGCTCTATGTCTATCTCTCCACGGTCATCATCGGCGTGCCGCTTGGCATCCTGTTTGCCCTGGCGCGGCAATCCGATCTGCCGGCGATCCGCCATGTCATCACGCTGCTGATCGATTTTGTGCGCTCGATCCCGATTCTCACCGTGGTGTTCTGTGCGGCTTTGTTCGCGCCCTTCATCCTGCCGGGCTGGCTCAATCCCGATACGCTCTATCGCGTCATTGCCGGCTTTGCGGTGTTCTTCGCCTGCTACTACGCCATGATTGTAACCGGCGGCATGCAGGCGGTGGGGCCGGGGCAATATGATGCCGCCGCCGCGCTGGGTCTTGGCTATTGGCAATGCCGCTTCCTGATTGTGCTGCCGCAGGCTTTGCGCACCGCGCTGCCGGCCACCATCAATCATATGGTGATAACGCTGAAGGAAACCTCGGTGCTGATCATCGTCGGCATGTTCGAACTGACCGCATCGGGCAATGCCGCCTTCCAGACCGGCAAGTGGCAGGAATACTACACCGAGGTCTACATCTTCGTATCGCTGATCTATTTCACGCTCTCCTTCACGCTCTCGCGCTATGGCGCCTATCTGGAGCGGAAGATGCGTGTGGGCCAGGGCGGCCGCTAGTCCAGTCTGTTTTCCGGGAGGAGCATCTCAATGTCAGAGCAGAAGACCGTGATTGTCACCGCCGCCAGCCGCGGCATCGGCGGCGCTTGCGCGCGTATGCTGGCCGCCAAGGGCTGGCGCGTGGTGCTGATGTCCACCTCGGCCGAATGTGAAACTTTGGCCGCCGAACTGGGCGGCTTTGCCCGGCGCGGCTCGGTCACTGAAACCGCCGATCTGGCGGCTTTGGTGGATCTGGCGATGGAAAAGACCGGCCGCATCGATGCCGTGGTAGCCAATACCGGCCATGGCCCTGGGTTGACGGATGTAAAGGTCGGGCCGGCCTATGGCCCGGATTCACCCGGCCATCTGCTTGATATCGATGATGCCGATTGGCATGCGGCGCTGGATATGTATGTGATGAACGTGATCCGCCTGGCCCGGCTGGTGACGCCGATCATGATGCGTCAGGGCGGCGGCGCTTTCGTGGCGATTTCCTCCAAGATCGCGGTGGAGCCGAAAACCACTTATCCCACCAGTGTGCTGCGGCTCGGCCTGCATGCCTTTGCCAAGCTGTTTGCTGATCGTTATGGCCGCGCCGGCATCCGCATGAACTGCCTGCTGCCGGGGCTGGTGGAGAATTGGCCGGTGCCGGAAGCGGCGTTGCAGCAATTGCCGCTCGGCCGCGCCGTGAAGCTGAACGAAATTGCCGAAACCGTGGCTTTCCTGATTTCCGATGCAGCCGGTGGCATCACCGGCCAGAGCATCCTGGTGGATGGCGGCTCGGCGCGCGGCGTACGCTGAAATTACAGGGGAGTGGCCGGCATGTATGCGGATATTCAATTGCAGATCGCCGGCCAATGGTGCGGCGGTGCGGCCGACGCCAGCCTGCCGGTGCTCAATCCGGCCACCGGCGAAATTATCGGTCATGTTGCCAAGGCCGAGAAAGCCGATCTGGATCGCGCCCTGGCCGCTGCCGAAGCCGGCTTCCAGCTTTGGAAAAGAGTATCGGGTTATGAGCGCTACAGGATTTTGCGCAAGGCGGCCGATCTGTTGCGTGCGCGGGCCGAAGGCATCGCGCAGAACCTGACCCTGGAACAAGGCAAGCCGCTGGCCGAGGCGCGGATGGAAGCCCAGGCGGCGGGCGATATTGTTGATTGGTTCGCCGAGGAAGCGCGCCGCACCTATGGCCGCATAATCCCGGCGCGGTTGCCCGGCGTGCAGCAATTAGTGATCAAGGAACCGGTGGGTCCGGTGGCGGCATTCACGCCGTGGAATTTCCCGATCAACCAGGCGGTGCGCAAGGTTTCGGCGGCTTTGGCCGCCGGCTGCTCGATCATCCTGAAGGGCCCGGAAGAAACCCCGGCTGCCTGCGCTGCCCTGGTGCAAGCCTATCTCGATGCCGGCGTGCCGGCAGGTGTGGTGCAGCTGGTCTATGGCATTCCCTCAGAAATTTCGGAATACCTGATCCCGCATCCAGTGATCCGCAAGATCACCTTCACCGGCTCCACCCCGGTAGGCAAGCATCTCTCGATGCTGGCCGGCCAGCATATGAAACGTATCACCATGGAACTCGGCGGCCATTCGCCGGCCATTATCTGCGACGATGCCGATATCGAACGTGCCGTGGCCCTGCTCGGCGCGGCAAAATTCCGCAATGCCGGCCAAGTCTGCACCTCGCCGACGCGGTTTCTGGTGCATGAGAAAGTCTATGACCAATTCCTGGCCGGCTTTGTGCGTATTGCCAAGGGGCTCAGGGTTGGCGATGGCACCGATCCGCACACCACTATGGGGCCTTTGGCCAATGAGCGCCGCGTATTGGCAATGGAAATGTTTGTTGCTGATGCCGTGGCAAAAGGTGCCAGGCTTGAAACCGGCGGCAAGCGCATCGGCAATGCGGGCAATTTCTTTGAACCCACCGTGCTGACCGATGTGCCGCTGGATGCCCGCATCATGAACGAGGAACCGTTTGGCCCGCTGGCGCCGATCCTGCGCTTCGGCGATCTGGATGCGGCTTTGGCCGAGGCCAACCGGCTGCCTTTTGGCTTGGCGGCCTATGCCTATACCCGCTCGAATGCCAATACAGCGGCTTTGGCGGCCGGCTTTGACAGCGGCATGGTGTCGATCAACCACCATGGTTTGGCCCTGCCGGAAGCGCCGTTTGGTGGCGTGAAGGATTCCGGCTATGGCTCGGAAGGCGGCATAGAGGCGATGGAAGCCTATCTCAATGCCAAATTTGTCACCCTGGCGCAGTCTTAGGGCGCTTCCGAGGCCGAGGCCGGGAAGCCGCCGCCCAGCACGCGGCTGGCCTGTTCGGCAATCGAGACCGCCACCGAACCTACACGGTCAAAATCCGCGCGCGGCAATGTGGCGGCATCGCTGGTCAGCACAATCGAACCGACCGGCAATGCGCCGCTGCCCCAGACTGGTGCTGCCACGCTGCTGATGCGTGAACTGGAGCCGCGTTCCGAGGTGGCATAATGGCGTTCTCGGATCAGCGCGAATTCGACATCGAGATTGGTGTAATCGCCGGAATCGCGAATCTCAGGGCGCGCTTCGATCAGCTTCAGTATCTGGGCGATCTTGTCGTCGCCGAGGAAAGCCAGGATGGCGCGGCCGGAAGCGGCGGCATACATCGGCGAGCGCTGGCCCGGATCGGAGGAATTCGGCCGGCCTTTTTCGCCTTCCACCTTGTCGAGGTAGATGATGTCAGGGAAATCGGCCCAGGCGAAATAGCAGGTCAGGCTGGAAACCTTGGCGGCATACCGCAGGATCGGGCGGATCAGCCGCCGGGTTTCATTCTGCGCAATCACGCTGGCGCCTAATTCCCACAGCCGCAGGGTGGATTTGTAGCGGCTGGTGCCGGGTGCCTTCTCGATATAGCCCTCTTCCGCCAGGGTCTGGAAAATGCGCTGGACCGCGCTTTTGTTCATCTTGATCTCGCGCGACAGCTCGGAAATGCCGCGCGGCGTTTCCGAGGTGGCCAGCACCTCAAGAATTCTCAGGCTTTTGCGCAGCGTGGTGCTCATCGGGCGACTCGCGGTTCCGGGTTGGGTCTCTCCAGGGTTTGCTAGGTCAATTCTGCGCCTATGTCAAATGAATGGTTCATAATACGATACAATTGTTACTTCTTAAACAGCGAAACAGCCTCCAGGTTGCGCCAAAGAAGGGCGTAAGCAATGTCTGCGAATGCCGCCATGCAGGATTAATATATTTCTTTTCAATATCTTAGGTGAATTATCCAATGCAGGGCAGATTTTGATAAGCTGGATATAGAAAAAATCATATTGCGATATGATGGTTCTTTATATAAAACATAGTTCCAATAATACGGTTTCAAAGCGCAAGAAAGCTGGTTGGGGGTAGTCGAGATGGCCGAGGCTGCGGGTTTGCCGTTGGGTAGCTGGCAATTGCCGGATGAGCTGGTGCTGCTGCGCGATACGGTGCGGCGTTTCATGCGTGAGGAAGTGCGACCGATAGAGGATCGCCAGCCGCATGATTGCCATGCCCTGCCGCAGGATCAGCTTGCCGCCTTGCAGGCCAAGGCGCAGGCGCTTGGCCTGTGGTGCCTGGCCTCGCCGGCTGAATATGGCGGCGGCGGCCTGGGCCTGCTGGCGCAGGTGCTGGTGGCGGAAGAAGCGGCGCGCTGCAAGATGGGCGCCTATGTGCCGGCCTGCGGGGCTTTCGGCATCGATCCGCCCAGCGTGATCTGGCTTGGCAATGCACAGCAGATCGAGCGTTATGGCGTGGCCGGCATCAAGGCCGGCAAAAAAAGCTTCGTGGCGATTTCGGAAGCCTCCGGCGGCTCCGATCCGGCGCGCTCGATCAGCACCCGGGCAGTGCGCAAGGGCGATAGCTACATCCTCAATGGCACCAAGCTGTGGATCACTGCCGCCGACAAGGCGGAATGGGGCCTGGTCTTTGCCCGCACCGGCGAGGCCGGTGATCGCGGCGGTATCAGTTGCTTCATCGTTGACCGCCATGTGCCGGGCATCAGCGTGAAGCCGATCCCGGTGATCCGCTCGTATGAGCCGTTTGAAGTGCATTTCAACGATGTGGAGATTCCCGTCGAGAACCGGCTGGGCGAAGAAGGCGAAGGTTTTGCCGTTTGCCAGAAATGGCTGGTGCATGCCCGCGTGCCCTATGCCGCCGGCGTGATCGGCGTGGCGCAGGAAGCGCTGGAAATGGCGATTGCCTGGGTCAAGCAGCGCTCCACCTTTCGCACCAAGCTGGCCGACCGCCAGTCGATCCAGTGGATGATTGCCGATTCCGAAATGGAATTGCGCGCGGCGCGCCTGCTGGTCTACCAGGCCGCCTGGCAGGGCGACCTGGGCTACGACATCAAGCTTGAGGCTTCCATCGCCAAGGTGACGGCCACCGAAACCGCCTGGCGCGTGGTGGATCGTTGCGTGCAGATGTTCGGCGCGCTGGGCATTGCCAAGGAATTGCCGCTGGAACGCTGGTATCGCGAATTGCGCATCAAGCGCATCGGCGAGGGGCCATCCGAAGTGCAGCGCATGGTGGTGGCGCGCGCGCTGCTATCCGGCGCGGCCTGAGCAGGAGAGAGCCGATGTCGATCGATTTTGTTGTTGAAGATGGTGTTGCCACCATCACCATCAACCGGCCGGAGCGCCGCAATGCGCTGGATGCCGAACATTACGACGGCCTGTCGCGCTGCTGGATGCAGGTGCGCGACGATCCGGAAATCCGCGTGGCGGTGATAACCGGGGCCGGCGACAAGGCTTTCTGTGCCGGCGCCGATCTGAAATCCTGGGTCGGCCGCGAGGCTGAACTGGCCGAATTGTGGCTGACCCAAAAAGGCCAGCTGCTCAATCGCGGCCTGGAAATCTGGAAGCCGATCATTGCGGCGGTGAACGGCGTTTGTGTTGGCGGCGGCATGACCCTGCTGCTGGCCACCGATATCCGCGTGGCGGCCGAGACTGCGATTTTCAGCCTGGCCGAAGTGAAGCGCGGCATCATCGCCGCCAATGGCGGCACGCAGCGCATCATGCAGCAATTGCCTTATGCCATTGCCATGGAGATGCTGCTGACCGGCGACAGCATCGATGCGCAAACCGCGTTGCGCTGGGGCCTGATCAACAAGATCGTGCCGCTGGCCGATCTGCCGAACGCAGCCAAGGAGTATGCCGACCGCATTGGCGCCAATGCACCGCTGGCATTGCAGGCGGCCAAGGAACTGGCGATCCGGTCGCGGCACATGGATCTGGCCACCGGGCTGCGTATGGAACAGCTTACCAACCGCATCCTGCATCATTCCGAGGATACCGCCCTCGCCAAGGCTGCCTTCGCCGAGAAGCGCAAGCCGAAATTCACCGGGCGCTGAGCCGATGAGCCGGATCACCGAGTATACCGGACAGGAACTGCCGCTTGCCGGCTTTCGTGTGCTGGATCTGACGCAGATTTATAACGGCCCCTATGCCACTTTCCTGATGGCAATGGCTGGCGCCGAAGTGATCAAGGTGGAACCGCCGGGCGGTGAATTCCTGCGTCGCCGCGATGCCCGCAGTGGCGCCGGCGTGCCGTTTGCTATGTTGAATGCCAACAAAAAATCCGTCTCACTAAATCTGAAAGCGCCGCGTGGCCGAGAATTGTTTCTCGATCTGGTGAAAACCGCCGATGTGGTGGTGGAAAATTATGCCCCCGGCGTGATGGCACGGCTTGGCCTGGATTACCCGGCCTTACGCGCACAGAATGAAGCCATCGTGTTTGCCAGCGGCAGCGGCTATGGCGCATCCGGGCCATATCGCGATTATCCGGCGATGGATTTGACCGTGCAGGGCATGTCGGGTGTGATGAGCACCACCGGCTTCCCGGAAAATCCGCCGGTACGTTCCGGTGCCGCTTTGTGCGATTTCCTGGGCGGTGTGCATCTTTATGGCGCCATGGTAACGGCGCTGCTGCGCCGCGCCCGCACCGGCAAGGGTGTGGCGATTGATGTGGCGATGCTGGAAACGGTGTATCCCACCCTGGCATCCAGCATCGGCATGACCTATGGCGAGCGCGACGATATTCCGCTGCGCACCGGAAATCGCCATGGCGGCCTGTCGCTCTGCCCCTACAATGTCTACCCCACCAGTGACGGCCATATCGCGATCATCTGCAACAGCGACAAGCATTGGCATGCCCTGCTGGATGCCATGGAACGGCCGGAACTGAAACAGGCCGAGCATCTGGCCAGCATGCGCCAGCGTGTGGCGCATATGGAGGATGTGGATGCCATGGTGGCGCAGTGGAGCGCCGGCTTCCAGCGTGATGCGCTGTTTGAACGCCTGGTGCAATTCCGCGTGCCGTCTTCCCCGGTGCGCGATCTGCATGAAGTGATCCGCGATCCGCATATGCATGCGCGCGGCACCTTGCTGGAAATTGACCATCCGAATTATGGCCCGATCACCGTGAACCATAGCCCGCTGCACTATCTCGGCCTGGGTCAGCCGGCTTATCGCCCCAGCCCGGAATATGCCGCCGATAATGCCGCGATCTATGCCGAGCTTGGTGTGGCGGCCGCAGAGATGCAGCTTTTGCAGCAGGGGGGCGTGCTATGATCTCCGGCACTGCCGTGATTGCCGGCATCGGCAACACCGCTTATGGCAAACATCCAGGCCGCGACCGGGTGTCGCTGATTGTGGAAGCCTGTGCCAATGCCCTGAATGATGCCGGCATCGACAAGCAACTGGTTGATGGCGTCCTGGTCAAGATGGCCAATGCCGAGCCATCTTTTCTCTATGGCCAGAAAGTAGCCGAGGCTTTGGGGCTGCGGCCCAATATCGGCGCTTCGCTGGATCAGGGTGGCGCCGCCAATATCGGCCTGATCAGCTATGCCGCCATGGCGATTGAGGCCGGGCTGATGCAGGTGGCGATCATCTGCTATGGCGACACGCCGCGCACCGGCAGCCGCAGCGTGTATCAGCGCCCGCGTGGCGATGATGCAGTTTATGGCTGGTATTCCACGGCGGCCGGCTATGCCATGGTGCATCAGCGTTATCGTCAGGAATTTAATCTGGCCGATGAATGTTTCGGCGCCGTGGCGGTGGCCTTCCGTGCCAATGGCGCGCGTAATCCGCAGGCGCATCTGCGCCAGGCAATCACGCTGGATGATTACATGGCCTCGCCTTTTGTGGTGGAACCGTTGCGGCGTGATGATTGCTGCCTGCTTTCCGATGGCGCTGCTGCGGTTGTTGTGATGTCGCGCCAGCATGCCCGCTCGCTCGGCATCGACAAGGCGGTGCCGATCCTCGGCTTCGGCCAGGGCCAGGAATCTTGGGATGTGCAGCTGCGCCCCTCGCTGACCAGCACCAAGGCGTCGGTTTCAGCCGATATCGCCTTCCGCATGGCCGGCATCGCGCGCAAGGATATCGATGTGGCGCAGTTATATGATTGTTTCACGGTCACACCGCTGCTGACACTGGAAGATTACGGCTTCTTTGCCCCCGGTCAGGCCGCTGCTTTTGCTGCGGCTGGCGGCCTAGCGCTGGATGGCGACCTGCCGTGCAATACCAGCGGCGGCCTGCTATCGGAAACCGGCACACCGGGCCTGCAATTGGTGATCGAGGGCGTGCGGCAGATGCGCGGCGATGCCGTGCTGCAAATCCCCAAGGCGCGCCACTGCCTGGTCAGCAACCAGGGCGGCACGATGCACACCCATGCCACCCTGATTCTGGGAGCCGCCGCATGAGCTTCCCGCAGCCCGATATCACGCCGCTCAGCGCGCCGTTCTGGGAAGGCCTCAAGGCCGGCCAGCTGCTGTATCAGCAATGCCAAAGCTGCGGCCATCGCTGGCTGCCGGCACGCGAAGCCTGCCCCTGCTGCCTCAAGCGCGATGTGGCCTGGCAGCCGGCCGGCGGGCGCGGTCGCATTGTCAGCTGGGTGATCTATCACGTCGCCTATAACGATGCCTTCAAGCATCGCATTCCCTATGACGTGACCCTGGTGGAACTGGATGAGGGGCCGCGGCTGCTGACCAATATCGTCAATGGCGATGCGGGCCGTAAGCTTTCATTGCATGCGCCGGTCTGCCTGGAGATCGGCCAGGAAGGCGATCTGGCCGTGGCACGTTTCAAATTGATCTGAGTGTGTAATTCCTGTTCGAGAGGCGATGATGTCGAAGATTCTACCTGAATTCATGGTGCAGAACGGCAAGCTGGTGAAATATGCCGAGGCGACAACGCATGTGATGTCGCCGGCGGTGAAATATGGCCTCTCGGTTTTTGAGGGCCTGCGCGGCTATTGGAATGCCGAAGAGCGGCAGATGTATGTGTTCCGCCTGGAAGAGCATACCGAGCGGCTGTTTCAATCGATGAAGCTGCTGCGCTTTGATGCACCTTTCTCACCGGCGGATATCAATGCCAATACGCTGGAATTGCTGCGCCGGAACAAGGCCGAGGAAGCGGTGCATATCCGCACCATCGCCTATCTGGATGGCATGGGCGAACAGGATGTGCGCGGCCCGGTCAGTTATTCGATCTCGGCGCTGGAAAAGGCGCGCAACAAGAATGTAAACAAGGGCATCCGCTGCCAGGTCAGTGCCTGGCTGCGCCTGTCTGATTCGGCCATGCCGCCGCGCATCAAATGCGGCGGCAATTATGTCAACAGCCGCCTGGCACGTTATCAGGCCAAGCAGGATGGTTACGACGAGGCGATCCTGATGAACCAGTCCGGCCATGTCGCCGAAGGGCCGGGTTCCTGCATCTTCATGGTGCGGCATGGCAAGCTGGTGACACCGGATCTGACCAGCGGCATTCTGGAGAGCATCACGCGCGACAGCGTGATGGAGCTGGCGCGCGATATGGGCATTCCAGTGGTGGAGCGCACCATGGACAAGACCGAGCTTTATGCGGCACAGGAGCTATTCCTGGTCGGCTCGGCGGCGGAAGTTGTGCCGGTGGTGAATGTGGATGGCATCCAGGTTGGCAGCGGCAATCCCGGGCCGATCACCATGCAATTGCAGCAGGCCTATTTTGATGCCACCACTGGCGTGAATGCCGCCAAGCGCGGCTGGCTCACCCCGGTTTATCCGCGCTGAACATGAGCGATCTGGCGGAGAAACTGGCAGGCTTGCGGGCGGCGGCGGTTGTGGCGCCCGGTCCATTGCAGGCGCTGGCAGCGGATATCCTGGCGGCTACCGGTATGGCAGCGGAAGATGCCGTTCTTGCCGCCAGTATCTTGGTGGAAGCGCAATTGCATGGCATTGATTCGCATGGTCTGGCGCATCTGCCGGTTTATGTGCGGCGTTTGCTGGAACACTCGATCCTGCCGAATGCGATCATGCAATTGAGCCAAACCGGCCCGGCGGCCAGTGTGCTGGATGCCATGAATGGTTTTGGTGTGCTGGCGGCGCATAAGGCGATGATCGAGGCGATGCGGCTGGCTCAGGCCCAGGGCATCGGCGCCTGTGCGGTGCGTAACAGCAGCCATTTTGGCGCGGCGAATTTTTATGTTGAACTGGCGGCAAGGCAGGGCCTGATCGGCATCGCATTGTCCAATGCCGCGCCCACCATGGCGCCCTGGGGTGGGCGAGAAGCCATCCTGGGCACCAATCCGCTGGCCATGGCCTTTCCGCGTGGCGATGCAGCACCGATTGTGATCGACATGGCCACCAGCGTGGTGGCACGCGGCCGCATCCGCAAGGCGGCGCAGGCCAAGGCGAAAATCCCCGCCGATTGGGCGCTGGATCAGGATGGCCAGTCCACCACGGATGCCGAGGCAGCGCTGCTGGGCACGATCCAGCCGATGGCTGGTGCCAAGGGTTATGCCCTGGCATTGGCAATCGAATTGCTCTGCGCCGGGCTTTCCGGTGGCCGGCCGGGTTTCCAGGTGCGCAATCCGCACGATCCGGGGCCGGAGCCAAGCGGCACTAGCCACAATTTTCTCGCCATTGATCCAGGCTGCTTCGCCGGTCGCAGCGCCGCCTTGCAGGCCATTGAAGCCGTGGCCGGCCGTATCGAGCACAGCCTGCCTGCCGCCGATACCGCGCCGCGCCTGCCGGGCCAACGCGCCGCCACCACATATGCGCAGCGCCTGCAACATGGCATACCTGTTTCGCCGGCATTGCTGGAAAGTATGACCATCTCCGCCGGCATGGTTATGAGGGCAAAGACGTGACCTATCAAATCGCCGTCGATGTGGGCGGCACCTTCACCGATGGTGTGATGCTGGAAGCAGCCAGCGATACGATCTGGGTGGCCAAGGCGCTGACCACGCCGGCCGATCCGGGGCAGGGCATCGCGCGCGTGATTGAAATGCTGCTGGCGCAATTGCCGGCTGGCGTGGTGGGCGGCAGCCGGGCGGTGCATCGTGTGGTGCACGGCACCACGCTGATCACCAACACATTGCTGGAGCGCAAGGGCGTCAACACCGCCCTGGTGGTCACTGCCGGCACCGAGGATGTGCTCGATATCCGGCGCGAGACGCGCTACGACACCTATGATCTCGAAATCTCCTTCCCCGATCCGCTGGTGCAGCGGCAGCAACGCTTTGCGGTTGCCGAGCGCATCGGCCCGAACGGCGATATCTGGCAGGCTTTGCCGGAAGCCGATTTGCAATCCTTGGCAGACAAGCTGGCCCGGGCCGATGTGGCTGCGGTGGCGGTGTGTTTCCTGCATGCCTGTGTTGATGGCCGGCATGAACGCCGGGTGCGGGATTTTCTGCAACAGGCATTGCCACAGCACAGCTTTTCGATTTCCTCTGAAGTGGCGGCCGAAATCGGCGAATACGAACGCATGTCCACCGTGGCGGCGAATGCCTATGTACAGCCGATTGTTGAGCATTACATGAATGCGCTGAGCCGGCGCCTGACCGAACTGGGGCTGGAAGCGCGGCTCGACATCATGGTGTCGAATGGTGGCTTCACCCAGGCCGAACAGGCGGCGCGGTTTCCGATCCGGCTGCTTGAATCCGGCCCGGCCGGCGGCGTGCTGAGCGCGATCAATTGCGCCGCTCTTCATCAGGTGAAGAATATCCTGGCTTTTGACATGGGTGGCACCACGGCAAAATCCTGTGTGGCCGTGGATGGTGTACCGGCCATCACGCATACATTTGAATTCGCCCGCGTGCGGCGCTTCCGCAAAGGCAGCGGCCTGCCGGCGGTTAGCCCCAGCATTGATCTGATCGAGATTGGCGCCGGCGGCGGCAGTATTGCGCGGGTCAGCAGCATGGGTTTGTTGCAGGTCGGCCCCGATAGTGCCAGCGCAGAACCAGGCCCGGCCTGCTACGATCTAGGCGGCAAGGATGCCACCGTGACGGATTCCGATCTGTTCCTGGGCCATCTTGATGCCGACAATTTCCTCGGCGGCCGCATGAAACTGAGCCTGGCAAAAGCCGAGCAGGCCTTGGCCGCGCTTGGTCAGCGGCTCGGTGGCATGAATGCCGAAACCGTGGCCTGGGGCATCCATGATATCGTGAATGAAAACATGGCAGCGGCGGCGCGCACCCATATTGCCGAACGCGGCCATGATGCCCGGCATTTCACCCTTGTCACCACCGGTGGCGCCGGCCCGGTGCATGCCGTGGATGTGGCGCGCCGGCTGCGCATCGCGCGTATCCTCTGCCCGGTGGCATCCGGTGTTGGTTCCTGCCTTGGCTTCCTGGCAGCACCCGGTCGTGCTGATCAATCCTGGTCCAAGCTGGAAGCTGTTGAGCGCATTGACTGGAACGATCTGCGCCAGCGGCTGGACGTGGCACGCGATGCGCTTGCCGCCGACTTGTCGCATGTTGGTGTGGCGGCGGCGGATATCCAGTGGCGGCTTTGCGCCGAGATGCGCTATCAGGGCCAGGGTGCCAAGGTGGAAGTTGATCTGGGCGATTGCAGCTTTGAGCAATTAAGCCAGGCCATGTTGCAGGAGGTTTTCCTGCGCGAATATATCCGCCTGTTCAAACGCCCGGTGCCGGGTGGGCGGCCGGAAGTGGTGACCTGGCGCGTGGTGGCACAATCCCAGCAAAGGCATCGGCGTTATGCTTTCGCCCAGCAGGCCGCGCCCCATGCCGAAGCCGTGGCCTGTGGCAGCCGCCGGCTTTATCTGCCGGGCGAAAAGCGTTTTGCCAGCGTGCCGGTTTATGATCGCCATGCCCTGGCGCCAGGCAGCAAGCTGGCCGGGCCGCTGGTTGTGGTGGAGCCGGAATCGACCCTGGTGGTGGCCTATGATGCCGCTGTGTCTGTACTTGGCGACGGCACGCTCGAAGTTGTGCTGCGGGGGCTGTGAGCATGCAGAATATCGATCCGATCACCCTGGAAATCCTCTGGACCCGCCTGATCAGCATGGTGGACGAGGCGGCGGCCACCTTCGTGCGCACCTCGTTTTCCACCCTGGTGCGTGAAGCCAACGATTATGCCGTGGTGCTGACGGACCGGCGTGGCCGCAATGTGGTGCAATCCTCGCAGAGCATTCCGTCCTTCATCTCCACCGTACCGGCAACAGTGCGCAGCTTCATCGCCAAATTCGGCATTGATACCATGCGGGATGGCGATGCCTACATCACCAACGATCCCTGGCTCGCCACCGGGCATCTCAATGATGCCACGCTGGTAATGCCGATTGTGCATAAGGGCGCGATTGTCGGCTTTGCCGGCGTGGTCAGCCATCTGCCGGATATCGGCGGCCGGTTGCGTAATCCCGCCAACCGCGAGTTATTCGAGGAAGGCTTGCAGATTCCGCCGATGCGTATCCTGCATGCCGGCGTGCAGAATGACGTGCTGGTGGAAATGATCCAGACCAATGTGCGGCTGCCGGATGAAACTATGGGCGATATCTGGGCCCAGGTTTCATGCTGCACATCCTTGGGCGAATTGCTCTGCAGCCTGCTTGGTGAAACCGGTATCGATTTTGAGAAATTGACCGACGAGGTCTGCCAGCGCACCGAAACCGCGATGCGCGATGCCATCCGGGCTACGCCCGATGGGGTTTATGAATATGTGGTGCAGAATGATGGCCCGGCCGAAATGCCGGGTGGTGTGATCACCATTGCCTGCAAGGTGACGGTGTTGGGCGATGAAGTGAGCGTGGATTACACCGGCTCCAGCGCCCAGGTGAATCTCGCCATCAACACGGTGATGAACTACACCTATGCCTACAGCGCCTACGCGCTGAAGGCGTTGTTTGCGCCCTGGATTCCAAATAACGAAGGCAGTTTTCTGCCAATCCGCATTTCGGCGCCGGAAGGCTCGATCCTCAACCCAACCCGGCCGGCGCCTTGCGGCGCACGCGGCATGATCGGCCATCTGCTGCCGCCAGCGATCATGGGCGCCATGGCCCAGGCCCTGCCGGATCGGGTGCAGGCCACGCCTGGCTCGCCGTCCAACAACATGCAGGTGGCTGGCCTGGGCAGCGGCCGGCGTTATTCGGTTTCCGGCTTTCTCGGTGCCGGTGCCGGCGCCAGTGCGCGCCATCATGGCCTTTCCGCCATCAGCTTCCCGAGTAATCTTTCCAACACGCCGATTGAAGTGCTGGAAAGTCAGGCGCCGCTGGAAGTGTTATGCCGCGAAATCCGCCATGGTTCCGGTGGTCGTGGTGCGCGGAATGGCGGCGACGGCATCCGCTTTGCCTTCCGCCTGCGCGGCGACGGCATGGCAATCTCATCTTTCATGGTCAATCGCATCAAAAAACCGGCGCCGGGCCTGCTTGGCGGCGAGGCGGGCGCCGCAGCCGGCTTCGCCATTAACGGCAAGGCGATTGAGCCGAGTGGGCAATTGGTGTTGCAACCGGGCGATCTGGTGGAAATAGAAACCGGCGGCGGCGGCGGCTTTGGCCCGCGCCAGAATTGAATCAAAAAACTAAAATAGGTGGGAAACATGGAACCGTGCATCATTACAGTGGCCATCACCGGATCGGTGCCGCGCAAGAAGGATACGCCCGCTGTGCCGGTCACGGTGGCGGAGCAGGTTGAATCCAGCCAGCAGGCTTATGAGGCCGGCGCCGCGCTGGTGCATATTCATGTGCGCAACGATGATGAATCTTCGTCATCCGATCCGGAGCGTTTTCATGCCGTGCAGCAGGGCATCGAAAAACATTGCCCGGGCATGATTGTGCAATTCTCCACCGGTGCGCGCGGGCGCAAACTGGAGGAACGTGGCGGCATGCTGAAATATCGCCCCGACATGGCGTCATTGGCCACCGGCTCGGTGAATTTCCCCACCTTTGTGAATGAAAATCCGCCGGATTTCATCAAGGGCCTAGCGCAGACGATGAAGGATTACGAAGTCAAGCCGGAAGTGGAAGTGTTTGATCTGGCGATGCTCTACAATGCCGCCGATCTGGTGCGCGAAGGGCTGATCCCGGAGCCGGCGCATGTGCAATTTGTCATGGGCGTGAAGAATGCGCTGCCGGCGCGGCGCGAGATTCTTGAATTTGAAGTGGCGCAACTGCACAAGCTGATGCCGGACGCAACCTGGACCGCTGCCGGCCTGGGTCGGCATCAGTTGGAAGTGAATCACTGGGCGCTGGAGATGGGCGGCCATTGCCGCACCGGCCTGGAAGACAATATCCGTTTCGACAATGGCCGGCTGGCCAGCAGCAATGCAGAATTGGTGGCGCGGGTTGCGGCGCTCTGTGCCGATTATGGCCGCCGCCCGGCAACGCCCGAGGAAGCCCGTCGCATTCTTGGCCTCAGGATGGTTTAGATCGGGATGACGTTTGATT
>DLGP01000173.1 GCA_002482765.1 Alphaproteobacteria bacterium UBA7691
TTTTTTGTTTAACTGGCTGAAAACAAGCTACTCGTGGATGGTCGGCCTGCGCCGACCATGACGACTTTGTTGTAAATTCTGGCCGCAGCCAACGATCAAAAACCTGAACCGGACAGCAGAGGGCGAAGACCCGGGCATGACGAGTGAGGGGCGTAGAGATTGAAAAGGAAAGTCCGGATCATCTGCCGGGACAATGTCTGATACCATAGTGTTGGATAAGGATTTTCTACTTTAAGAATGCATAAATAATCGCATTTGGTGTTTTTATGTTTTCAATTACAACAAAATGCGAGATATTTGATGACGCAGCCGGGGCTTAAACTTTAATTTGATTGCGGAGTAACGCAGCAGCAAAGGTGTCGGCGTGATACCGAAACCGGTGGAACAGACTATCCCTTATGCTTCCCTGCATCCGCGCTATGCCTGGATGCGGGATTATCTGGCCGGCCTTGCGCCGCCGGGGCAATTGCCATCCCGGCGCAAGCTTGATCCGCTCGACCTGCGCGTGCTGCTGCCGTTCATCGTGCTGGTGGATGTGCATGGCCCCAAGGACGACCGCGAATTCCGTTATCGCCTGATGGGCAGCCACCATGTTGACCTGATCGGGCATAATTTCACCGGCGTCACCATAACCGATGCCACTTCGCCGCAATTGCTGGCCCGCGTGTTGCGCAACATGAATCTGGTGGCCGATACCGGCCAGGCGTTTTATGACCGTTTCGCGCTGCCGTTCCGCGACCGGGAATTCATCGATTCAGAGCGAGTGTATTTCCCGCTCGCCGAGGATGGCTATACCGTTGATGTGATCCTGGTGCTGAACGGCTATCCGGACAATCCGGAACTGGACCGCGTGCTACCGCCCATCCGCAGAGCCTGATCTCTGTCTGCCGCACAAACAAAAACGCCGGTCGGATGGCCCCGACCGGCGCTCTGTAGCAATAGCTCCCCGGAAAGCCGGGGGTCAGCTCATGCGGATCTCGGCCACCTGTGGTCCTTTCGGACCCTGGCCAACCCGCACCCGCACCGACTGGCCGGGCTGCAATTCGTTGATGCCCTCGCGGCGCAACACTTCCATATGCACGAAGATGTCCTGGCCGCCGTCACCGCGCGAGACAAAGCCGTAGCCCTTCACCGCGTTGAACCATTTCACCTTGGCTTCGAAGAATTCGCCGGTTGCCACCACGGAGGGGAAACGCTGGCCGCCCCGGTCGCCGCCACCGCCGAAACGGTCGCCACCACCAAAACGATCCCCGCCACGATCACCGCCGCCGCCGAAGCGGTCGCCGCCACCGAAGCGGTCACCACCGCCAAAGCGGTCGCCACCACCACCACCGAAGCGATCGCCCCGGCCGCCGCGATCACCGAAGCGGTCACCACCGCCAAAACGATCCCCGCCGCCAAAGCCGCGATCCTCACGCGGCGGGCGCCGATTACCAGCCGGAGCACCCCCACCCATGCCGCCGGAAGAAGGCTGCGCAGTGCTGGTATCGACAGAAATAATACGAACCGCCTGCATGCCCTTAGGCCGCCGGACCACTTCCAGTACCAGCGTCACCCCTTCATCCAGGGTTTCATAGCCCACCTGCCGCAAACAGGAGAGGTGCAGAAAGATATCGCCGGAATCGTCGGTCGGACTGACGAAACCAAAGCCCTTCACCGCATTGAACCACTTAACCTTGCCGGAAATCTCAATCAGATCCCCGCCATCCACGCCAAAGCCCCCTTGCTCCACTGCTTTATTCCTTCAATAGCCCGCACTAACATAAAAACCCTAACACCATTTTTTTCCGCTGCCAAATCCAGAATCGCGTCTAAGGCGAAGCAAGGTAAGCCAATTTTTTGATCAGCAGGGTATGCGGCAGGCTGCTTCAGAGCGTCGGGCCATCCACCCGGCGCTTTGGTCGCCAGCGCGTGACCGAACGGCCATCGGCGGTGAAACGGATTTCCTGGCTATCGGGCGGAGCGGCGCGCAGATGCGCCACACTTTCACTGACCGAGGCGGTGCGCGGCGCACCGGCAGCGGTCGGCGCGGCGCCGCCGGGCTTGACGGTGGCATTGGCGGCATTGGTGCCGCGCAAAACCCGCCCGGCCACCGGCCCGGCCTTGGCATATTGCGCGATTTTCGCCTTCACTTCTTCTTCAAAGGGTGGCAATTCTGCGGCACGGGCTGCCGCGCTGCGTGCACCGCCCAGCTTGGGCGCCGAGACGCTGCCGCCAGCCCGGCTGCCGCCGGCGCGGTGCTGTTCAACATGAATTTCGCTGCCCGGGCCGTTCTCCTGCGCCCGCTTCCAGGAGGGATCGCCCAGCACCAGCTTGTGCAGGGCCACCGTGGGCAGGGCGCCGAACCGTTTCCAGAAGCCTTCCAGGAAACCCTCTGCCGTCTCGCTCAGGGCTGGCGACCAGGGATTTTCCAGGCCGGCCTGAAATACCAAATCCAGCGTCGGCTCCAGCGGGCCATCCTCGCCCACCACAAAAGTTGCCGGCATCAGCTTGGCGCCTTCGCGCGCAATGGCATAATGCGCCTGGGCCAGATAAAGCAGCCAGCGCAGCTTGGGCAACGACATGGCAATACGCTCGGACGCAGCGCGTTCAAGCAGCCAAAAGCTTACGTCAATGCCGGATCGTGTGGCCGGAACCATGGCGGCCTCCAACTTGTCCTGGGTATAGTTGCTTGCACAGTATAGCGGTATTCTTAACGCAGCGTGAATCGTTCGAGAGAAGGAAGAGTCCGATGGAAATGACCGGCAGCCAATTGATCCCGGCCCCGCGTGCCAAAGTCTGGGCCGCACTCAACGATGCTGAAATCCTGCGCCAGTGCATCACCGGCTGCGATACCCTGACCAAGACCTCCGACACCTCCTTTGAGGCCGCCGTCACCGTCAAGCTCGGCCCGGTCAAGGCCAAGTTCAAGGGCAAGGTGCAGCTTTCCGATATCGACCCGCCGAATGGTTACACCATCTCGGGCGAAGCCCAGGGCGGTGTGGCGGCCGGCTTCGGCAAGGGCAGCGCCAAGGTGGGCCTGACTGACGAGGCCGGCGGCACGCGGCTGAATTATGCCGTCAACGCCCAGGTTGGCGGCAAGCTGGCGCAGATCGGCGCCCGCCTGATCGACGCCACCGCCGCCAAGATGGCAGACGAGTTTTTCTCCAGCTTCAATGCCAAGGTGGCCAGCGCCGAACCGGCGGCTGCGGAAGCCACGCCTGTCCCCGCCCCCGCCGACCCGGCAGCCGCCGCCCCGGCTGCCACCCTGAATGCCCCCGAGATCGCCGACCCGCAGCCGGCGCCCGGTGATCGCGGCGGCCTGCCGGCCTGGGCCTGGATCGGCGGCCTGGTGGTGCTGGCCGGCATCATCACCATGCTGGTGCTGAAATTCTGACCTGCCTGGATTTCAGCCGCCCCCCGATACGTGCGCCATTAACAGCATTGCAACTTGACGCCCGAGTGTCGAAGCCCCCACACTCGCCTCGGGTAACCAGCGGACTAAATGAGTTTCCGTAAGCCCCAACGGGAGGAAAGCGAATGACCAAAGTGTCGATCACCGTCAATGGCGAGAATGTGTCGCGCGAAGTTGAGCCGCGTACACTTCTGGTCCAGTTCCTGCGTGAACATCTTGGCCTTACCGGCACCCATGTTGGCTGCGATACCAGCCAGTGCGGTGCCTGCGTGGTGCATGTGGATGGCAGCAGCGTGAAATCCTGCACCATCCTGGCGGCCCAGGCCAATGGCGCCAAGGTCACCACCATTGAAGGCCTGGCGAATGGCGATGTGCTGCATCCGATGCAGGAAGCCTTCCGCGAGAACCACGCCCTGCAATGCGGCTTCTGCACCCCCGGCATGATCATGAGCGCGGTGGACCTGGTGCAGCGCAACCCCAACCCCACCGAGGAGCAGATCCGGCACGAGCTGGAAGGCAATATCTGCCGCTGCACCGGCTACCACAACATCGTCAAGGCCGTGCAGGCCGGCGCTGCCGCCATGAAGGGGTGATATCATGACCAACCAGGCTGTTATCGGCACTTCCGTCCGCCGCAAGGAGGACTATCGCTTCATTACCGGCCAGGGCAATTACACCGACGACATCAACCGGCCCGGCCAGGCCCATGCGCATTTCCTGCGCTCGCCGCATGCTTTCGCCAAGATCAAATCCATCAATACGGCTGCCGCCCGCGCCATGCCCGGCGTGGTGGCGGTTTACACCGGCCAGGACATGGCCAACGACAAGGTTGGCGGCCTGATCTGCGGCTGGACCGTGAAGGGCAAGGACGGCCAGCCACACAAGGCGCCGCGCCATGATTCCATCGCGGTGGAATATGTGCGCCATGTTGGCGACCAGGTGGCGGTGGTGATCGCCGAAACCCGCGCCCAGGCGCGCGATGCGGCCGAGGCCATCGAGGTTGAGTATGACGTGCTCAGCCCGGCCATCGACCTGCGCGGCGCGCTCAAGCCCGGCGCGCCCCAGGTGCATGCCGATGTCCCCGGCAATCTCTGCTACGACTGGGACTTTGGCGACAAGGCAGCCACCCAGGCGGCTTTTGCCAAGGCGCATCACATCACCAAGGTGGAGCTGGTGAATAACCGCCTCTCGCCCAACCCGATGGAACCGCGCAGTGCCGTGGCTGAATATGATCGTGGCACAGACATGACCACGGTTTATGTCACCAGCCAGAATCCGCATGTGCTGCGGCTGATCCTGTGCGCCTTCGTGTTCGGCCTGCCCGAGCATAAGGTGCGTGTGGTGGCGCCGGATGTGGGCGGCGGCTTCGGCTCGAAGATTTTCAATTACCCCGAAGAAACCGTGGCTTTCTGGGCGGCGCGCAAGCTGCGCCGGCCGGTGAAATGGACCTCTGACCGCAGTGAGGCTTTCCTCACCGACGCCCATGGCCGCGACCATTTCACCATTGCCGAACTGGCGATGGACAAGGATGGCAAATTCCTCGGCCTCAAGGTGGATACGCTCGCCAATATGGGCGCCTATCTCTCCACCTTTGCCTCGGCAGTGCCTACCTATTTGTATGCCCTGCTGCTGGCCGGGCAATACACCACCCCGGCGATCTATGCCGAGGTCAAGGCGGTGTTCACCAACACCGCGCCGGTGGATGCCTATCGCGGCGCCGGTCGGCCGGAAGCCACCTATGTGGTGGAGCGGATCGTGGAAGCCGCCGCGCGCGAGATGAAGCTGGACCCGGCGGAAATCCGCCGCCGCAACTTCATCAAGCCGGATGCCTTCCCGTATCAGACCCCGGTGGCCTGCGTGTATGACAGCGGCCAGTATGACCTGACGCTGAGCGAAGCGATGAAAGCCGTCGATTATGATGGCTTCCCGGCCCGCAAGGCGGCATCGGCCAAGGCCGGCAAGCTGCGCGGCATCGGCATCTCCTGCTACATTGAAGCCTGCGGCATTGCGCCCTCGGCGGTGGTGGGGTCACTCGGCGCCGGCGTCGGCCTGTGGGAATCGGCGAAGATCCGCTTCAACCCAACCGGTTCGGTCTGCGTCTATACCGGCAGCCACAGCCACGGCCAGGGCCACGAAACCACCTTTGCGCAGTTGGTATCCGACAAGCTCGGCGTGCCGATGGAGCAGATCGAGATTGTGCATGGCGACACGGCACAAATCCCGATGGGCATGGGCACCTATGGC
>DLGP01000153.1:0-13744 GCA_002482765.1 Alphaproteobacteria bacterium UBA7691
AGGTGCGGCTGCTCAGCCATGCACTAGCTGGCTTTTGCTGCTGCTGCTGCTCGGCGCCGTGCTGGGCGGCGGTTATCTGGCGCGCACCGAATTGGTGGCGATGTATCCGCCGCTGGCCCGGCTGTATGAACGCTTTGGCATCCATGTGGAACCGGCGCAATGGCTCGGCGTGGAGCTGCATGGCCTGAAATCCGCCGTGGTGCTGGATGGCGGCGAGAGCAAGATCGAGATTTCCGGCGAAGTGGTGAATGTTTCGGAACGCACCCGGCCGGTGCCGCCGATCCGCGTTGCCATGCGCGGCGCCGCCGGCAAGGAACTGGCGGTCTACACCCTCACCCTGGAAGACGACAAGGTGGCGGCGCAGGGCCGGCTCAGCTTCAATGTGAAGCTGCCGGGCCAGAAGGAAGAAGTGCTTGATCTGGAAGTGGCCTTCGCGCCGCTGCCGGCCAATTAGAGCAGCCAATTAGGACAGCCTGGCTGGCCTAACCAGGCCGTGTATGAGCCGCTTTGTCATATTTTGTAATAATTTATCTTGCGCCGCAGCTTGCAGATGTTAGCCTGGGCAAACAAAACGCGCTGTCGAATCGTCCTCTCGATCCGGCAGAGCGTTACGCTGTTTCAGAATGACCGGCTAGGCCGGGTGCGGCCATCGAAGCGCAGAAGTGCTCCCAGGCATGTGACTGGGCGTGTGGCCGGCGGCGAGGAGATATGGCGCGCATCTTGGTGGCCGAGGATGAAGTGGCAGTGCGCGAATTCATTCGCCGCGTGCTTGAATTGCGTGGCCATGAAATCGTGACCGTGGGCGATGGCGCCGAGGCATTGGTCAAGCTCAACCGCCTGCGCTTTGATCTCCTGCTCACCGATATCGGCATGCCCAATATGGATGGCCTGGAACTGGCGCTGAAAGTGGCGCGCGATCATCCCGACCTGCCGGTGCTGATGATGTCGGGCTATGCCGTGGAGCGCCGCCGCGCCACCGATCTGGCCGAGCTGGCGCGCGGCCTGCTGCAAAAACCCTTCTCGATGGTCGATCTCGCTGCCGCCGTGGAAAAGGTGCTGGCCGAGCCGGTGGCGGGGTGAGTTTGTCTGCGGTGATGAATGTGTGCTACAATGCGCTTCGCATGTAACACATGAGGGGCGCCGTGAGCGATGCCACTTTTACTTTCCGGGTTGATGAAACCCTGAAAAACGATTTCACCGAGGCCGCCAAGGCCCGCGACCGTAGCGGCGCTCAGTTGCTGCGTGACTTTATGCGCGATTTCATCCGGCAGCAGCAGGAAGCCGCCGCGCATGATGCCTGGTTCCGCCAGCAGGTGCAGGTCGGGCTGGATTCCGCCAATGCCGGCAATCTGCTGCCGGCTGCTGAGGTGGAGGCCAAATTCGCCGCCCGCCGTACGGCCACCCGACGCCGCATGGAAACGTCAGAATAACGCGGCAGTGTCATGCGGTTATTCTGGACGCCCGAGGCAATGCAGGACCGCGACACGATCTTTGATTATATCGAAGCCGACAATCCGGCTGCCGCGCTTGCGCTGGACGAACTGTTTTCTGAGAAAGCCGCGCGCTTGCTTGACCATCCAGCGCTTGGCCGGCCCGGCCGGCTGGCCGGCACCCGTGAATTGCTGGTGCACCGGAATTATCTGCTGATCTATGACCAGAGCGGCGACACCCTGCGCATGCTGCGCGTGCTGCATGGTGCCAGGCAATGGCCTTAGCTACGGAACGAACTACATGCCTATAAAATGAGCCTGTGGCATAAACTGCATGAAGGCTTATGCTGTCCATTATTCTTTATAATAGTATCGCCTCATATTTACTTATGGTGGGTAGTGTGAAATTTCCCACTGCATATTTTTAAGCATGCGCTTCCATTCTAGACCTAAACATGAGACTATTTTTTATAAACATATAAATAGGATTGTATATATGATTCTTGTCGATGTGCCTGAAGCTATTGCCGATACTGTTCTCCATTGGCGCGTGGCAATGGAAGGTGACGATGGTAGTGGAAAATTTAGCGAGAATATTAATGTCTTGCGCCTATGGGGGCATATTTATCCCCTGGCACGTCGCCTTGATGATAAACTAGAAAATCCGCTTGTACATTTTTCATCATTCCGTTTGACTGCGAAGCCCCCTTGGACCCTGCACATAAACATTCCGGCGAGTGGCATAGATGCTCGTTACCTCGGCGCAGTTGGAATTGAAAAAGGAAAACTGTACATCCTGCGAAAAGGTGGTTTGCAAACTGTTGGCGATGGGTGGCCCGCAATTAGCAAGGCTCAATTCGAAGAGCAAGCAGACCAACGTAGGTTGCAGCGTGCATCAGAACTAGCTGAGGGGCAAGGCTATTACGTTGTTGCTTGTGTTGACGATCATCCGACAAAAGTACGGCAGGATACCTTGAAATTTGTGCAAATGTGTCAGCAGATTCGGAACCATTTCGCGTAGGGCTGATTTTTGGCTCCTTGGGGCTGTAACTTCTCCATCGACATGTCCAGACCAAGCTCACGATTGTCTGGTTAGGCTTTTTGATTGGATGGCATCAGACAACATTCGCCTGTCGCCACAACAAACACCGTCATGGTACGCGAAGGCATCCCATTAACGTTTTTTACAGCACTGAAAATAAAACACACATGGCTGGTCGGCCATGCGGCCATGTTGCCGGGTTTAAGCGATGGCTTCGCATCGCCCGCCAAAATCGTCATACCCGCGCAAGCGGGTATCCCATTTTTGCCAAAAATATGTCTGAATTCCCTGGAAAATGGGATGCCCGGGTCTTCGCCCGGGCATGACGACGGAGGGGAGGCTCAGTCGGTCAGAAGTTATGCCGGACAGCAGTGGGTCAAGCCCGGGCATGACGAGTGGGGGGGGACAGCAGCCGGATTGCCTCGTGGCCCACTGCCTCAGAAACGCCGCAGCAGGCGTTCGAGATAGTCGCGTTCCAGGGCCGGGCGGTCGCGGTCGCCGGCGCGGCGCTGCAATTCTTCCAGGATGCGGCGGGCGCGTTCGATGGCGGTCATGCCGCTTTCCGGCACCCGGGTTGATTCGCCGGGATTCTCAATCCCGCCGGTGGGGCGGCCAAACGGATCGCGGCTGTCGCGGTTGCGTTGATTCTGCCGGCTGTCGGCGGCATCGGCCTGGCCACCCGGCTCGCCGCCGCGCTGCGCCTGCTGCAAATCACGCAGGCCCTGGCGCATCTGGTCGAGCGCATCATTCTGGCCCTGCATCGCCTCGCCCGGCTCGCCGCGCCGCAAGGCTTCGCGGGCATCGCGCATGGCGCGGTCGGCCCGACCCAAGCCCTCGGGGATCGGCATGCCGCGTTCGGCAAAGCGGTTCATCATCTCGCCGAGCCGGCGGCGCAGGTCTTCCTGCTGGCGCGCATCGGCTTCGTTGTCGCCGCCGCCCGGCTGGCCCTGGCCTGGCTGGCCCGGCTGCCCGGGCTGACCCGGCTGGCCATTGCGGCCGAATTGCTGGCTGCGGCGGAAGGAGCGATCCAGCAATTGCTGCTGCTGGCGCAGCATCTCGCCCAATTCGCCCATCTGCTGGCCGCTGCCGCGCTGGCCACGCTGCTGCTGGCCCTGTTTGCCTTGCTGGCCCTGGGGGGCGCGGCCGATACGCATGTTCTTCATCGCTTCCAGCATGCGCTGCATCTGCTCCAGCATTTCCTGCGCGCTCTGCCGGTCGCCCTGGCGCGCCATCTGCTCGGCCTGATCCATCATGTCCTGGAAATCCTCCGACGACATCGCCTCTTCGTCTTCGGACAATTCCTCCAGTTCCTCGCCGCGCGCCAGCCGCTCCATGGCCTCGCGCATCTTCTCTTCCATCAGGCGATCCATCGCCTCGCGCAATTCCTGCATCTTGCGCATGATCTCGTTGTCTTCGGCGCCGCGCTCGATGGCATCCTGCAAACGATCATAGGCGGCCTGGAAATCGCGCTCGGCCAGATTGGATTTGCCGTCTTCCAGCCTGAGCGCGGTTTGCCATAGCAGATTCGAGACCTCGCCGCGCGCTTCCGGGCTGCGGTTGAGCGACAGCCGCGCCGCGCCCATGCGCAAGGCCAGATGCACGGCGGTATCCTGGCGATAACTTTCCGGCGCCAGGCTGAGGGCGCGCAAAGCCGTGGTCACCCGGCTCCATTCGCCGGGTTTCAGCGCCAGCAGGCGGCGCTGCTCGATCAGCGCCTTGGCCACCGGATGGGTGAATTTGCGCGCCGGCAGGGTGGTGATCACCGGCTCGCTGCGGCCCTGCTGACCCAAAGCATCGGTGGCCACCAGGGTGAGCGCCACTTGCTGGCCGGCCAGCGGATGTTCCACAAAATCAAACGGCCGTTTGTCGCTGAAACCGCCGGCCAGCACCGGCGGGGCCGGCCAATCCACCAGCCAGCTTTCGCTGCTCTGTTCATGGCGGATCGCCAGTTCGATCTTCTGCACGCCGTAATCATCTTCGCCATTCAGGGCGATTTCCAGCTGCGGCTGGCGCCGGTCAGGCGCCACGGCTTTCGGCTCCTCGGCAAAGGCGACTTTCGGCGCCGTGTCGGCCAGCAGTCGCAACGGCCATTCCACCACCGGCTGGTCGCGCCGGAGCAGGGCCAGCGTGGCATTATCGCCCAAAGCCGCCAGGTCGAGCGGCAGGTCGATTTCGGCATTATGTTCGTCCAGCGGCTTGAGCGCATGGCTCTGGCCGCCGAGTTTCAGGCCATAGATCGGCTGGCTGGCTTGCAGGCGCAGCTTGAGCAGGCTGCCGGTGGGGATGCTGAGCGGTTCGGCGCCCGGCGCCGGCAATATCGGCTTGCCGTCGCGGCTGAGGAAAATCGGTGGCCGGCCGGTGTAAAGCGGCGGCGTGATCCAGGCATCCAGCGCCATGGTGGCGCCGGGCGGCAAGGCCGTGCCGGGTTGCAGGGCATCGCGCATGCGCTGGCCGGCCTGTTCACCCGGGCTGGCCCAGGCCACCACCAGCAGCAAACCCAGCGCCACGCGCAGGCCATACCGATCAATGCGCCACCAGCCGGCTTCCGGCGGCGCGATGCGCAGCGCGCCAAGCTGTGCCAGCAGGCGGCGACGATGCGCCTGCCACAGGGCTTCGGCAATCGGGTCGGGCTGGCCGCCAAGCGGGCCGGCCAGGCTATCGGCAAGCTGGCCGAGCGGGCGATGCACAAGCTGGTTGCCGGTTTCCAGCCGGCGCAGGGCGGCGGCGCGATCCGGCAGGCGATAACCGCGGAAGCCACCCCACAAGGCAGCGATCAGGCCCAAGCCAAAGCCGCCAAGCAGCAGCCAATGCAGCCAGACCGGCGTATAGCGCCAGATATCAAAGCCGGCCAGCACCAGGAAAAATGCCAGCAGCAGCCCGGCAGGAAACAGCCGGGGCCAGAAATTTTCCCAGAACAGCGCCAATTGTGCCAGGCGCAGGCGGTTTTCCAGGGAATATGACGGGCCTGTGCCGGGGGCCGGGCTGGCCGCCGGTTGTGCGGGGAGAGGCGCTTGTGTCAGGCCGTCGTCGGGTCGCGCCACAGGGCAGGGCTTTCCAATGCCGTCATCTCGTCGATGGTAGGGCGGCGGCGCACCAATGCAAAGCGATTTCCGTTCACAAGAACTTCAGCCGCCAAAGGCCGGGCATTGTAGGTCGATGCCATCACCGCGCCATAGGCGCCGGCCGAGAGGATCGCCAGCAGGTCGCCATCCTGCATCGGCGGCATCGCCCGCTCCTCGGCGAAAGTGTCGCCGGTTTCGCAAACCGGGCCAACAATATCGGCCGGGCTGAGCAAAGCCTCCGGCCCGGGCTCGGCCACCGGCACGATGCGGTGATAGGCTTCATACAGCGCCGGGCGGATCAGGTCATTCATGCCGGCATCCAGGATCAGGAAGCGCTTGGCCTCGGCCTGCTTCACATAAGTGACGGCAGCCAGCAGCAGCCCGGCATTGCCGACCAGGAAACGACCCGGCTCCAGCGCGATCTCGCAGCCCAGCGGCGCGATATGTTTGCGCACCAGATCGGCATAGCCGCGTGGATCGGGCGGGGTTTCGTCGTCATACCGAATGCCCAGGCCACCGCCCAGATCAATGCGGCCAAGCTGGATACCATCGTCGCGCAGGGCCAGCACCAGCTCGGCCAGGCGGGCGAAGGTGGCGTCATAGGGCGCCAGATCGGTGAGCTGGCTGCCGATATGCACATGCACGCCCACCGGCTTGATGCCGGGCAGCCGTGCCGCCTCGGCATAAATCTCCCGCGCGCGCTCAATCGGGATGCCGAACTTGTTCTCGGCCTTGCCGGTGGTGATCTTCTTATGCGTCTTGGCATCCACATCGGGATTGACCCGGATCGCCACCGGGGCGATGACACCCAACGCACTCGCCACTTCGGACAGCGCGCGCAATTCCGGCTCGGATTCAACATTGAACTGCAAGATGCCGGTATTGCCGGCCTTGAGCGCTGCGGCCATTTCAGCCTTGGTCTTGCCCACGCCGGCAAAGATGATCTTGCCCGGCGCGATGCCGGCCTTCAGCGCCAGTTGCATCTCGCCGGCCGAGACCACATCGGCGCCGGCACCCAATTCGCCCAGATGGCGCAGCAGGGCCAGATTGCCATTGGCCTTCACGGCATAGGCGATCAGCGCCGGCAGGCCGGCAAAAGCCTGTTCCAGCGCGCGGTAGCGGTCGGTCAGCGCGGCGGTGGAATAGACATAGCAAGGCGTGCCGATGGCGGCGGCGATGGCGCTCAGTTTCACGCCTTCGGCATGCAGTTCACCATCACGATACTGAAACCAGGGCATACCGGTCATCTGGGCAATCTCAACGATCAATTATAGGGAACGGGCGTGCCGCGCGGCGGCAGGTTGGCCGGGCGCGAGGCGGCATCCTTGGGATAATCCGGCAAATCCTTGCGGCCGCAGCCGGCCAGCAGCAGGGCAAGGCAGAAAACCAGCCAGGTGCTTTTCATCATGGCATTTCCTTTGCCAGCCGCTTCTGCCAGCGCGCAATCTGGCGGCGCACATTCTGCGGTGCTGTGCCGCCATAGGAAACCCGGCTTTTCACCGAATTCTGCACGCCGAGCACGGCAAACACATCCTGGCTGATACGCTTTTCCACGCTCTGCATCTCGGCCAGGCTGAGCGCTTCCAGCGGCTTGCCCTGGCTTTCCGCCAGCTTCACCAGTGAACCTGCGACGTGATGCGCGTTGCGGAACGGCATGTCCAGCTTGCGCACGCACCAATCGGCCAGATCGGTGGCGGTGGTGTAGCCCTCGCCGGCACTCTGCGCCAGCAATGGCTTGTTGGCGGTGAAATCGCTCACCATGCCGGCGCTGGCGGCGATGCAGAGTTCCAGGCTGTCGGCGGCGTCGAAGGTCGGTTCCTTGTCTTCCTGCATGTCCTTGCCATAGGCCAGCGGCAGGCCCTTCAGCGTGATCAGCAGGGCATTCTGCGCGCCGATGATGCGGCCCACCTTGCCGCGCACCAGTTCGGCGGCATCGGGATTACGCTTCTGCGGCATGATCGACGAGCCGGTGGTGAAGGCATCGCTCAAAGTAATGAAGCGGAATTGCGCCGAGCACCAGATCACGATCTCCTCGGCGAAACGCGACAGATGCACTGCGCAGGTGGCGGCGGCCGAGAGGAATTCGAGCGCGAAGTCGCGGTCCGACACGGCATCGAGCGAATTGGCCATCGGCGCGTCAAAACCCAACTCAGTGGCGGTCATGGTGCGATCAATCGGCAACGACGTGCCGGCCAGGGCGGCGGCGCCCAGCGGGCTTTCATTCAGCCGGCGGCGCGCATCCTGAAAACGGCCGCGGTCGCGGCCGAACATTTCCACATAGGCCAGCAGATGATGGCCCAGCGTCACCGGCTGCGCCGCCTGCAAATGGGTGAAGCCGGGCATCACGGTATCGGCATGTTCCGCGGCGCGGGCCAGCAGGCGGCGTTGCAGATCGGCCAGGCCGGCATCCACGCGGTCGATGGCAGCGCGCACCCAGAGGCGGAAATCGGTTGCCACCTGATCGTTGCGCGAGCGTGCCGTGTGCAGCCGGCCGGCGGCATTGCCGATCAGTTCCTTAAGCCGGGTCTCCACATGCATGTGGATGTCTTCCAGCGCCGGATCGATGCGGAAATTGCCGGCTTCGATCTCGCCCCGGATCTGGTCCAGGCCCTTGAGGATCGCCTTGCCTTCCTTGGGCGTGATCAGGCCCTGCGCCACCAGCATGCGGCAATGCGCCTTGGAGCCGGCGATATCCTGGGCATAAAGCCGCTTGTCAAAGCCGATGGAGGCATTGATCTCCATCATGATCGCGGCCGGGCCTGCGGCAAAACGCCCGCCCCACAAATCATTGGCGCCGGCTTGTTTGCGGGCGGCGGCGGACTTATCTGATATCTTGCGTTGAGCCATGGGGACGGAAATGCGCTTGCTTGTCTGGTTGATCGGATGCCTGCTGCTGGCTGCTTCGGCCCCCTCCGGTGCCTGGGCGGGCAATCTGCCGCCGTTGCAGGGCGATATGCGTAAACTTATCGTGGCAGACCCGCCGAAGCCAGTGGCGGCAGCCAGCTTCAAGGATGAAAACGACGCCGAAACCAGCCTGGATGCCTTCAAGGGCCGGGTGGTGCTGCTCAATCTGTGGGCCACCTGGTGCATTCCGTGTCGCGCCGAGATGCCGTCGCTGGAGCGGCTGCAAAAGCAGATCAACGATCCGGGCTTCGCCCTGGTGGCCGTGGCGCAGGAACGCGCCGGCCGCGACAAGGTGGAGAAATTCCTCGCCGAATTCGCCCCCGGCCTGAAAGCCTATCTCGACCCGACGATGAAATCCGCCCGCGCCTGGGGCGCCGCCGGCCTGCCCACCACGATCCTGATCGACCGCCAGGGCCGAGAAGTCGCCCGCCTGGTCGGCGAGGCGCATTGGGATACGCCGGAAGCCGTGGCGGTGATCAAGGCTTTGCTGGCGCCATAATCACCGCTATTTTTCAAAACTAGTCTTGCACTAACAATTGCCGAATAGCAGTTATTGTCTCGCTCCAACTTTCAACGACTAGCTTAATGACTCGCGCATCGGCCTCTCCCTTTTTGGTTACGCTAAACCAATTTTTATTATGAGAGTTAATACGATTACGATAACCAGTGCCTTTTCCCCATTCACTATGGCAAGTCTCCCAAAAATCAGTATCGATGCTCAACTCATCTGAATGAATGCTTTGCCCAACAACTTGGGCTTTGCGGACAAGCGTATCAAATTTTTCTTCCATGATTCTGACGGTTTGACTAACAAGATCGTGGGCATCAATAAATTGATTATCTTGAAGTATATTATTGGCGATTATCTTGAATTCATGCAGTTTCGGTTCTGCGATTCCAACAGCAATGCGCCGGGCTCCGTGGCTTAGTTGATGGGCATAATTCAGATTCCACCAGTCACCATCTCTTGCGATAGCGGCATGGATTGTGCGTGGGTGAGCTGATTCCACCGCTGAAATAAGACTTTCCTGAACATGGCGGTTATGCTGAGCTGTTACTTCAGCATTGTTCTCAAGCCATATTGTTAATCTTCTTGCTGCCGCTGCTTGGGCTTCTCTTGCTTGATCTTGCTCATAATTTTCCAACATCGATTTTGCACCGTGAATGACTTCTCGTAGGCCACTGCGATGCGCTTCCTGTACTGCTGAAATGCGCACTCGAATGAAGTTTTGTAAAATTTCCGGGGCGTCATCGGCAGCATTAAAAAACATGATTGGGAGTTTTTGTAGACCAAGAGGTTGGAGTTTGAGTTGAACCTCTTCCCCCTTAACTTCATAGCCTTCTTCAGCCGATTGTACTTGAAGACCATTGTCTTTAACTGCCAATGCTTCGCCAGGACGTGGTAGCGCAAGAATGGCTGCGTGGCTATCCAGTGTTCGGACTCCTCCTTCTCGCGCACGAGATAGTAGTTGGCGTACAGCAGTAGCTGGTGCTTCGTTAAATACCGTACATAAAATAACTACCGTGTGAGGATCGTCGAAATGCGTTTCGAGATCTCCGCGCTCAGCTATATCGTCAATACCTTGCGTATCAATCAATGTAACAGAAAGTGAATCATCACCTAAAACAGCCCTCGGAACGATAAGTTCAATTCTCCGTGGAAGACCAAATTCATCGTTTCTCCCATTGTTTACCTGTTCAAATATTTCTTGGAGCCATTCAAGTGGTTGTTTTGAAACAGAGGCATCATGCCAGATGACGCGACGGTCGCGTTTGTGCAAACCCATCCGCGACAAAATCTCGACGGACAGTGATTTTGCATCAGTAAAGCGGCCAGCAAGTTCCCGCGCTTCATCTGTACCTGGGGCGGTGGTGCCGTCTGGGCGTCGCTCCCCGCGTCGACGGCGGAGTGAGGCCATATTGCGCAAGGCACGCTCAACTTCACGCGAAATTCCAGGAGCTAGGTTTGCTTCATATTCGCTATTTTCTGGAGAGCCGGACTGTACTGGGTTTAGAAGAAAGTTTGCAAAATCAGAAACATGCCGCCTTAACTCCTCTTCGGCACAGGGCTCAACCACCAATCCATAACCAGGGCCGCGCCGAATATGAACCTCGCAGATCGTAATTCCGCCGGCGCCTGTTTCTAGAACCGCTTTTGGCATTCCCTTGCTAGTGCTAATCTCAAGCTGCTCTGTGCGACAAATTGCAGTGGATTTTCCAACTGCAATGGTGCCGATAAATGCTACTTTGTAGCGTTTATCTGCTACATGTGTCGCCTTAGTATTAATTTCATCTTTATAGCGTGCTAAGCGCCGCTCATAGAATTGCTTCACATCGGGTTGTTCTGCAAGATTATGCAATTGTTGAGCAACAAGTTCGGCCTCCCATAAAAGATCAGCGTCTGGGTCCCCAAGAGGGGGTTCTTGGATGATCTGCCAATGGCGACCAAGTATCTCTTCCAGTTTCATTGCATTCTCAGTGCCAATACCGCCAAGGAGTATTTGAAGTTCATCGGCTGCTATAGGTCTTTCCCCGTTTTCGATCCGTGATAACACCGCCGGACTCCATGTGAGCCTCTTTGCCAATTCATTTTGTTTTAGTCCTGCCTCGTCACGAAGGGCGGCAATCCGCTTACCAATTGCTAAGTCTCGGTTGATCATTTTTTGCCTCTCAATGTTAATTAAATTTGCGCTGAGATCATACAGAAACGTTTCTGCAATGCAAATGGAATAAACTTAAATCGTTTCTTGGTGTGTGGGAGCCGCCGGAAAGGTAATAAAAAAGGAGCCATTTGGCCCCTTTTTTCAGTCCATTAAGCAGTACTTCTATCGCGTCGGCGTCGGATGCTCGCCGCGATAATCGTAGAAGCCGCGATTGGTCTTGCGGCCGAGCCAGCCGGCCTCAACATATTTCACCAGCAGCGGGCAGGGGCGATACTTGCTGTCGGCCAGGCCCTCATACAGCACCTGCATGATCGACAGGCAGGTATCCAGGCCGATGAAATCGGCAAGCTGCAACGGCCCCATCGGATGGTTGGCGCCGAGCCGCATGCCGGTATCGATGGCTTCCACCGAGCCGACGCCTTCATACAGCGTGTAGATCGCCTCGTTGATCATCGGCAGCAGGATGCGGTTGACGATGAAGGCCGGGAAATCCTCGGCATTGGCCGGGGTTTTGCCCAGCTTCACGGTCAGTTCGCGCACTTCGCGGAAGGTGGCTTCCTCGGTGGCGATGCCGCGAATCAGTTCCACCAGCGCCATCACCGGCACCGGGTTCATGAAATGCATGCCCATGAACTTTTCCGGCCGGTCGGTGGCTGAGCCCAGCCGGGTGACCGAGATCGACGAGGTGTTGGTGGCGATCAGCACGTTTTTCGGCAAAACCGGGCAGAGTTCGGCCAGGATTTTCTTTTTCAGGACCTCATTCTCGGTCGCCGCCTCGATCACGATATCGGCGCTCTCAAAGCCGCGCAGATCGCTGATCGTCTTGATCCGCGCCAGCGCTTCGTCGCGGGTAAGTTCGTCGATCTTGCCGCGTGTCACCTGCCGGGTCATGTTGCCGGTGATGATATCCCTGGCTTTTTCGAGCTGCGCCGGGTTGATGTCCTGCAACAGGACATCAAAGCCGGCCAGCGCGCCGACATGGGCGATACCGCTGCCCATTTGGCCGGCGCCGATTACCCCGATGGTCTTGATCATGCGACTTCCCTGGGTCTGAGCTTACTTGCCGAGCTCGGCTTCGAGTTCCGGCAGCACCTTGAACAGGTCGCCAACCAGGCCGTAATCGGCAACCTGGAAGATCGGCGCCTCTTCATCCTTGTTGATGGCGACAATGACCTTTGAATCCTTCATGCCGGCCAGATGCTGGATGGCGCCTGAGATGCCCACGGCAACATAAAGCTGCGGCGCGACGATCTTGCCGGTCTGGCCAACCTGATAGTCGTTCGGCACAAAGCCGGCATCGACGGCGGCGCGGCTGGCGCCCACGGCGGCGCCGAGCTTGTCGGCCACGGCTTCGATCAGCTTGAAATTCTCGCCCGAACCCATGCCACGGCCACCGGAAACGATGATCTTGGCCGAGGTCAGTTCCGGGCGGTCGGATTTCTGCAAATCCTGGCCCTTGAATTCAGACAAAGCCGGATCGGCCACTGCGGCCGCGGTTTCAACACTGGCCGCACCGCCTTCAGCCGCCGCAGCGGCAAAGCCGGTGGCGCGCACGGTGATAACCTTGATCTTGTCGCTGGATTGCACCGTGGCCATGGCATTGCCGGCATAGATCGGGCGCACAAAGGTATCGGCCGATTTCACTTCAACAATGCCGGAAATCTGCGCCACATCAAGCAGGGCGGCAACACGCGGCAGGGTGTTCTTGCCCGAGGTGGTTTCCGGCGCCAGCACGGCGCTGTAATTGGTGGCAAGACCAGCCACCAGCGGCGCCAGCGCTTCGGCCAGGCCATTGGCGTATTGCGCGCCTTCCACATGGATCACCTTGGCCACGCCGGCAATCTTGGCGGCGGCAGCAGCGGCGGCGGCGGCATTATGGCCGGCCACCAGCACATGCACATCGCCGCCCAATTGGGCCGCGGCGGTGACGGCGTTGAGCGTCGGCGCCTTGATCGAGGCGTTATCGTGTTCGGCAATAACCAGGCTGCTCATAATCAGATCACTCCCGCTTCGGTCCGCAGCTTCTGCACCAGGGTGGCGACATCCGGCACCTTGATGCCGGCCTTGCGCTTCGGCGGCTCCTCGACGCTCAGCGTCGTGAGGCGCGGCGCGATATCGACGCCCAGATCGTCCGGGGTCTTCTCGTCGATCGGCTTCTTCTTCGCCTTCATGATGTTGGGCAGGCTGGCATAACGCGGCTCGTTGAGGCGCAGGTCGGTGGTGACCACCGCCGGCAGCTTCAGTTCCACGGTTTCAAGGCCGCCATCCACTTCGCGCACCACGGTGGCCTTGCCATCGGCAATCGCCACCTTGTTGGCGAAAGTGCCCTGGCTCCAGCCCAGCAGGGCGGACAGCATCTGGCCGGTCTGGCTGCTATCGTCGTCAATCGCCTGCTTGCCCACGATCACCAGCTGCGGCGCTTCCGCCTCGGCGATCTTGGCCAGCAGCTTGGCCACCGCCAGCGGCTGCACTTCGGCATCACTCTTGACCAGGATGCCACGGTCGGCGCCCATGGCCAAAGCGGTGCGCAGGGTTTCCTGTGCCTGGGCCGGGCCGATGGAAACCGCCACCACTTCGGTGGCGATGCCAGCTTCCTTGAGCCGCACGGCTTCCTCAACGGCGATTTCGTCGAACGGATTCATC
>DLGP01000153.1:13795-14617 GCA_002482765.1 Alphaproteobacteria bacterium UBA7691
GTTGTAGTCCACCACGCGCTTGACCGCGACCAGAACCTTCATGGACGTCAAACCTTGTTTTTATCGTGACAATTAGGATGGCCGGAGCGCCAGGTAGCGTCCGGCCGGTATTTTTTCGCGCTGCACACTATAACCCGCTGACAGGGCTGTCAACGAACCGTAAAACCCCGCCCCAGCCCCGGAAATGCCCCATTCGCGGCGAAATTTTCATACCCGTCCTCTTGTTCGGCAACGGAGCATTCCCACATCTCTGCCGTGGGGCCCACCAATGCCTGCCTGACGCATAGGGGGTGAGAGCCGGGCCGCCTCATCAGGAGTATATCTATGGACTTGGAAAAATTCACCGAGCGTGCGCGCGGCTTCCTGCAAGCGGCGCAAACCCTGGCGCTGGCCCGTGGGCATCAGCGCTTCACCCCCGAACATATCCTCAAGGTGCTGCTGGACGACCCGGAAGGCATGGCCACCGGGCTGGTTCAGGCGGCGGGCGGCCAGCCGGCCGTTGCCAAGGCCAAGAATGAGGAAGCCTTGGCCAAGCTGCCCAGTGTGGAAGGGGCCGGGGCGGGGCAGCTTTATATGGCGCCGGAACTGGCGCGGCTGTTTGAACAGGCCGAGAAGCTGCGCGAAAAATCCGGCGACAGCTTTGTTGCCGTGGAGCGGCTGTTGCAGGCTGTGCTGCTGACCAGCACCCCGGCTGGCGAAGCCCTGAAAGCCGCCGGGCTAACCGTTGCGGCGCTGGAAAAGGCCATTGCCGGGTTGCGCAAGGGCCGCAAGGCGGATAGCGCCTCGGCCGAGCAAGCCTATGATGCGCTGAAGAAATATGCC
>DLGP01000164.1:0-3815 GCA_002482765.1 Alphaproteobacteria bacterium UBA7691
TCATCTGCTGATGCCGGTCCGGCGACATGTTTGTGCAACTCTCCGGTTCTGGCATCCCATATCGAAAAGGCAACACCAGCATTCCAACCGGGGGCTGTATGCAAAGCTCCCATGATTTGCGGTGCATTGCCGATCAGGGCTACAAACGAGAGTGCGCCGCGCCTGGGGTAAGCCTGTATCAGCTTCCTGCTGGCAACATCCCACACGGCAAGGGTGGGCAGATCAATGTTCTTTTCGAATAATCCCTTTTTCGCAACGCCAGCCAGGCCGGAAGTTGCCAAATAGCGGCCATCCGCGCTCCAGGACAAACGGGCGGTTTGTGGGTGGTCTAAGGTGGCAACCAGCTTGATTTGTGGTGCTTTGGCGGCGGCTTCGGCGAGCACCGGCAATGCGAAAAACAAACTGAAAATATGGCAAAAGGCCACGCACCAAAAGCGGAATCGGCGCAGCAGCAGCCGGGGTAATACGGAGGCAGGATATGAATTTTCATGCTTTGCTACAGCATAATTTTTTCCGAGTACATACATTACGTCCACTTCATTCCCCTTTCGGAAAAAACTATTTACCAAATAGTCAACATATAGCTGCATATCATCAGCCACCTACAAATCCAGCCGGCCCAATTTTTACGTTTAAAAATTTTAACTTACTAAATCTACCGCAGGCTATGCCCATAGCGTACCCTTGGTTGAGAATAATAAGCGATACTCACACAATCAATAGTTTTTGGGGCTGGCCTAGATAGCATAGAAAGGCTATCTGGATCATATGGTTACGAAGCGGCGCCGAAGCCGGCTTTCGGCAAGTATTCAAGCGGACCTGATCAAGCAATTCGTCGCTGGGGCTACAGCACGGTCGGCGGCCGATCTGGTTGGCGTAAACCGGCATACCGCGACGCTGTATTTCCACAAGCTGCGGGAATTGATTGCCACCAAGCTTGCCGAGCAAACGCCTTGGCTATCCGGTGAGATCGAAGTGGACGAGAGCTACTTCGGTGGCAGCCGCAAAGGCAAGCGCGGCAGAGGCGCTGCGGGCAAGGTTCCGGTCTTCGGCCTGCTCAAAAGAGGCGGCAAGGTGCATGCCGTCATCATCCCAAATGCCAAGCAGAGCACGCTGTTACCGATCATCCGGCAGACCATCAAGCCTGATAGCATTGTCTATACGGACAGCTTCACCAGCTATGACGCCCTCGATGTTTCAGAGTTCCGCCATGTGCGGATCAATCACTCGGAAGCCTTCGTGCAAGACCGCAACCATATCAATGGCATTGAGAATTTCTGGAACCAGGCTAAACGTCACCTGCGCCGCTTCAATGGCATCCCTGAACAGCACTTCCACCTGTTCCTCAAGGAATGCGAATGGCGCTTCAACTACCGCCCAACCAAAAACATGCTCAATGTATTGATGGCTTGGGCCAAACACGATTTACTGTGACCTTATCTAGGCCAGCCCCTATTATAATTGTAGGTTTGATGGCAAATACGGGCAGCGAGAAATATGGTCAACAGATGTGCTAATTCTAGGGTCACCCCCCTAAACAGCTTCCCCTTGTCCAGCCCCCCTCGGACTCGATCTTGCTTTGTATGCATTTTTAATCATATTGAATACATTCACCTTCACGGAGACGTGCCATGTCCCGTACGACAACAATGACTGTGCGCCTCAGCGGCGCACTCAGTGATTTCGTCGCTGCCAATGTCAGCGAGACCGGCTCCTACGAGAATGTCAGCGAATATATTCGCGACCTGATCCGCCGCGACAAGGAACGTGTGGAGCTGCAAGCATTTGAGCGCTTAAAGACAGAATTGCAGCATACCTTTGCAGCCCCCGAGGCGACCTACCAGGCACTATCGGCAACCGAGATAACAGCACGCAACGAGGTCTGAACGGCAACGACCGTCCACATTCAGACGGCAGCATTCATCGCGACGATTTCGGCATATGACAAAACGCCCTCAAGGCGCATTGCTGCCAGCGGCAAGAGGCGTATGATCCCGCGCTGGCCGCCATAAATACTTGGAAAATTTCATGCAACAACCACCGCCCGCCACGCCTGGCATGCCCGAGGATGAGGTGGATACACCGGCGCTGCTGATCGACCTGGATGCGTTTGAGCATAATCTCGACACCATGGCGGCGGCGGTGCAGGCCGGCGGCATCAAGCTGCGCGCCCATGCCAAGACGCATAAATCGCCGGTGATTGCGCATTTGCAGATGGCGCGTGGCGCCGTGGGGCAATGTGTGCAGAAAGTGTCTGAAGCTGAGATTCTCGCCTGGGGCGGGGTGCCGGATATTCTGGTGAGCAACCAGATTGTGGGTGCCGCCAAGCTGGCGCGTTTCGCCGCGCTGTCGCGCATTGCCCGCATGGCGATCTGTGTTGACCATCCGGCCCAGGTGGCGGCGCTGGAGCAAGCCGCGAGCGCTGCCGGGCAGCGGCTGACCGTATTGGTGGAAATCGACGTGGGCATGGGGCGTTGCGGCGTGCCGGCGGGGCCGGAAGCCGTGGCATTATGCCAGCGCATTGCCGCCTCGCCGCATCTGCGCTTTGGCGGATTGCAAGCCTATAACGGCCGCGCCCAGCATCTGCGCAGCCATGCCGAGCGCCGGGCGGCCATCAGCATGGCTGCGGAAACCACGGCGCGCTGCATCGACGACCTGCGCCGCCATGGCCTGGCCTGTGCCATTGTTGGCGGCGGCGGCACCGGCACCTATCCGTTCGAGATCGCTTCCGGCGTCTATACCGAATTGCAGGCCGGCAGCTATTGTTTCATGGATGCGGATTACAGCCGCAATCTGGATGCCGATGGCACCGCCACCTCACCCTTCCGCCAGGCTCTGTTTGTGCTGGCCACGGTGATGAGCCGCCCCGGCCCCGGCATTGCGGTGGTTGATGCCGGCCATAAGGCTTATGCCGTGGATAGTGGCCTGCCGCTGGTGTGGCAGCGACCGGATATCCAGGTCAGCGGCGCCTCCGACGAACATGGCAAGCTGGTTTTCGGCAGCGAGACCAGCCCGCCGGCCCTGGGCGAAAAACTGCGCCTGGTGCCCGGGCATTGCGACCCGACCGTGGACCGCTACGACTGGTATGTCGGCATCCGCAAGGGCCGCGTCGAATGCCTGTGGCCGGTGGCGGCACGCGGCGCCGCCACTTGAAGCAGCACGGATCGATCAATCAATTGCCTGATTTTTCGGCTCGCCTGATCTGCCTCTAAATATTCATCTTGTTGAAGATGAGGCTAGGCAAATGCTGAATGACCGCCATGATCAAGCGCCACTTCCCGGGGGCATAGACAACCAGTTTTCCGGCATGAATGCCCGCAACAATCTGCTTTGCCACGGCCTCCACGGGCGCCAATTTCGCTCCCGCGCTCTTAAGGTGCGCGGTCATCGGCGTGTCGGTTGGGCCGGGCTTGATCAGCACCACTTTCACGCCGGTTGCCGCAAAACGGTGCTGCAAGCCTTGCGCATAGCGGCTGACCAGCCCTTTGGCCGCACCATAGACATAATTTGATCTGCGCCCCCGATCACCCGCCACCGATCCGATCAGCGCAATTGTGCCCTGATTGGCGCGGCCCATCCATTTTGCAAAAGCCTCGGCATAAAGCACGGGTGACAGGGCGTTGATTTCAAGCGCGTCGTGGCAGGCTTGCAGGTCATCCTGGCACGCCGCCTGATCCGGCAGTGAGCCATGCGCGATCAGCACAATGTCCACTGCCACGTTGCCTGACTGAACGATAGCCTGCACCGTGGTATTTATCGCGGCCGGGTCCAGAAACGCGGCCTGAACGATGCGGATATCAGAGGCAGGGCTGCTT
>DLGP01000164.1:3834-16906 GCA_002482765.1 Alphaproteobacteria bacterium UBA7691
GGCGCTGCACATCACGGCCAACCAGGGTCAGATCGGCCGGCTGATCTTGCAGCCATATTCTGGCGCAATGTTCGGCGATGGCTGAAGTGGCGCCAATAATGACAATTCTTTTCATTCAACGGCCCATCAAACGGCGCGAAAGACCCGAGCTGATCCCAGGATCGCGGTAAGTCATGAATTCAGCCAATCGTGGATAGCCGGCCTCAAACAACTCTCTTGGCATTCGCGCATCCTTGGCCAGATAGATCCGGCCTTTTGCTTCGCGCACGATGGCATCAAGCTGTTCAAAAAGTTTGTGCGTGCGTGCGCCTTGATTTGGAAAATCCAGCGCCAGGGTCACGCCAGGCTGCACAAAGCTCAGCATGCCCGGCGGCTGGCGATTACCAAATGTCTTCAAAACGGCAAGAAAAGAGCCGTCGCCAGAGCGGGCGATGGCTTTCAGCATGGCCTGAACCGCGTCCCGGCCAACCTCACGCGGCACCACGCTCTGATATTGGTAGAAGCCCTTCGGGCCGTAGAGCCGGTTCCATTCGAGCAGCTTGTCCAGGGGGTAGAAAAATGGCTCGCAATGCACAATTGCCCGGCCAGAACGCCATTTCTTGAGCTGGTAGTAAGCCATGTTCAATGCAGGCAGCGACAGCCGATTGACCAAAGAAAACGGCGGCGCAAAGGGCATGGTGAAGCTGCGCCCGCTATGCTCCGGTCGCGGTCCAACAGCGGTGGAATTGGCGCGCATGAACAAGCCGCGCTGGCTGCTAGCCGAGCTGCAATCAATCCACGCCACCGTATGTTCCCAGCCGGCTTCGGAAACATCGGCCAGATGGAAGAATTCGTCCAGATTGGCATAAGGAAGCGTCTCGCTATCCAGCCAGGGCCCGGCAACCTGACGCAACTGGATTTCGGCTACCGTGATCACGCCGGTTAAGCCCACCCCGCCGATAGTGGCCGCAAACCAATCCGGCCGAAGCTGCGGCCCGCATTCAATCACCTCGCCATTGCTGCGCAGCAAAGTCAGATGCCGGACATGATCTCCGAAGGTCCCCATGGCATGATGGTTCTTGCCATGCACATCATTGGCGATGGCGCCGCCAAAGGTCACCAATTGGGTGCCCGGCGTCACCGGCAGCATCCAGCCGCGCGGAATTGCCAGTCGCTGGATATCGCGCAGCAATATCCCGGCCTCGCAGAGCAGGCGGCCGGTTTGGTCATCGAAGGCGATAAAATGGTCAAGCCCGGTGGTGAGCCAGAGCGTGCCTTCGGGATTGAGGCATGCATCGCCATAGCTGCGCCCCATGCCGTGGGCCAAGCCGGGAAGCGGGCTGTTGCAAACCAGTTCGCCGACCTTGCCCGGATCATTCAGGGCGACAACCCGATGCGGTTGGGCGCTGAGGCGTCCCCAGGAAGCAACATTCCTCATACGACCTCCGCACGGAAATGGTGGGGCTTGCCGGGAGCAGATTTAACAAGCAGCCGCACCTGGCTGCCCGCAATAGCCGGGATCAGGATTTTGCAGGCGCCGATATATGCTGCAATCACGATTAATGCGAAAATGGCAAAATTTACCGCTAGCTTTGTCAGGGCAAACATTCAATCGTATCGCCGGGGTTCAGAAGGATGCAGGATACCATAATTAATCGCTCGGCTTTAGCCCAAATGCTGGGATTGCTCAGGTTGATGCGGCCCAAACATTGGGTCAAGAACGGCTTTGTGCTGGCCCCCCTGGTTTTTACCGGCGCATTCCTGAAGGCCGATGCTGTTGGCCATGCCGCGCTGGCAATGCTGCTATTCTGCGTCGCCTCGTCTGCCACCTATATCGTCAACGACATGCATGATGTTGAGCATGATCGTCGCCATCCCCTGAAATCCAAAACCCGCCCGCTGGCTGCCCGGATGGTCTCCGTACCCGCCGCGCTGATCCTGCTCGCCGGCCTCTATAGCATCCTGATATGGGGCTGGTTCGTCACCCCAAAGGTGGGGCTGGTGATTGCCGCCTATCTGGTGCTGAACCTAACCTACATGTTTGTGCTCAAACACCAGCCGGTGGTCGATATCTTCAGCATCGCCATCGGTTTTGTATTACGGGTTTATGCCGGCGCCATGGCGCTGGATGTGCCTGTATCATCCTGGATGTTCATCACCACGCTGTGCCTGGCGCTGTATCTGGCCGCCGTCAAACGGCGGCAGGAATTGAGCCAGAACGGCACCGAGGGCCGCAAGGTGCTGGAAAAATACTCTGTCTCACTGGTGGATCGTTATGCCGAAATGTCGGCCACCGGAGCTTTGCTGTTTTACAGCATGTTCGTGATGTCAACCAAACCTGAATTGGTCATCACGATACCCTTGGTTCTGTTTGGTCTGTTTCGCTACTGGTTTGTTGTGGAAGCCCATGATGGCGGCGAGTCGCCTACCGATGCGCTGCTGGCTGACTGGCCATTGCTGCTCACGGTGGTGTTGTGGGTGGCAGTCTGCGTCTGGGCCTTATGGCCGGTGCCGGCATGAGCCTGGATTACACTGTTGCGCTAACGCCTTTCGTGGCTTGGCTTGTGGCTGGCAGCTCAAAGTTGATCGTCAACAGCATCAAGGCCAGGCAATTCGCGCTCAGCCTTATCGGTTACGGCGGCCAGGCCATGCTGGCTTGACATCGCGCCGCCCCTGCATTCTTATCGTTACACAATCGTTTTTGGCCTGCATGCAGGCCATCGTGCCGCGCTGCATCTTGATGAGCTTCGGGGCGCGGTAGCCCTATTGGAATATCCCAAAAAGCGGTTGTCGGAAGCATGCTGGCGCAAGGTCGGCATTGCTGCCGCGAGATAATAGCCGATAACAGGAGTTTCTGATGGCTAACGGTACCGTGAAGTGGTTCAACAGCACCAAGGGCTATGGCTTCATCCAGCCGAGCGATGGCGGCAAGGATGTGTTTGTGCATATCTCTGCCCTGGAGAGCGCCGGCCTCACCACCCTCAATGATGGCCAGGCGGTGAGCTTTGAGCTGGCCACCCAGCGTGGCAAGACCTCGGCCGTCAACCTCAAGCTCGGCTGATCGCACCAACCGACTTGCAGCAAACGGCGGTCGATAAGGCCGCCGTTTTTTTATGCGTGCGCGTTTTTTTGTTAAAGCGCTGTAAGAATGGCGGCGCCAAGCTGGCGCTCGCACTGCCCAGCCGCAGCGCCTTCAAAACGCGCCAGGGCCTTGTCCAGCGCCTGCTCCAGCGCCAGGGCTGCCGGCTGCTGGCCCAATTGCCGCAGCAGCCGCCCACCGGCATGGATCAGTGCCGCAAGGTCGCCACGCTCTGGTGCAATCACCGGCGGCCGCCACACATCCGGCGCCAAAGCCCCCAAACCACCACGCGCAAGCGGCGCGGCCGCATCGTCGCCGAGCAGGATGGCATCGCTACGCCCCAGGGTTTCGGCCGCGCTGCCATCGCGCCAATGGCGCCAGCGGAAGCCAAAGCCATAGCGCCGGCAGGCCGCCTCAAGCAATTCCTGGGTCAGCGGCAGCGCCGCAGCGGCCCTGGCCGGCGCCATCTCGCCATGCTGAATCAAGGCAATTGTGTATGTGACAGAGTTGAATGCCATGCCGCATTGGTGCGCAACCCGGAATGGAAAGTCAACTGACTACAAGCCATCACCCCGGGTCAGAGGCCAAAAACCTCGCGTGGCTCGGCCACGCCGCGCAGGCTATGGTGGCCCAGCGAGCGCAGGCCGCCACCGGCACTGGCGGCAAAGCTCCCTGAGGCAAGCAGCGCCCGGTCGAGCACTGAACACAAATTCTCGATTCGCGCCGCCTCGTTCACCGCCGGCCCGATCAGAGTGAAATCAAGCCGATCAGCGGTGCCGACATTGCCATACATCAGCGTGCCGAGATGCAGCGCAATATCCAGTTGCAATACCGGCGCGCCGGCCGCCGCACGTTCGGCATTCAGTTTTGCCACCGCAGCCAGCGCAGCTTCGGCGGCGCTCAGCGCGGCACGGCAATAGGGCGCCGGATCGGCTTCATCCTCAATCTGGAAACTGGCCAGCAGGCCATCGCCGAGGAATTTCAGCACCTGGCCGCCCCGTTCGGCCACGGCAGGGCCGAGACAGTCAAAATAGGCATTCAGCGTTGCCACCAAGGGCTCGATCTCCAGCCGGTCGGCCAAGGCTGTGAAGCCGCGCAGATCGGCATAGAGAATCGCTGCCGCCACACGCTGCGCCTTGCCACGGCGGATTTCACCCGACAGCACATGCTGCGCCGCATCGCCACCAAGATAGGCCGCCATCACATTGCGTGTGGTATCCACCATGGTGGTGGCCTTCACTGCCAGGGCAAGCTGCGGCAGCAATGCATCAAGGCGGGCCAGATCGGCGGCGGGAAAACCATCCGGCGCATCGGTGCAGAAAGAGCAGGCCATGCCGATCTCAGCCATCTTGCCGGCCACCGGCAAATGCTCCATCTCCCAGCCGAAGCCGAAGGCGCGCGCCAGCCAGTCAGTGTAGCCCAGCCCGGCAAATTCATGCAGCACCGGAAAATCCAGCACCGCCTCGGCCCCGACCAGACGACGGCGCAATTGCGGAATATCCGTAACCAGCATGTGGCGAAACGGGCTGGCGAACCAGCCTGGGGCATCTTCCTCGCGGTCGCGATGCGGCATTTCCTCGCCCACCAGGGCGCTATCGCCGCATTTCCAGGTCAGGCTGCGCGCCCGCACCAGCGGGTGTAGCGCCGCCACGGCAATATGGCCGCGCACCAGGGCCATGCCCTCATGGCACAGCCGGTGGCAGAAGCCATCCAGCAGGGTTTCCACCGAGAAACCCTGCAAGCCGGCATGCAGCAGCCAGGTTTCCAGTCTCGCGTTGTCAAGCTCAGCTTCGTTCATGGTGACACGTTACCACGAAGCCCGACCGGGAATCCTGTGCTGCCGATTACAATAAATCTGTTTCAGCGCTGGCTGTGATGCGCCTTGATGCCGGCCTCGCGAATCTGGCTCAGGGAAGCCCGTGGCGTCAGCGCTTCGGGGTCAACCCGCACCTCTATGATTGCCGGCAGGCCGGATTGCCGCGCCCGTTCAAAGGCAGCCGGGAAATCCTCGGTGCGCTCCACCGTCTCGCCATGGCCACCATAGGCCCGGGCAATGGCGGCATAATCCGGATTGAACAAATCCGTGCCGCTCACCCGTGCCGGATATTCGCGCTCCTGATGCATGCGGATGGTGCCATACATGCCATTATTCACCACCACGGCAATGATATTGGCGCCATGTTGGCGTGCCGTGGCAAATTCCTGCAACGTCATCTGGATGCAACCATCACCGGCAAAGGCCACCACCAGCCGTTCCGGCCGCGCCAGCTTGGCCGCCACCGCCGCCGGCAGGCCATAGCCCATCGAGCCGGAAGTGGGCGCCAGTTGATCGCCATGGCGGCGATAGCGATGGAAACGATGCACCCAGGTGGCATAATTGCCGGCGCCGTTGGTGACAATGGTATCATTCGGCGTATTGGCGGCCAGCCAGCGCACAATCTCGGCCATCTGCACCATGCCGGGCGATTGGGTCGGCTGTTGCCAAGCTTCATATTCGGCCCGCGCGGCGCGGGTGGCATCGCGCCAGCGGCTGCCATCGATGGCACCCATTGCCCGGGCCGCAGCAATGAAGCCACGCGACGTGGCATTGATCGCCAGATCGGGCTGATACACCCGGTTCAGTTCCTCAATCCCGGCATGGATATGCACCATCGGCTGCCCCGGCTGCGGCACGCCGAACAGGGTATAGCCGCCGGTGGTCATCTCGCCCAGGCGGGCGCCGAGCACAATCAGCAGATCGGATTGCCGCACCCGCTCGGCCAGCTTCGGATTCGGCCCGATGCCAACTTCACCCACATAATTCGGCCAATCGTTGTCGATGTAATCCTGGCGCCGGAACACCGCCGCCACCGGCAGATCGGCGGCTTCGGCAAAGGCCTGGGTCTCGATCCGCAAAGCCTCGTTCCAGCCGCCGCCGCCAACAATTAGCAATGGCCGCTCGGCGGCTTGCAGCATCTGCTTGAAACGCTGCATTTCGGCCGGGCCTGGATGCGCCTCGGGCACCTGCACCGGCAGCGCATCGGGCGTTTCGGCCAGTTCGGTCAGCATATCCTCGGGCAAAGCCAGCACCACCGGGCCGCGCCGGCCGGATTGCGCCACCGAGAAGGCACGGCTGATATATTCCGGAATCCGGGCCGCATCATCGATCTGCGCCACCCACTTCGCCATCTGGCCAAACATGCGGCGATAATCGATTTCCTGAAACGCCTCGCGCTCGATCATGTCGCGCCCCACCTGGCCGATCAGCAGCAGCATCGGGGTGGAATCCTGGAAAGCAACATGCACGCCGGCCGAGGCATTGGTGGCGCCTGGGCCGCGCGTCACCATGCAAACGCCAACCTTGCCGGTCAGCTTGGCATAGGCATCGGCCATCATCGCCGCGCCGCCTTCCTGGCGGCAGATCACATAGCGCATGGCATTGGCGTGATCGTGCATCGCATCAAGCACGGCGAGATAACTTTCACCCGGCACGCCAAAGGCCGTGTCAACGCCCTGAATGCGTAATTGCTCAACCAGAATCTGACCGCCGGTACGCTTGCCCATGCCTCATCGCTCCCCAGAAAAACCGAGGCAACAGATTAGGCAGGCCGCGCCCTGGACTCAAGCCATGGCGCTGGATTATGCGGCCTCAACCTCGCGGCCATTGCCGACGCGGAAAAAGCCGACCAGTTCAGCCAGTTCATTGGCTTGCGAGGCCAGTGATTGCGCCGCCGCCGTGGTTTCCTCCACCAGGGCGGAATTGCGCTGGGTCATTTCGTCCATGCTGGCTACGGCCGTGTTGATCTGATCCAGGCCGGTGGCCTGCTCAACCGAAGCCGCGGCAATCTCGGCTACGATATCGGTCACCTTTTTCACCGCGGCAACAATATCGGTCAGGCTGGCGCCGGTCTGGTTCACCAGGGCAGCGCCGCTTTTCACCTGGGCATTGGATTCCTGGATCAGCGACTTGATATCCTTTGACGCGCTGGCCGAACGCTGCGCCAGTGCCCGCACCTCCTGCGCCACCACGGCGAAACCTTTGCCGGCTTCGCCGGCACGGGCCGCTTCCACGCTGGCATTCAGCGCCAGCAAGTTGGTCTGGAAAGCGATCTCGTCGATCAGCGCCACGATATCGCCGATGCGGCGCGCACTATCCTCAATGCGGGTAACCGCCGCCACCGCATCCTGTGTCACCTTGCCGCCCTTCTCGGCGGTATCTCGCGCTGCCAGACTGAGTTGATTGGCCGCCTGGGCATTCTCGGCATTCTGCTTCACCGTGGTGGTGATCTCGTGCATCGATGCCGCCGTCTCCTCAATGCTGGCGGCCTGGCTTTCGGTGCGTTGCGCCAGATCCTGGCTGCCGGAGGAAATCTCGTTCGAGGCGCCCCGCACTGTCTGTGCCGTGCGCCCCAGCCTGGTGGCGAATTCACGCAGGCGCCGCGCCGTGCTGTTGGCACTTTCCTTCAAATCGCCGAACACGCCGCGATACTGGCCGCGCACCGCCTGGGTCAGATCCCCTTCCGCCATCGCCCCCATCACACTGGCCAATTCACGCGCCATCGCCTGCATGGTGGCGGTTAGCTGATTAAGCTGCTGGCTGACAGAGAGATAAAAGCCTTCCTTGCCATTTTCCGACAGGCGGTCATTCAGGTCGCCGGCGGCGATCTTGGCGCATAGTGCGGCAATTTCAGCAGCAGCGGCGCGGTCGCGGGCATCATTCTCGGCCCGCCTGCGCTCGGCTTCCGTGCGCTGGGCGGCAATCTGCGCCTCGGCCTCGGCGCGCGCGATCATGTTATCCTTGAACACCTGCACCGCCTTCGCCATGCCGCCGATCTCGTCGCCACGCTCAGCGCCATCGATGCGCACACTGAGGTCACCCGCCGCAAGCTGGCCCATCACGTTGTTGATCCGGGTGATCGGCCGCGTGATGGTGGCCACCACCACATAGGCGCCCAGCAGCACAGCAACGATTACACCGGCAATCATGCCCACGATCATGGTGGGGCGCTGCACTTCGTAGAAATGCGTCAGTTCATCATTCAGTGCCGTCACCTGCTCGAAATTGCGCTTGGCTGCCGCATCAAGCAAACGGTTCAATGCCTGGCGGTTGCTGCGATTGGCTTCGTTGTCGCCGTATTCCCGCCCCTTGGCCACTTCAACCTCGGTGCCGAGCCGCACCAGTTCAGTGCGGAAGGTGACGAATTGCTCCACCGTCTTGCGGAATTCCTCGTAACTGCCGCGCTGATCGGCATCGATCAGTTTTTCAAATTCCGCCATGGTGTTGCGCAATTGCTGCAAGTTACCCAGCAAAGGCGTGCCAAAACGCTTCGCCTCGGCAAAATCGCGTGACATGTAGATGCCGCGCGAATCCATCACCACGGCATAGACCAGCTTGTCCACCCGCTCCATCAGGTTGGCGCGCTTGGCCAGCAATTCCATGCGGTTGCTCTGGCGCTCATAACGATCCAGCGCCTGGATGCCTGTAAAGCCCACACCCGCCGCCACCAGCGACAGCAACGCGATGACAAAAAACACCCTGGGGCCGATATTGATCCGCGAGAAGATGGGCATTCTTGCCTCCATATGCTGTGTCAATCAGGAACGATTTTCGAGCAGGGTGAGCGGCAGCATGATGCGGTCGTATTCCCCATTCTGGCGCAAGCGGGTATAACCATCACGCAAGGCGTCAATCAGTGCTGGCGGCAGGCTGGGCGACGCCACAACCCAAAAGGAAAGCTGCGCAAAGCTGGCGCCAGTGCGGAATTCGGCCGCATTCATGCCAAGCTCCTGTGCGGTAGCCAACCCCACGGCATTAAGTGCAAACCAGGCGCTGATGCGGCCGGCTTGCAGCAGGCGGGCATTCTCGGCCTCGCTGCTGGCGATATGGATATTGTCCAGGCCATAGGATTGCAGCATCGGCAGCAATTCCGAGCCGCGCAGCACGCCGATCTGGGCGGCCTGGCGGGCCTGTTCCTGGGTATCGATGGCCGCCATGCCGGCGCGGGTAAAAAAAACCGCCCGATCCGCATGCACCATGCCGATCCAGGCATAGCGCGCCTCGCGCTGTGGTGTGCGCAGCAAGGCGGGATAAAGCGTGCCGCCCAGATCAAGCTGCAACACCGCACGCTGGAACGGCAGGATGCGGATATTGGGCGTCAATCCGGCATGGGCGGCAATACGCCGCGCCAGTTCCAGCGCCGGCCCGGCTGGTTTGCCGTCTATTTCGCTGACATAAGGTGGCCGGATCGGGCCAACGATTTCCAGCCCAGGCTGCGCCGCTGCCATAACCGGGCAGAGCAGACTCAAAACGAGCAGGGTGGCCCGGAGTCCCAATCGGCGCGCCCCTCCCAGAGCAAAACGCTTCTTATGGGAAAAAGCCTAGGCCGGCCCGCAGGATAGGTCCAGAATAAATTCGCCGTTTGCCCGCGCGCTACGCGTGTATAAGCAAAAAGTTACCGGTTGAGCGGCGCAAAGCTAGCCGGGGTCATCAGCTTGTTTTCCTGCGCAATCAGATAGCCGGCCTTGGCGCTTTCAGCCAGATAGTTGATCCAATCTGGATCGGCCTGCATCGCGGCGCGTTTGCTGGCGCGATCCGCTGCATCGTCATAACACCAGATATGCATGTAGGTGTTGAGCGGCCCGGTTTCGGTGATCAGGAAAGCCAGCGGCTTGCCGAGATGGCGCTGCTGCGCCGCCATCCCGAGCGTCTCGTAGAGTTCGAGATGCAGCTTCACGGTTCCGGGCCGGCAGGTATAGGTGCGCACATCAAGCAACATGGTTTTCTCCCTGGAATGGCGTCGGCGGCAAGTTAGGGCTGCCGCCTGCCCTTGTCGAGTTGCCGCTTTCCCGGCATAAGCAACTGATTGAAAGCAGGGAGGAATATCATGCAGATTGCCGCGCGCATGAACCGGCTTGGTTCCGAGAGTGCCTTTGAAGTGCTGGCCCGCGCCAAGGCGCTGGAGGCGCAGGGCAAGTCGGTGATCAATCTAGGCATCGGCCAGCCCGATTTCGCCACGCCGGACCATGTGGTGGAAGCTGCCGTGAAGGCGTTGCGCGATGGCCATCATGGCTATACCCCGGCCAATGGCATCCTGCCGTTGCGCGAAGCGGTAGCCGCCGACATCGCGGCGCGGCGCGGCGTGAATGTTGATCCCGGCCGCATCGTGATTGTGCCGGGCGGCAAGGTGACGATGGCCACCGCGATCCAGATGTTTGGCGAGCCGGGCGGCGAAATCCTTTATCCCGATCCGGGCTTCCCGATTTATGAGAGCCTGGTGAATTTCACCGGCGCCACGGCGGTGGGCTATCCTTTGCTGGAGCAGGATGGCTTTGCCTTCCGCGCCGACGACCTGCTGGCCCGCATCACGCCCAACACCCGGCTGCTGATCGTCAACTCGCCGGCCAACCCGACCGGCGGCGTGGCCCCGGCCGAGGAAGTGGCCAAGCTGGCCGCTGGCCTGGCGGCGCATCCGCATGTTGCCATCATGGCCGACGAAATCTATTCCCGCCTGGTGCTGGATGACGACAAACCCTATGCCAGCTTCATCCCTTATACCGAGCTGCATGACCGCCTGATCGTGCTGGATGGCTGGTCGAAGACCTATGCCATGACCGGCTGGCGCCTCGGCTGGGGCCTGTGGCCGCAAAGCCTGGCCGAGCTGGCCACCAAGCTGGCGATCAATGTGCATTCCTGTGTCAACGCACCGACCCAGTTTGCCGGCATCGCCGCCTTGCAGGGGCCGCAGGATGCCGTGGAGCAGATGCGCCAGGCCTTCATCCGCCGCCGCGCCCTGACCGTGCAGGGCCTCAACGCCCTGCCCGGCGTGAGCTGCATCCAGCCTGCCGGCGCCTTCTACGCCTTCCCCAATATCAGCCAGACCGGCTACAGCGCCCGGCAGTTGCAGGATGCCCTGCTGGAGGAAGCCGGGGTGGCCACCATCGCCGGCACCAGCTTCGGGCGCCATGGCGAAGGCTACCTGCGTTTCTCGTTTGCTGCCGATGATGCGGCTATTTCAGAGGCGCTTCAGCGGGTTGGGGCATGGCTTGCACAGGGCAAGGCTAAAATCTAAGCAATTATTTGCTTATTTTTTAGCCACCATGCCCGAAATGCATTCTGTTGTATCCATCGACAGCAACGGCAAGCCCCTGCTACACCAGCATTTCAGCGTGTTAAAAACTTCTTAAAGCTGGCACACTCCGTGCATACATCCACCCCGTTCGTTTCAACACCGACGGTTATCGGGACATCTCGGAAGACCATGAAAAAGATCGAAGCCATCATCAAACCGTTCAAACTCGATGACGTGAAGGAAGCCCTTCAGGAAATCGGGCTGCAAGGCATGACTGTCATCGAAGCCAAGGGCTTCGGACGCCAGCGCGGCCACACCGAACTCTATCGCGGCGCCGAGTACATCGTGGACTTCCTGCCCAAGCTGAAGATCGAGGTCGTGGTCTCGGATGCGCAGCTAGAAGCCGCATTGGCCGCGATCACCAAAGCGGCGCATACAGGCAAGATCGGGGACGGCAAGATTTTCGTGTCCGAGATCACAGAAGTTGTCCGCATCCGCACCGGCGAGACGGGCGACCAGGCGATCTGACGTTAGAGAATTCTACAGGTTCAATTGAACGGCCTCGGACGGGGCCGGGGTGAAACGGAGAGACAGGTGTCTGACGCAATCTTCAAGACCATCAAGGAAAAGGACGTCCAGTACGTCGACCTGCGCTTCACCGACATGCGCGGCAAGATGCAGCACGTCACATTTGATCTCTCGATGGTCGACAAGTCGCTCTTCCAGGACGGCACGATGTTCGACGGCTCGTCGATCTCGGGCTGGAAGGCCATCAACGAGTCCGACATGCTTCTGATGCCGGATCCATCGTCCGCGCGTATCGACCCGTTCTTCCAGAACACGACGCTCGCCATCATGTGCGACATTCTCAACCCGAACGACAACACGCCGTACAACCGCGACCCGCGTACGATGGCGAAGAAGGCCGAGATGTACCTGAAGTCGTCGGGCGTCGGCGACACCGCCTATTTCGGTCCGGAAGCCGAGTTCTTCGTGTTCTCGGATGTGAAGTGGAATACCGACCCGAACAACACTGGCTATCAGTTCGACGATCCGGAACTGCCCTACAACACCGGCCGCTCCTATGAAGGCGGCAACATGGGTCACCGTCCGGGCCCGAAGGGTGGCTACTTCCCCGTCCCGCCGGTCGACTCGCTCCAGGACATGCGCTCGGAAATGCTGACGCTGATGTCCGAGATGGGCCTCCAGCCGGAGAAGCACCACCACGAGGTCGCCCCGGCGCAGCACGAGCTGGGCATGCGTTTCAACACGCTGGTCCAGATGGCCGACAACATGCAGCTCTACAAATACATCGTGCACAACGTCGCGCACTCGTACGGCAAGACCGCCACCTTCATGCCGAAGCCGTACTACAAGGACAACGGCTCGGGCATGCATGTGCACCAGTCGATCTGGAAAGACGGCAACCCGCTGTTCGCCGGCGACAAGTACGCCGACCTCTCGCAGGAATGCCTGTGGTACATCGGCGGCATCATCAAGCATGCCAAGGCAATCAACGCGCTCTCGAACGCGACGACCAACTCCTACAAGCGTCTGGTGCCGGGCTATGAAGCGCCCGTGCTGCTGGCCTACTCGGCCCGCAACCGTTCGGCCTCGGTCCGTATTCCGTGGACCCCGTCGCCGAAGGGCAAGCGCATCGAAGTCCGCTTCCCGGATCCGGCGTCGAACCCGTACCTGACCTTCACAGCCCTGATGATGGCCGGCCTCGACGGCATCAACAAGAAGATCGATCCGGGTCCGGCCATGGACAAGGACCTCTACTCGCTGCCGCCGGAAGAGCTGAAGAACATCCCGACCGTCTGCGGCTCGCTCCGCCAGGCGCTCGAGAGCCTCGATGCCGACCGCGACTTCCTCAAGGCCGGCGGCGTGATGGACGACGATTTCATCGACGCCTACATCGACCTGAAGATGGAAGAAGTGCTGCGCATGGAAACCCATCCGCACC
>DLGP01000164.1:17009-17583 GCA_002482765.1 Alphaproteobacteria bacterium UBA7691
CAACCCGGCGCCGCTTCTCTTTTGGCCAGCGCCTGAGCGCTAGACCCAGTCCATTATCGCCGCACCACCCATCGCCGGGTCGCTCGTTGCACCCGCGCCAATCTCGGCACGACCCGCATAACGCCGCTTCCACGCTGCATCGCCTTCGCGCGTCAGGACGAAGTCATACCAGCCACCCGTGCGCATCAGGCTCCAGCGATGCTCCACCAGCACAGGCTTGCCCGCTGGCGATTGCGTCAACAGCTTCGCTGTCATCGCATCGGCATAGGCGCCCGGCGTTGCATGAATGCGGTCGGGTGCGCCGCGGGATGGGATTTCGAATCCGATCGTGAAGTTGATCGGCCCGCCGATCATCGGAGCAATACGCGCATGCACCAGCGGCCGCTTTACATCCGTGCCTGATCCTGTCCCTGCAAACGATCTGAAGAAGCCATTCGGGCCGTAGACACAGACGTCGTAAGGCCCTTTGGGCCACTCGCCCTCAAGCGACTTGCCCGGCTCCACCGTGTATCGCCGCGGCGGCGCATCGAGGCGCAGGCGATCATAGACGTGGAACACCGCCGCAGCTTTACCC
>DLGP01000164.1:17590-17829 GCA_002482765.1 Alphaproteobacteria bacterium UBA7691
AGGTGCAGCGGCCCCACAGTCTCAAGCTCAACGACGGCAAGTTCATAGGGCAGCGCTCGCGAGCGCCGTACGCCTGTCGCCTGCTCCGGCGCTTTCACATCTGTCGGCGTCGGCGGTTTGGTCCGGCCCGGCAGCTCCCCTGTCTTGCTGGCCAGCGCCGTCGTCGACGGCAAGACAGCCTCTTCCGCGTTCGGCGTCCGGAAATCGAAACAGCTGGTGAGATCGCCGCATACGGCGCG
>DLGP01000164.1:17845-18105 GCA_002482765.1 Alphaproteobacteria bacterium UBA7691
TCGCCATGCCGAGATGTTCGGCTCAACCACGTCGAAGCGCTGCTCAAGGAAACGGATGACCGAGGTGTGGTCAAACACTTCCGAGTTCACCCACCCTCCCCGCGCAAATGGCGAGACGACATAGAGCGGCACGCGCGGGCCGAGGCCGTACGGCCTGCCCATCAGGTCATCACGCTCGGCCGTCTTCTCACTCTCGGCGCGCACGAGATGATACTCGCCCGCCGTATCCACCGTGGAGGCGCCCAGCATGACGTCTCCAG
>DLGP01000164.1:18125-18705 GCA_002482765.1 Alphaproteobacteria bacterium UBA7691
GCCGTCGTTCTCGTCGAAGTTGATGAGGAACACCGTCCGCGCCCACACATCGGGATTGGCCGTGAGCGCATCAAGCACGCGGGCGATGTAGTCGGCGCCCTGCGCCGGACTCGACGGGCCGGGATGCTCGGAGTCCTTCGCGGGAGATATGATCCACGACACGGCGGGAAGCTTGCCCGCCATCACATCGGCCTTCAGCACGTCCAGGTGCTGCGTCGACAGGCCTTTGGCCGCAAGCGCCGGATTGCTTCCGGCTACGCCTGCAACACTGTCACGGAATGCCTTGAAGCCGACGAGCGGATTGTCGCCGAAATTGTCGGCCATGTCCTCGTAGATCTTCCAGCTGACACCCGCCGCCTCGAGGCGCTCGCAATACGTGGTCCAGAGATAGGGCTGCTTCGCTCCACCCTTCTCGGGCAGCGTGTCGTGCGAGTTCGAGATGGACGGGCCTCCATGCGCGCCCTGCCCGTCATTCGTGCCGGACCACAGGAACAGGCGGTTGGTGTTCGTGCCGCCCATGAACGAGCAGTGGTAGGCGTCGCAGATCGTGAACGCCTCGGCGAGCGCCCACTGGAAGGGA
>DLGP01000164.1:18721-21199 GCA_002482765.1 Alphaproteobacteria bacterium UBA7691
ATGCGGCTGCTTGTGGTCGGGCCAACTGGCCATGCGGCCATTGTCCCAGGCGTACTGCGCATCGAACCAGCTGTGCGGCGTTCCCTCCACGCGCATGTGCGCGAAGGTCTGCTGCGTGTTCAGCGGAAAGGGAGCGATCTCATTCGGCTCGCCCTTGCTGTAGCTTTGCGCCCAGACTGTTCGCCCGCCCGCCAGCGGAACCGGGAAGCGATCGCCGAACCCACGCACGCCGCTCATCGTGCCGAAGTAGTGATCGAATGAGCGGTTCTCCTGCATCAGGACAACCACGTGCTCGACATCCTTGATCGTGCCGGTGGGTGACTTGGCGTCTATGGCCCACGCTTTCTGGATGGCGGATGGCAAGGCCACCGATGCGGCGCCCAGGGCGAGAAGTTTGCGGCGGTCGATGCTGGTCATCCCCGCAGGCTAGTCGCTTCGGATGACGGCGTCATGTCTACGCAGCAGGAATATGCTTTCCGCTTGGACAGGGGTGGCCGTTCCGGCAGGGATGTTTAGGGTCGCAACCATGCGCGTCATTCTTTCCGCCCTGACCCTGCTGGCCGTTTCAGCCTGCGCCTCGCTTAGCGACCGCACGCGCGAGAGCCTCGAGCAACTCGGCCTCGAAGGCACGCGCTGGGGCCTCGTGGTGATGACCATGGATGGCCGTGAACTGGTCTCGATCCGTCCAGACGAACGATTCCTGCCCGCCTCCAACACCAAGCTGTTCACGGTGGCGGCAGCGTTTCACCGGCTGGGAGACATGACGCAGCCTGATCCAGCGCGGGGAACATCGCTCAGGGGCGACCTACATGGAAATGGCCACGCTGGTCTAACGCTCGTAGGCGCAGGTGACCCGACATTGTCCGACACGACAGGATGCGAGAGCAACTGCCTGTCTCACCTCGCCGACGCCGTGGCGTCCCAAGGCGTCACTCATGTAGATTCGCTTTCGCTCGATGTTTCGATTTTTCCATACGAGCCGTGGCCACCCGGATGGAGTCAGGAAGATCGCTACACACGCTCCGGCGCGCCGGTGTCCGCTCTGACCGTCGACAATAACCTCTGGCCACTCACGATAAAGCCAGCCGCGACCGCTGAGCTTTGGACCGAATACAACATCACAACTGAATGGGACCTTTGGGTCGATGTGGACGTCGAAACCGTCGCGGAGCCCACAACACTCGATGACATCTTGGTCTATGCAGATGGATCTGAGCACGAGTGGTCGGGAACATATAGGGAAGGCGTGAATTTCACCGTCAAAGGCCGTGTCACGGCTGGCACGCCGCCCATCACACTGCAGCTTCCTCGCCTCGATCCAGCAAATGTCGCCCGGAAGAGTCTCATCCGTCACTTGAATGATCGAAACATCGTGGTTGACGAAGGCGTTTGGGGTCTGGGCGTTCGTTATCCAGGCGACCCGATCCGCGACAGGTCCGGTGATTTCGCCGAAATCGAAATCGCCCGCCTCGTGCCCCCGCCGCTCATCGAGAACGTCACCTTCCTAATGAAGCAGAGCCAGAACCTGCATGCGGAGCTTTTGCTGCGCCGCCTCGGACTCCTCGAAGGCGATGGATCGCGCGAGGCTGGCCTAAAGATTGTCGAAGCCATGCTTGCAGAGTCAGGCATCCCGCGCTGGAGCTGGGACCTGTCCGACGGCTCGGGCATGTCGGTCTACAATCGCGTGACGCCGCAGATGACAGCCGACTTCCTGCTCTGGACCACGACACAGCCGTGGGGCGCAGCCTTCCGCGATACCCTGCCGATCGGCGGCGTCGACGGCACGCTCCGTCGCCGCTTCACAGACACAGCGCTGGAAGGACGCATCTTCGCCAAGAGCGGAACCCTGCGCGGAACCAATGCCCTCTCCGGCTTCATGATGACCAGGAGCGGGCAGATGCTGGTGTTCGCCGCCTTCGCCAACGAACGGCCTACGGAGGCTGAATCCGCGATTGCGGCGCTCGACGCCACACTGGTTGCCATTTCGGAAACGAACTAGCCACAGTTACTGCAATCGGCGCGAGCCAGCCTAAACCTGGCTCTGTTATAGTTACCGGATGCTCTGGAAACGTATCCTCGCTCCCCTCCTCGCCCTCGCGGTCGGCGCCTGTTCGACGCTTGCGGCGAAACCGTCGGACGGCGAAATCGCCGACGCGTGCCTGCTGCTCCAGCAGAACAAGGGCTGGCACGAGGCCCTGCGCGAGACGGCCCGCAACTGGGGCGCACCGATGGGATTCCAGCTCGCCGTCATCAAGCAGGAAAGCAGCTTCACCCCCGACGCACGCCCGCCGCGCGGCGAGAGCCAGTGGTTCGGCCTCGTTCAGGGCGACCACATCTCGTCTGCCATGGGCTACAGCCAGGCGCTCGATGGCACGTGGAAGATGTATCAGGAAAAGACCGGCAAGTGGTCGGCCAGCCGCACCAGTTTCCGCGACGCCTCCGATTTCATCGGCTGGGACTTCAACACCAACGGCCAGC
>DLGP01000117.1:0-16608 GCA_002482765.1 Alphaproteobacteria bacterium UBA7691
GTGAACTGCTTGCAGAAGATCGCCGGCAGCATATCCGGCGCCATGATCGAAGCCGTCCAGCCTTGCTGGCACCATGCCTGAAAGCGGCTATGGGGCGATTGGCCTTTCAGATGGCCGCGCTGTTCAAGCGTGTGCCAGTAGTCGAAAGCGATATTGAAGATTTTCATAAAATCATCGAATGATCCTGGGAATGGATTAGGTGCCTTGCCCTGGTTGGCCACCTTCTTTTTCATTCGATCACCACCGATATAGCCAGGAATCATCGGCTCTATCTGCTTTCGCAGTGAGGCAAAGAAGGATTCGATCACCTTGGCTGCCGCATTATAGGGCTGCGCCTTGATCACGCGGTCGCGCTGCTCGCGGCCATCCATAACCGGAAAGCTCAATTCCATTAGGGCTTCAATAAGCCCCAAAGCCCCGTTTTCACTGCCATTATCGACGTATATGGCGCCGGGAACGCCCCATTCAGGATGCGCGAACATCCGCGCCAATGCTTCCAAAACATGCTCCTGCCGAACGCCTTGGCCCTTTTCCAGCAGCACCACATGATGGAACAGGCGATTGCATGCGAGGTCGACAAAGCAGATCAGTTTGGGCGTGGCAAGCGAACCATCGGCACGGCACAGGTAGATATCAAGGTGCTTCACATCCAGAGCGACAACCTGCATCGGTTCCAGGTCGTCGCGGTGGCGGCGAATGCGTGGCCTGTTTTCGGCGGCGAAGGTACCGGCGTCGGTTTCCTGCCGGTGGATCATCCGGTATCGCCGGTAATAGCGGATGAAGTTGGGCGGCGCGAAGGCCAGCTTCCTCAACTCGCCGCGTGATATCCCGCACCCGGTTTGCTCGATTGCTGCGATGATATCGGGCCGCGCTAAATTCGCCACCTGGCGCGCGGAAGGTGCGCCGCTGCGCCACAGGTTCTTGATGATCCTGCGCACAATATCATCCAGATTGTCACGCTCCTGCGCTGTCAGGCTGGTATTATCCAGCGCCTTGTCCAGTGCCCGCCATAGGCGACACCGCAGCTTTTGCTTGTCAGCACGCGGCTTGCGGAAAAATACCTTGAGGTCCCGGTCACCGAATTTTGCCGCCAGATCATTGATACGGCGTTCGGACAGCTTGGTTGCCTGTGCGGCCTGCCGTACCGCTTCGGCCCGCTCGGGTGAGCGTGGCTTGTGCGCCAGCACGGCGTTTATCACATCAAGTCGAACCTGCGGTGTCTTCACCCGCTCCGGCGCAATCACCGCCACCTTGCGGGCATTCTGCTGCGCCCAAGCCTCTTGCAGATCGGCAGGCAGCGAAGCCAGCGCCACCTCATACCGCACACCAGCCCGCCCGCCACGGTCATGCACCGCACGGACCTGCAACTGGTGACCGCGCCAGGGCTTGCCGTCTGCTGCATTCGCCAGAATGGTTCGGGCTTGCCTGTCGGACACGCCGAGCATCAGGCAGAGAATTTTTGACGGTAGCCAAATGTTGGATGCGGTCATTTGAGTGAGGCCGAAATTAACGTATCAAGCCATTGTTTGGCTTTTGGCCCGCGACGTATGCCAAGGAGGATTTCCCTGGCATTCTGTGGCTTGAGGTGATTGTTAAGTGACCATTGGCGCAGGGATGTGCCTTTTGCGATCAAGGCCGCCCTGACAGCCACCAATAGGTCCGGCCCAGCAGGCGGAAGCTGTTTGCGATGGACGCTCAAGCTGGTAGGATTGGGTGTCATGAACACAAAATACACTCAAATGAGTGCATCATCAATTGAAAATGCTCAAACGAGCATTGGAATGCGCTTGCGGCTTTTTTTAAGGCTGCGGAATTGGTCGATAAAACAGTTTTCCAAAGAAACGGGTATTCCCTACCGGTCTTTGCAGAACTACTTATCCGATGAGCGCAAGCCAAATGCCGAACATCTTGAAAAGTTGTTTAATATCGGTCTGGACCCCACTTGGGTGATCAGCGGTGGGGCGAAGAAAAGTATTTTTGGAGATTTGAAAAACGGAAATCTTATAAACAATGAGAATGATACTTTTGGGGTGGTATTGGCAGATTCAGAGTCTTATTCGATTATACAAAGCAAAATAGTATCTCTTGTTGATGAGGTTCAAAAAGATATATTTGAGAAAGAAAAGTGCGTAATAGGATTTAATCTTCTTTTTTATGTATACCTCTATGCAATGCAATTGTCATTGGCCATTATTTCTAAATTATCTGTCGATATATTAGAGCTCAGAAAGAATGCGACGTTAGAGTATATCTACGATCTAATAATTTGGCCTGTTGTATTGGAAAAACTAAAAGCCAAATTCAACAATATGGCAGCGCTGGAGATATCAAGTGGCGCTTCCGCAATCAAGAAATAATTATTTCCGATTGCGGAAGTCGCAAATCTATCCATCTGATTTCATTGGTATTTTTATGGCGATGATTGCGGAACCCTATTGGGCACCTCCGCGTTCGCATAACCCATTGATAATTTTAGCTCTTTTTGCGGAAGCATCAGCCAAATAATTATTTCACTCGGGAAATTTAATTATTTCACCTCCAGTGTTGCAGGGCCGAACCCCGCCCAGCCCGTTATAAGCGGCAAAAATTGCCGCCATGCCATCTTTGAAAATACCGGTTTTCCGGCATTTCAAACTGGCATGGCGATTGCTTTGTTAAGGGCGTGACCTAACGCTCTGAACAGGTATCGCCATGAGCTTCGCCCTGCCCGCCAAGGACTTCCCGGCTAATCTGGCTGAATGGCGCGCCGACCATGCCCCCGGCTTTGGCCAGATGCCGCCGGCCCATGCCGGTGCCGGTTTTGCCAGCCTGGTGCTGCGCCTGCGCCTGGCCTTGCGCCGCGATGGTGATGGCGCCCGCCTTGGCCTGCTGGATCAGATTCTGGATGTGGCCGCCGAAAGCGAACAGCGCCTGGCCGATCAGCAGCAGCGGATCGACGAACTGGAGCAACTCAGCTTCACCGATGAATTGACCGGCCTGCCGAACCGCCGAGGCTTCGAGCGCCATATGGCGCAGGAACTGGCCCGCAGCCGCAGTCAAAAAGCCGGCGGCGTGCTGGGTTTCCTCGATCTGGACGGCCTCAAGGGCATCAATGACAGCTTGGGCCATGCCGCTGGCGATGCTGCCCTGCGCCATGCCGCCCGGCATTTGCACCATGCTGCCCGCCCGGGTGATTTTGCCGCCCGGCTGCATGGCGACGAATTCGCCATGGTGCTGCCCGGCCTGGATGAAGCCGCAGCCGGCGCGCATCTTGGTGCCGTGTGTGCCGCCATTGATGGCGAACCATTGCTGTGGGCCGGCCAGCGTTTGCGCATCGGCCTGTCTTTTGGCCTGGTGGCCTATGATGGTTGCCTGGGCCTGGCCGACCTGCTGCGCGCTTCCGACCGCGCCATGTATCTGCATAAACAATCGCGTCGCTCACGGCCGATAACCTGAGCCTGAGCGACTGCGATTGGTTGCGCCGCAACGCGGCTTGGGGCTAGATACCCAGCCTCAGTAACCCCCATCTTTGGGAAAACGGGTATCAAAGCCATGTCCAACAGCCATGAAGCGCGCCTTGCCGCGCTGGGTATCGAATTGCCCAATCCCGCCAGCCCGGCGGCCAATTATGTTCCCTACACGATCAGCGGCAAAACCCTGTTCGTCGCCGGCCAGATCACCATCTGGAATGGCGAATTGCGCTATCTTGGCCGGCTCGGCGCCGATCTGGACGCGGCCAAGGGCGCCGAAGCGGCGCGGCTTTGCGGCCTCAACCTGATTGCCCAGGCGCGCCAGGCGGCCGGCGGCTCGCTGGATGGCATAAAGCGCGTGCTCAAGCTGGGCGGCTTCGTCAACTGCACCGCCGATTTCATCCAGCATCCGCAGGTGATCAACGGTGCTTCCGACCTGATGGTGGATGTGTTCGGCGAGGCCGGCAAACATGCCCGCTTCGCGGTTGGCGCGGTGTCGCTGCCGCGCGGCGTGGCGGTGGAAGTAGACGCCATCTTCGAGCTGGCCTGATCCGATGCCGAATAGTGTCGCCACCCGTCTGCGCGACCTGGGCCTGGCCCTGCCGCCGGCGCATATGCCGGTGGCGACCTATATCGGCTGGCAGCGGCTGGGCCGCGAAGTGTGGATTTCCGGCGTCGGCCCGACCTGGGGCCAGAGCATACGCCATGCCGGCAAACTCGGCGCCGGCGGCCTGAGCGTGGCCGAAGGCGCTGCCGCCGCCCGGCTCACGGCGCTGAACCTGCTGGCGCAACTGGCCCAGGCGGTGGATGGCGACCTGGATCGCGTGGAGCGCTGCCTGAAGCTTTTTGTGCTGGTGAATTCGCTGCCGGATTTTCAGGAGGCGCAGGTGGTGGCCAATGGCGCCACCGATCTGCTGGTGGAGATTTTCGGCGCAGCCGGCCGGCCGGCGCGCAGCACAATTTCCGCGCCCAGCCTGCCGTTCGATATCGCTGTGGAAGCTGATGCCGTGTTTCTGTTGAAGGATTGAGTGCGCCATGACCGAAGCTTTACCGAAATGGCTGACCAAGACTCCAGTGGCGCATCGCGGCCTGCATGACATCGCCAAGGGCGTGCCGGAAAATTCGCGCCTCGCCTTCCAGAAAGCCATCGATGCCGGCTATGCCATCGAACTGGACGTGCGCATCACCGGCGACGGCCAGGCGGTGGTGTTTCATGATGCGGTGCTGGACCGGCTATGCGGCAAGCCGGGCCATGTTGCCGACATGACGCTGGCCGCGCTGAAGCGCGAAACCTTACTTGGCACCGCCGAAACCGTGCCGAGTTTCCGCGATGTGCTGGATCTGGTGCAGGGCCGCGCCCCCTTGCTGGTGGAAATCAAGAAGGACAATGCCGAGCCGGCCGGTAAGCTGGAAGCCGCCGTGGCCAACATGCTGCGGCATTATCCCGGCCCGGTGGCGGTGCAATCCTTCAGCCCGCGCACCGTGAAATGGTTCCGCGACAATGCACCGCAATTTGTGCGCGGCCAGATTGCCTGCGCCATGAGCGACATGGGCAAGAACCTGACCTGGTATCAGCGCCTGGCTTTGGGCTGGATGCTGAATCATTTTCACGGCGAGCCGATGTTCCTGGCCTATGACGTGAACGACCTGCCCGCACCGCTGACCGCGCGCTATCGCGCCCGCCATATGCCGGTGGTGAGCTGGACCGTGCGCACGCCGGAGCAGCGCGCACGCGCCGCCGCTCATGCCGACAATATCATCTTCGAGGAGTTGTCTACGAAGTGAGCGGCTTGCGTATCCGCGCCCTGGCCCGGATCGCCGATATCTCGGCCACTGCCTGGGATGCCTGCGCCGGCAGCGACAATCCGTTTTTGCGCCATGCCTTCCTGGATGCGCTGGAGCAATCCGGCTGTGTGGCGCCGCGCCAGGGCTGGCAGCCGACGCATCTGCTGGCCGAGAATGCTGCCGGCGACCTGCTCGGCGCCATGCCGCTATATTTCAAGGGCCACAGCCAGGGCGAATATATCTTCGACCAGGGCTGGGCCAATGCCTATGAACGGGCCGGCGGCGCCTATTATCCCAAGCTGCTTTGTGCCGTGCCGTTCACGCCGGTGACCGGGCCGCGCCTGCTGCTGCGGCCGGGCGAGGATGCCACGGGTTTACGCAACGCCTTGCTGCAAGGCGCGCTTGGCCTGGTGCAGCGCCATGGCCTGTCGTCGCTGCATATCAACTTTGTTACCGAAGCCGAAAAGCAGTGGGGCGAAGCTGCCGGCCTGCTGCATCGCCTGGGTGAGCAATTCCATTGGCGCAACGAAGGTTATGCCGATTTTGACGACTTCCTGGCGGCGCTGGCATCACGCAAGCGCAAGGCGATCAAGCGTGAACGACGCGAGGCGGTGGCCGCCGGCATCGAGATCGAATGCGTCTCCGGCACCACGCTGACTGCTGAACATTGGGATGCCTTCTACGAATTCTATATCGATACCGGCAGCCGCAAATGGGGCCAGCCTTATCTGAACCGGGATTTTTTCCACCGCCTGCATGTCACAATGTCCGATCATGTGGTGCTGGTGCTGGCGCAGCGGAACGGCCGCTGGATTGCCGGCGCCTGGAACATGCTGGGCGGCGATACACTCTATGGCCGCAATTGGGGCTGTATCGAGCAGCATCCTTTCCTGCATTTTGAATGCTGCTATTACCAAGCCATCGACTATGCCATCCGCCATGGCCTCAAGCGGGTTGAGGCCGGCGCGCAGGGCGAACACAAACTGGCGCGCGGCTATCTGCCCAGCCCGATCCATTCTCTGCACCATCTGCCCGATCCGGCTTTCCACCGCGCCGTGGACGCCTATTTGCGCGAGGAGCGCGCCCATATGCAGGGCCTGATCGCGGCATTGGATGAACACTCTCCCTTCCGACAGACCGACGCCATACCTGAAAGTGAGTGAAGCGCCTATCGGATCATTATAAACTCCGCGTCACCCCCGGGCTCGACCCGGGGGGCTCATCGTCGAGGAGATGCGCGGATCAAGTCCGCGCATGACGAATGAACGCAGCGGAGGGAACGGAAGCATGGCTGACGCAGATTGTGTGTTCTGCAAGATCGTGGCCGGGCAATTGCCCAGCATCAAACTGGCGGAAAGCCGCCAGGCTTTGGCGATCATGGATATCAATCCCTTCGCGCCCGGCCATGCCCTGGTGATTGCCAAGGGCCATTATCCTGATCTGTTTGCCACACCGGCCGCCAGCGTGGCGGCGGTGGCAAGCCTGGCCAAGCGCGTGGCCCGGGCGGTGCGCGATGCCACCATGCCGGACGGCATCAACATCGTGCAAGCCAATGGCCCGGGTGCTGCGCAATCCGTGCTGCATTACCATGTACATGTGCTGCCGCGCCATAAGGGCGACAATGCCAAACTGAACTGGCCGCTCAGCCCTGGTGACCGCGAGGCGATCATCGACATGGCGGCGCGGATCAAGGGCCATCTGTGAGGCGCCTGGCCCTTGCCTTGCTGCTTGCCGTCTTGCCTGTGGCAAGCTTGGCCCAGGATGCGATCAGCCGCTGCGGCAGCCTGATGCCGCGCGCCGGCCTGGATGCCTGCGCCGAGGCGATGAGCGACGCCGAGCGCGATCCACGCCTGCTGGCCCGGCTGGCCGAGGCGCTGTTTCACGCTGATCGTGTACTGGAAAGTTTTGCCGCCTATCGCGCCGCCTTGCGCCAGACACCCGACGACGCCGCTTTGCATTATCAGTTTGCCGGTCGGCTGGTGTTGTCAAATGAATTTGAGGAAGGCGTGCGCGCAGCCGAAACCGCTTTGCAGCTTGATCCGCAGATGCTGCCGGCCTGGTCGCTGCTCGCCACCAGCTATCGCTACATGAAGCAGCCCGACAAGGCGCTGGCGGCAACCCGGCGCGCCGCCGAACTGGGCGATGCCAACGAAGCCTATGCCCTGGGCCTGGCCTATCGCAATGGCAGCGATGGCCTGCCCCGCGATGCCGCCGCCGGCCAGCACTGGCTGCACCGTGCCGCCGCAGCCGGCCATGAGGCGGCACGGCAGGAATTGCTGCGTTAACGCAGCTTGGGATTCAGCGCGTCGCGCAGCCAGTCGCCTAGCACATTCACCGCGAGCACCAGCAGCACCAAGGTGAGCGCCGGGAAGAATACGGTCCACCATTCGCCGGAGAACAGGAAACTCTGGCCAACGCGGATCAGCGTGCCGAGCGACGGCTGCGTTGGCGGCACACCCACGCCGAGAAAACTGAGCGTGGCTTCCGACAGCACCGCCAGGGCCAACCCGACAGTGGCCAGCACCATCACCGGGCCAAGTGTGTTGGGCAGCACATGGCGCCAGACGATGGACCAGGGCGGCCGGCCGATGACACGCGCGGCGGCGACATAATCCTTGCTGCGCTCCACCATGGCAGCCGAACGTGCCACGCGGGCGAATTGTGGCCAATCGGCAATGCCGATGGCGAAGATCAGCACAAACAGCGCAATCTCGTTATGCAATTCACGCGGCAAGGCAGTGCGCGCCACGCCATCGATGGTGAGGGCAATCAGGATGCTGGGAATGGTGAGCTGCACATCGGCGGCGCGCATGACAAATACATCCAGCCAGCCACCGCGATAGCCGCATAACACACCGATCAGCGTGCCAAACACGGCGGCAAAGCCGATGGCGGCAAAACCCACCAGCAGCGACACCCGGCTGCCATAGAGGATGGCGGAAAGCAGGTCGCGGCCCTGATCGTCGGTGCCGAGGATGTATTTTGCCATGCCGCCCTCCACCCAGGCCGGCGGGGTTTGTGCATCCATCAGTTTGAGCGAACCGGGATCAAACGGATTGAACGGCGCCACCCAGGGCGCAAACACTGCTGCTAGGATCATGGTGAGCGCCACAATGGCGGAAACCACCACAATCGGCGAGCGCGAGAAACTATAGGCCAGATCACTATCGGCCCAGCGCCGCAGGCTTTGCAGCAGGCCGTTCATGACGGCCGCCCGGCGGCGGTGCCGCGATCTGCCTGTAGCCGTGGATCAATGAAGAAATACACCAGATCAACCAGCAGATTGAGGCTGACAAAGAGCAGCCCGACCATGACCAGATAGGCCGCCATCACCGGAATATCGGCAAACGAAACCGCCTGGATGAATAACAGCCCCATGCCGGGCCATTGGAACACGGTTTCGGTGACAATCGAAAACGCGATCAGGCCGCCAACTTGCAGGCCGACGATGGTGACCACCGGCATCAGCGTGTTCTTGAGCGCATGGCGGAAATGCACAATCCGATTGGTGAGGCCGCGGGCACGGGCGAATTTGATATAATCGGTGCGTAGCACTTCCATCATCTCGGTGCGCACCAGGCGCAGCACCAGGGTGAGCTGATAGAGGCAGAGTGTGATTGACGGCATGATGATGGCAGCCCAGCCCGATTTGGTCAGGAAACCGGTGCTCCACCAGCCGAGCGACACCACCTCGCCGCGCCCGAAACTGGGCAACAGATCAAATTGCACCGAAAACAGATAGATCAGCCCGATGCCAATGACAAAAGTGGGCAGCGATACACCGACCAGCGAGGATGTGAGCAGCAACCGGCTGAGCCAGCTATCGCGGCGCAAGGCAGTGTAAACGCCGAGCGGCAGGCCAAGCACCAGGGCGAGCAAGGCTGACAGCATCACCAGTTCCAGCGTAGCCGGCAGGCGTTCCTGGATCAGCAGATTGACCGGGCGTTTGAGCCGATAGCTGAGGCCAAATTCGCCACGCGCCGCATTGCCGATGAAACGCCCGAACTGGATCAGCGCCGGATCGTCAAGGCCAAGCTGGTCACGCAGAGCCTGGCGATCAATCGTGGTGGCATCCTGGCCCACCATGTTGTTGATCGGGTCGCCGATGTAATTGAACAGAACAAAAGCCACCAGGGCCACCGCCAGCATGACGGCGAAAGCCTGGCCGAGCCGGCCGATGATATATCCGAGCATGGGGCGTTAAATACAAAAAGCGCACCGCCGCCGGACGCATCCGGCGGCGGTGCTGGGCCTTACTTGAGCTTGGCGAAGTGGAAACGCGGCACGTTGTCGGCGATGATCGGCATGTCCAGCTTGTCGGTCATCGCCCAGTTCAGCACCTGATGGTGCAGCGGCAGGTAGATCACCTCGTCGTTGACAATATCCCACGCATCGCGGATCAGCTTGTCGCGCTTGCCCTGGTCAAGCTCGGTCAGCATGCCGTTGATCATGCCGTCCAGCTTCGGGTTCGAGTAGTTGGTGAAGTTCCAGGTGCCATTCTTGCCATCCGGGGTCTGCACCAGATACGAGAACACATAATGCGAATCGAAGGTCGGCACGCCCCAGCCGAGCATGAAGAAGCTGCTATCCTTCTTTTGCAGCTTGGGGAAATGCAGCGTCTTGGAACGCGCCGCCAGATCAACCTTGATGCCGATCTGGGCCAGCATGCCCACCACCGCCTGGCACACCGCCTCGTCGTTGACATAGCGGTCGTTCGAGCAATCCAGCGTCACGCCGAAGCCATTCGGATAGCCGGCATCGGCCAGCAGCTTCTTGGCCTTGGGCAGATCAAGCGGCAGGCGCTTGTCGATGGCCGGATCGTAGCCATGCACACCCGGCGAGGTGATCATGCCGGCCACCACGGCATCGCCGCGCATCACCTTGGCGCGGATCGCTTCCATGTCGATGGCATGATACATCGCCTGGCGCACGCGCTTGTCGGCAAACGGATTCTTGCCCTTCACATCGGCATATTTCAGCTCGGCGCTGCCAACATCCAGGCCGAGGAAGATCGAGCGGATTTCGTTGGTCTTCTTGACCTGCAAACCGGCCGAACGACGCACACGCTCAACATCCTGCACCGGCACGTCGAGCACGAAGTCGAGCTGGCCCGACAGCAACGCGGCCACGCGGGTGGCGGCGGTGCTGACCGGGGTGTAGACGATCTCGTCGATATTATGCGGATTGTCCTTGAGCGCCCACCAATTCGGATTCTTGGCGGTGATGGTGCGCACATCCTGCTCGCGCAGCTTGAGCATGAAGGGGCCGGTGCCGTTGGCATTGCGCACGGCAAAGGTCTCTTCCTTGTCCTTGTAGCTCTGCGGATTGAGCACATTGTTCTTCTCCGCCCAGCTCTTGGACAGGATGAAGATATTGGCGATCTGATTGGGCAGGATCGGGTTGGCGTCGTTGGTGACAACATGCACGGTGTATTTGTCCACCGCCTTCACTTCGGCCACGCTGGCGATATAGGTCTTGAAATCGGAATTGGCGTGCTGGGCGCGCTTGACCGAGAACACCACGTCATCGGCGGTGAAATCCTCGCCGCCATGGAATTTGACGCCCTGGCGCAGCTTGAATTCCCAGGTGGTGTCGTTCACCGCCTTCCAGGACGTCGCCAGCGCCGGCACAAATTTCAGATCCTGGCTGTAGCCGACCAGGCCTTCATAAACCTGGAAGCTGCCGGTGCGGGTCAGGCCCTCATTCTGGCTATGCGGATCAAAGGTGAGATAGTCACCCTGGCTGGCCCAGCGCAGGGTCTTGCCCTGGGCATAGGCAGTGGGGGCAATCGTGGCCAGGGCGAGCGCGCCAGCCAGCAAAACCGCCTTGAGACGGAAAGATGTCATGATTGTAGCCTCCATCAGCAGACCGGCTTTTTTCTCGCTGCCGGTAATTGACGGAGAATTTATGGAATATTTAGCCGCAAGTCCACGGACGCAAAGCCCGGTCGACGCCTATTTTAAGTGGCGTATTCCGGTTCCTTGCTTTCCGTAGCGTCACCCTTCTTGGTCGGGCCTTTCTCCACGGTGATGACAAAGCCGAGTTTGTTGTCCTTCACCGTCACCAGGATATGGCCGCCCTTGACCAACTGGCCGAACAGCAATTCGTCCGCCAACGGCTTTTTGATATTCTCCTGGATCACGCGGCCGAGCGGCCGGGCGCCATAAAGCGGATCATAGCCATGCTCGGCGAGCCAGGCGCGGGCTTCGTCGCTGAGCGCGATGGTGACATTGCGGTCGGCAAGCTGGCCCTCAAGCTGGGCAACAAACTTGTCCACCACCTTGGAAATCACATCCGACGAGAGCGGCGCGAAGCCAATGGTGGCGTCGAGCCGGTTGCGGAATTCCGGCGTGAACAGCTTCTTGATCGCCTCCTCGTCCTCGCCTTCCTTCAGGCCACGGCCAAAGCCGATGGCCTGTTTCGACATCTCGGAAGCGCCGGCATTGGTGGTCATGATCAGCACGACATTGCGAAAATCGACGCTCTTGCCGTTATTGTCGGTCAGCTTGCCGTGGTCCATCACCTGCAACAGGATGTTGAACAGGTCGCCATGCGCCTTCTCGATTTCATCCAGCAGCAACACGGCATGCGGATGCTGGTCCACCGCATCGGTGAGCAGGCCGCCCTGATCAAAGCCGACATAACCCGGCGGTGCGCCGATCAGGCGGCTGACACTGTGGCGCTCCATATATTCCGACATATCAAAGCGGATCAGCTCCACGCCCATCAGCAACGCCAATTGCCGCGCCACTTCGGTTTTGCCGACACCGGTGGGGCCGGAGAACAGATAGCTGCCAATCGGCTTTTCCGGCTCACGCAGGCCGGCACGGGCCAGCTTGATGGCGCTGGAAAGCGCCTCGATGGCGGCATCCTGGCCATAAACCACGCGCTTCAATTCGGCATCCAGGTTGCGCAAGCTCTCCTTGTCTTCGCGACTGACCGATTTGGGCGGGATGCGGGCGATCTTGGCCACAATGGCTTCAACTTCCTTGACCCCGATCACCTTGCGGCGGCGGCTTTCCGGCTTGAGCAATTCGGCGGCGCCAACCTCGTCGATCACGTCAATCGCCTTGTCCGGCAGCTTGCGGTCGTTGATATATTTCGCCGCCAGTTCCACCGCCGCCTTGATGGCGTCATCGGTGTAGCGGACATGGTGATGTTCTTCGTAATAGGTCTTGATGCCGCGCAGAATCTTGATCGCATCGGGGATCGAGGGTTCGTTCACATCGATCTTCTGGAAGCGGCGCAGCAGCGCGCGGTCCTTCTCGATATAGGAACGGAATTCCTTATAGGTCGTCGAACCCATGCAGCGCAGGCCGCCGGAAGCCAGCGCCGGCTTGAGCAGGTTTGACGCATCCATGGCACCGCCCGAGGTGGCGCCGGCGCCGATAACCGTGTGCATCTCGTCGATGAACAGGATCGCATTGGGCTGCGCTTCCAGTTCCTGCATCACCTGCTTCAGGCGTTCCTCAAAATCGCCGCGATAGCGCGTGCCGGCCAGCAGGCTGCCCATATCCAGCGCGTAGATCACCGATTCCTTCAGAATGCCCGGCACCTCGCCACGAATGATGCGGCGCGCCAGGCCCTCGGCGATGGCGGTTTTGCCCACGCCGGGATCGCCGACATAAAGCGGGTTGTTCTTGGTGCGGCGGCACAGGATCTGGATGGTGCGCTCAATCTCGGCATCACGACCGATCAGCGGATCGATCTTGCCGGCCTTGGCCTTGTCGTTGAGATTGACGCAATAGGCGCTGAGCGCCTCCTTGTCTTTATCCTTCTCTTTGGCCTTCTCGCGCTCGCCGCTGTTGCGCTGCTCACGCGCCGGCTCTTCGGTGCCGCTGGCGCCGCTTTCGCTGCCGCGCACCGGCGGGCGGCGCTCGCTGCGGCTGCCCGGCGCCTTGGCCACGCCATGGCTGATATAACTCACCGCATCAAGCCGGGTCATGTCCTGCTCTTGCAGGAAATGCACCGCATGGCTCTCACGCTCGGAGAAAATCGCCACCAGCACATTGGCGCCGGTCACTTCCTCGCGGCCGGAGGATTGCACATGGAACAGGGCGCGCTGCACGGCGCGCTGAAAACTCAGGGTGGGCTTGGCATCCTGCGGCAGGCCGGTAATCACCAGGCCGCGCAATTCCTCGTCGATGAAGGTGCCGAGCCGCTGGCGCAGCTTTTCCACATCCACATTGCAGGCGCGCATCACGGCGATGGCGTCGGCATCTTCGGTCAGGGCAAAGAGCAGATGCTCCAGCGTGGCGAATTCATGCTTCTTCGCGCCGGCCAGTGAAAGGGCCCTGTGCAGGGATTGCTCAAGCGTGCGCGAGAAGCTTGCCATTCGGTCTACGCCTCCATCAATCGCGTTCCATGGTACATTGCAGCGGGTGCTGATGCTGGCGGGCGAAATCAACCACCTGGGTCACTTTCGTTTCCGCCACCTCGTAGGTGAAGACCCCGCAGATGCCAACGCCCTTCTGGTGAACGTGCAGCATGATCTGCGTCGCCTCCTCGCGCGGTTTGTTGAAAAACCGCTCCAGCACATGCACGACGAACTCCATCGGCGTGTAGTCGTCGTTCAGCAGCAAGACCTTGTACATGGGCGGCTTCTGCGTTTTCGGCTTGGTCTTGGTGACCACGCCGATTTCGGTACGCCCGCGCCCATCGCGTCCATCCCGTTCGCTCATGCCCGCCCGCTCATTCTGCTACTCATCCATGCAACCCATCGCCCGCTCCGTCCTCTCGTCCGTCGCGCGGTTCAGCGCTGCACCGATTGAGGATATGGGAACATGGTAAAAAAATACCAGCACCGGGCGATTAAAAAAAGCTGCCGCAAACGGAAAGAGCCCGGCCTTGCGGCCGGGCTCTGTAACAAACGCGCGACTGACTGGATCAGGCGGCCATCGGCTTGACGAACTTTTCCACCACCGCCTGAACCTGGGCGTTGATCGGGGCAAAGCTGTCCTGCGCCACCTTGGCCGACACTTCGCTCAGCTTGGTGGCATGGGCGGAATAGGCTTCAAAGGCCGACTTGGCAAAGCCGTTCTGCAACTCGATCACTTCCTGGAGGGTCTTGGCGCCGAACAGCGCCTTCGTCGCGGCCAGGTTGTCTTCATACTGGCTCTTCGCGAAAGCCAGCACTTCGGCGTTGATGGTTTCGGCGCCCTTGCTGGCCGTGGTGCCGGCGGCAACGAAGGCATCGGCGCTGGCCTTGGAGAACTTGGCGGCGTCGTCGTAACCCTTCACCACCTTCTCGATCTGCTCCTTGGAAGCAGCGAAAGCGCGCTCGGCGGCTTCGGTGGCGGCCTGCACGGCCTTTTCGATCTGCTCCTTGGAAGCAGCGATCACGGTTTCAAACGCCTGCGCGTCAAAAGCCGGGGTTTCAAAAGTCGGGGTTTCGAGCTTGGGGGCGGCAATCTTGGTCTTGGCCATCGGAATGATCCTTTTAGACAAAGGACCGAAACACGGTCCTGGTGGTTGAAAAGCCGGATTAACCCGGATGCGATGCTGGCCACCCCGAATGCTCTAACGTAGCGACGCCGGCTGATCGGTGTAGCGAAAAATGCTGCGGTGCAACATTGATAGATATATAAGCACGCCGGCAGTTGCGTCAAGAGAAAATTTGTGCGCCGCAATATAAAAATGCGGCAGCGCACAAAAGCACTGCCGCATGAATGACTTATTGCCCAATCAACGGGCAATCCAACCGTTCAGTTGAAAGCCCGCTGGGTGTAGATCAGGCCGTTATCGCCCACAATATAGCGGTGCGGCGGCTGGTTCGGCTTCTCGCGGGCCTGGTTCATCATCAGCGCATAGGGCGGCAACGGCACCTTGCGCGGCGGGTTCACGGCCACGCCGGTATGATCAAAGGGCGCCAGCACATCCATAAAGCGGGCACGGTCAAAGGCCGGCGCCTCACCCGGATAACCCTCCGCGGCCCAGGCATTAAAGTGGAACACGCCGTTACGGCAGGCGCTGGCGGTCCAGTAAAAATCATCGCCGCGCAGTTCCAGGCCCTTTTTCGCCGTGGCCTCAAAACCGGCATCGCGCAAAGCGGCCGTCAGCTGCTGAAATTCGGCGGCATTCAGGCGATGCAGCGCCTTGTCGCCCTGCCAAGGCTTGAGCGGCTCGGTAAGCGTGATGCGGGTAAGCGTGCCAGAGCCGATCACCCGCGCCTCCAGCAGGGCGCCGCCATCGGGCTGTGCGGTGAAATCATAGCTGCGGCGCTGTTCAGTGTAGATGCCGTTGTAAACCAGCCGGTAGCGGGCCGGCTCGCCCGGCTTGCAGCTGGTGGCCAGATCGTCGCCGCCGACATAGCGGTCCCAGGAGAAATGCCGCTGCACCGGGTCGTCGGTCGGGCCGATGGACGCGCAACCGGCCAGCAAGGCCAGGCCGGCAAACAGCGGTAGCAACCGATTTTTAAGCGAAAGAGCGGTAGATTTCACAATCGGACTCCATAGGTTGAACATTCGCCCGGCCTCTAACGCTATGCTAAATCATAGCTGAATCAAATTGTTAGAGGGCAATTTTTACTGGACAAGGCGAATCGTGATTCATAAACTCTGGGCGACGAATCGGGCTTTTCTGTGTCAAAGGGTCCGGCTGCGGACTAGTCAAGCGGGACCTTTACGGGGGATATCACAGATGCAGTACACGGCGGCGTTGCGGCGGATTCCGGCTTTTGTTGTAACGATTTGTTTCATATTGGCCGCTGCCATCACGCTCCCGTCTGCTGCCCAGGCCGCCAAGGCCAAGGCAGAGGCAAACCGCTATGCCGCCATCGTGGTGGATTACGATACCGGCCGCGTGCTGCATGCCCAGCATGCCGACGAGCCGCGTTATCCCGCCTCGCTGACCAAGATGATGACCCTGTACATGACCTTCGATGCCCTGAATGACGGGCGGCTGAGCATGCACCAGCCGCTGCGCATTTCGGCCCATGCGGCAGCGCAGCCCTATGGCATCCCGCTGCGCGCCGGCCAAACCATCACGGTGCGCGATGCCGTGCTGGCCGCGATCACCAAATCGGCCAATAACGCCACCGCCGTGCTGGGCGAAGCCATCGGCGGCAGCGAAAGCCAGTTTGCCGAAATGATGACGCGCAAGGCGCAGCAGATCGGCATGCGCAGCACGGTGTTCAAGAATTCCTCCGGCCTGCCCAATAGCCAGCAGAAGACCACGGCGCGCGACATGGCGACTTTGGGCGCCGCCCTGATCAAGCATCACGGCAAATATTATGACTATTTCTCCACCGCCGAATTCGAATGGAATGACGGCGTGTATCGCAACCACAACCGTGTGCTGAGCCGCTATGAAGGTGCCGATGGCATCAAGACCGGTTTCATCGGTGCCTCAGGCTTCAATCTGGTGGCTTCGGCCA
>DLGP01000117.1:16619-25520 GCA_002482765.1 Alphaproteobacteria bacterium UBA7691
GCCGCCGTATCGTCGCCGCCGTGTTTGGCGGCAGCACCGCCACGTCGCGTGACAACCGCATGATCCAGCTGCTCGATGCCGGCTTTGAACGCATCCAGAATGGCGGCGGCAACGACCCGGTGATGGCCTCAAGCGAAACCGGTAGTTCGTTCAACCTGATTTCCTCGGCCAAGGCGGCTGAAACCGGCAGTGCCGCCCGCGCCGCCAAGCCCAAAGCCAGCAAAGCCGCAACCAAGGCGAAAGCCGCTGCCAATGGCAACTGGGCGGTGCAGCTTGGCGCCTTCAAGAAGCAGGATGCCGCCCAGGCCACCGTGGCCAAGGCGCAGGCCAATGTGCCGGCCGGCGAGCCGAGTGTGGAAGCTTTGCGCGCCGATAGCGGCATGCTGTATCGCGCCCGCCTCACCGGCATGAGCGAAGCCGATGCGCGCAACGCCTGTAGCAGCCTGAAGCGCCGCAATCTGGCCTGCACCGTCGTTTCGCCCAGCGCGGGCTAAACTTCATTATCAGCATTCAGCTTGATTTTAAGCCGGCGCGCGGCCAAAGTCCGCGCTGATGAACCGGCGCCGCTTTCCCACCAACCACAATACCCCCCGCAGCCGCGCCGAAGGGATCAGCCTGGCGCCGATCCTGTTCTTTGTCAGCGTGGTCAATTCCTGCCTTGGCGTGTTCATGCTGCTGCCGGCGCTGATCGACTATCTCGATGGCAGCCGCGACTATGCCGCCTTCCTGGTCTGCGCGCTTGGCACGCTGTTTGTTGGCGCCGGCCTGGCCATCGCCACCAATGACAAGCAGCAGCGCATCAACCAGAACGAAACTCTGCTGCTGCTGCCGATCACCTGGGTGATCGCCTGCCTGGTCTGCGCCCTGCCCTTCATGCTGTCAGACCTGCATCTCAGCCTGGCCGATGCGGTGTTTGAAGCTGTTTCGGGCCTGACCAATACCGGCTCCACCGTCATAGCCGGGCTGGATGATGCGCCACGCGGCGTGCTGTTCTGGCGCTTTCTGCTGATGTGGATCGGCGGCTTCGGCGTGGTCACCATCGCCGTGCTGGCGCTGCCCTTTCTGCGCATCGGCGGCTTGCAGCTTTTCAGCCTCGACCTGTCGCCCAGCTCGGCCAAGTTTGTGCCGCGCATGGTGGAGGTGGTCACACAGATCGGCCTGATCTATGCCGCGCTCACCGCGCTCTGTGCGGTGTGCTACTGGCTTGCCGGCATGTCGTCGTTTGATGCCATCGGCCATGCCATGACCTCGCTGGCCACCGGCGGCTATTCCTCGCATGATGCCGGCATCGGCTTTTTCAACAGTCCGGCCATCGAATGGATTGCCGTGGTGTTCATGACCCTCGGCGCCATGCCTTTTGGCCTTTATATCGTGGCCATCCATGGCCGGCCGGAAGCGCTCTATCGCGACCAGCAGGTGCGGCTGTTCCTGGGCATCATCCTGGCCAGCATGCTGCTGATCACCGCCTGGCGCATGGTGCATTTTGATATCGGCCTGTTGCAGGCATTGCGCGAAGGCGCCTTCGTTACCGTCGCCACCATCACCACCACCGGCTTCACAGGCTATGATTACTCGTCCTGGGGCGGCTTTACAGAATCGCTGGCTTTCCTGCTGATGCTGATCGGCGGCTGCACCGGTTCCACCGTGGGCGGCATCAAGGTGTTCCGGGTCTATATCATGCTGCAATCCCTGCGCGCCCAGATTCACCGGCAGATTTTCCCGCATGGCACCTTCCGCGTCACTTTCAATGGCGAAACCATTTCAGATGCCGTGCGGGTTGGCGTTGCCACCTACTTCTTTGTCTACCTGCTGATGCTGGCCTTCCTCTGCCTGGCGATCAGCGCCACAGGCTTGCCTTTCAGCGAAAGCCTGGGCGCCGCCGCCACCTCGCTCGGCAATGTCGGCCCCGGCCTGGGGCCCAATAGCGGCCCCTGCTGCACCTTCAAGGAATTCCCCGACACCGCCAAATGGCTGATGAGCTTCGGCATGCTGGCCGGCCGCCTGGAAATCCTGATCCTGATCATCCCGCTCAGCCGCTTCTTCTGGCGCAACTGACAATCACCACCAATGGCAAGCCAAGCCCGATCCAGGCTGCCGTATCATACCATCCATCTTCCAGCAGGCCGACCAGCAAGCCGGCAATGCTGCTAAAAGCAAGCAGCAACGGGATGGCGAATATGCGATTCAGGTTCATGATCGACGCCCTACACGCACAAGCCAGAGCCAAAGGCCGCTGCCCAGCACAGCGATCATGACCAGATCGAAAACAGTCCAGAGCAATTTCAGCGGCCAGCCGGCATAATCGCCAAAATGCAACGGCTGCGCCAGCAGCAATGCCGTCATGTACCATGGCATCACAGGCATGCCACTCAAATGCAGGCTTTCGGCTTCCACCAATACCGGCTGCACTAGCTTAGCAGTCATTGGTGTCTCGCCACGCAACGCCACCATGTAATGATGTCGTCCGGCAAACGGCGTTCCAGGAAAAGCGATGAAGCGCACCGCCATGCCTGGATGTGCCTGCAAACTGACATCTGCGGCAGCTTGCAGTGAACCTACTGCGACCGGCCCGGCTTGGTTTCGCCATGGCACCAGCAGCGCCGCCAATTCGGTATTCTGCCAATGCTGAGTGAGTGGTCCGGCAAGAGTGTTCACTGCACCGGTAATACAGATGACGCTGGCCCATGCCATCGTGGCGATACCCAGCAGGTTATGAAAATCCAGCCAAGCATGGCGCCGACGCAGCGTGCCGAAAGATAGCCTGCGCATGAACGGCGCATAAAGCACTGCCCCCGATATCAGGGCGATCAAAAAGACCAGGGCCATGACACCCAGAACCAGGCTGCCAGAAAAGCCTGAAAGCAGATCAATATGTAGCTTGCGGATGACATGCATGACACCCTGCTGCAATGGCACTTGTTGCAGCAGGGCGCCATTGCGAGCATCCAGTTTCAGCACCACGTTAGCCTCATGTGCCAGCACATCGGGTGCCAGCACAAAGAACCAAGCCGGCGCGTCATCATCCTGGCTGACAAAGCGCGGCACCAATCCTGGCCGCAGCACCAGTGCTCGTCGCAACAATTCATCCAGATCAAGTTGCGGCACGTCATCCGGCATCACGGGCGGCAGCACCACGGCGCCACTCCAAACACCGATCTCATCCTTGTAGATCAGCGGCAGCCCGGTGAGGCAAAGCAGCAACAGGAATGCGGTGGCAATCAGACTGGTCCAAGTATGCACCCGCCGCCAGATGCTCACACTACGAGCCGTCAGCATGGCTCACCAGCGGTAGCGCAAAGTAGCAACCACGCTGCGGCCAACACCATAGAGGCAGTTATTGTTGGTGCATTCCGAGATATATTCCTTGTCGAGCAGATTGTTTGCATTCACCGAAAGGTACAAACCCTGCAAGCTGCGACTCAGCACGCCAAAATCATAATGCAGTGCGGCATCAAACAAGGTGAAACTTGGCACCACAATGGTGTTTGCATCATTGCCATAGGTGGTTCCGACATAGCGGGCCCCACCGCCAAATCCGAAGCCCTTCATGCCGCCATGCTGGAAACTGTAATCAGCCCATAGGCCTGCGGCATGCTCCGGGGTGTAGAGCGGTACTTTGCCCAGACTGGCGCTGTTACTCTTTGTCACTTCGGCATCAAGATAAGTATAGTTGGCCAGGATGTTTAAGCCGGGCGCCAATGCCAGCTTGGCCTCAAAATCAAGGCCACGGGTTTTGACCTCACCAATCTGAACCTGAAAGCCATTATGTAGCGGATCGGTGGTCCGCACATTCTGCTGGGTCAGATCAAACACTGCCCCGGTGATGAAGCTGTTCATACCGTGGGGCTGAAATTTCAGGCCTGCTTCATAGAGTTGACCGGTCGTGGGCTTGAAGGGTGTGCCGCCAAAGGCGGTGCCTGCCACTGGATCGAATGATTCAGCATATGTGGCATAGGGGGCCAAGCCATTTTCAAACAGATAGACCAATCCAGCCCGTGCAGAAAATGCGTCATCTGATTGCTTGGTGGCTGTGTTGGCGATGCGGTTGTCTGAATTGCTTCTGGCCCAATCCTGCCGACCGCCAAGCAGCAAGACCCACTGATCAAACTTGATCTGGTCCTGGGCGTAAAAGCCGAACTGCTTCTGTGTCTGGTAGGTGCTGCTGGTCAACGCTGGGCGGGCAATACTCTGGTAATAGACCGGCGCGAACAGATCGATTGATGGCGCAAGTGCCTGGCCAAGTTGCTGATCGAATGTAGTGTGCTGCATGTCGAAACCAAGCAACATGGTATGCTTCAGTGTTCCCGTGGAGAATACGGCCTGGGCCTGATTGTCCAACGTGGCGGCATTGGTCGTCTCGGTGGTGAATTGCGCATAGCGATTGAGCGTGCGGCCATTCGCGGCCAAACTCAGCGGTAGCACCTGATCCATATGGCCATCCACATGCAGATAGCGTGTATTCTGGCGCAGGGTCCATACGGTGTCGAATTCATGTTCCAGCAGATAGCCGGCACCATATTGCGTGCGATCCATGCGGCTGAAACTCGGATCACCCGCATAGAAATTGATCGGCACGCGGCCATTCACATTACTTTGCACCGTGCCGCTGGCCGGCACAAAATTATACAGACCCACGGAAGGATCATGCTGATAATTGGTCAGCAATGTCAGGCTGGTGCTTTCATTTGGCCGCCAGGCCAAAGCCGGAAACACACCTATGCGTCTATCTTCAGTATAATCCACCTGTGTTTTGGCATCGCGCGCAACGCCACCGAGACGATACATCACGCTGTGGTCTTCGCTCGCACCACCAAGATCGAAGCTACCCTGGAAATAATCAAAATTGCCGGCCTTCAAGGTCACTTCCTGCACCGGATTGACGCTTGGCCGCCGACTTACCTGATTGGCGATGCCGCCTGGCGAGCCCTGGCCATAAAGAATGGAAGCCGGGCCCCGCAGAGCTTCGACACGCTCGGCATTCGAGATATCGAATTGCGGTGTGACAAAGCCGGCATTACCCTGCAACCGCATACCGTCGACATAGCGGTCCAGCACAAAACCTCGGCTATACATGATGTCATAACCACCGAAATTGGCCCTGGTCTCCGGCACCATGCCGGCAGAATAACGAAAGGCCTGTTGCAGGCTGCGCAGGCCCTGCGCTTCAATCTGTTCACGGCCCACCACTGAAACCGATTGCGGGGTTTCAATCAGCAGGGCATCGATTTTGGTGCCGGTGGCGCTACGCTGCGCGATATAGCCCGGCACCGCCCCCCAAGCATCTTCCGCAGCGCCATCCCCAGTACTGCCTTCCACCTTAACCGGCGGCAGCGTTGTCGGCCCGCTGGTCGGTGCCTTTTGCAGCAGCACCGTTCCGGAACTGCTCATGCGATAGACCATGCCAGAGCCGGCAAGCAGCATTTGCAAGGCTTCGTCAGCATTGTGGCTGCCGGTCACTGCACGCGATTGCAAGCCGGAAATGGCCTCGGCATCCACTGAAATTTGCAAACCGGACTGGCGGCCGAAGCTTCTCAAGGCTGGCGCCAAACTCTGCGCCGGGATGTCATAAACCCGGCGCGCCTGCGGATTCGCCTGGTCTTGAACAAGGGTCTGGGCCAAGGCTGTCCCAAGCACCGGCCCGATCAATCCCGTCGACAGCCCTAACCCCGCCAGCAGCCCCAATTGCCCCAACAACCCCGAGGCCGCACCAGCTCGCTTGCGGCTATTTTTGCACATACGCATCGCATCATCCCCCTGGGATCAGCCAGATAAATTGCAACTGCTCATTAATTGCAGTCTGACAATAACGAGCACCGCAGGGGTTTTTTTCAGCGCAGCCGATATTTTATTTATGCAGCACCCGCAGTAGGGGATAACGTCGCAATCCGGCGCCATAAGGCTCAACCAATGCCTGCAAGGCCCGGTCTGGATCGCGGATATCATAGAGGCCAGTCACCCGGCGCCGCGCCAACTCGGCATCGGTAATCAAGATCAGGTTCGATGAGTAGCGCCGCAGCTCCTGCACCACTTCGGATAAAAGGGCATTTTCGACAAACAGCAAACCATCGCGCCAAACGGCGATATCGGCTGGCGCTATTTGGCTAAGGCTGCTGCCACCACCATTGCGATCAATCACCAAACGGTCACCGGCCCTCAGCAGTTCGTTCAAACTGCCATGGCGCAGCTCAACAAGGCCGCTTTGAACCGCCACAGTATAACTGCTTTCACCGGCATTAATGTTGAAGGCCGTGCCAACCACCCGTACATCCAGGTTACCCGCATGCACTGCAAAAGGCCTGGCAGGATCGTGCTGCACCTGGAAAAAAGCTTGGCCGCGCAAGAGTGATATCTCCCGCGACGTTGCGGAATAGTGCACCTTGATCGCGCTACCGCTATCGAGTTGCACCACACTGCCATCCATTAGCCGCATTTCACGGCTCTCGCCACTTGCGGCCACCATATCGGCATGCAGGCGCCATTCCACAATCGGCCAAAGTCCAACCATCAAAAATAATGCCAGCAATGCGGCGATGCCCGTCGCCACGGTTCGCCAGCTTGCGATGTATCGCAATGCCGGTGTCTTGCTGAACGGCGGTATCTTGGCACCAGTCACAATTGTGCCATGCGATATTTTTGCTGTTGGCGTTTCCCAATCAGCCTTGTGCTGTGCTGGCACAGCCGCAGCCATATTCCACGCGCGCAGCGCTTCCTGCCAAGCGGCCTCATGCCCAGGGTTGTCTGCCAGCCACACTTGTAGCGCAGCGCGTTCAGCCGGATCAGCTTCAACGCGCAGGATCCAGTCCATGGCCTGCTCAAGTAGGTTTTCGGCAGTAACTGTCATTGGGGCAAATTGTGATAGCCATAGAGAGGAACGAACAAGGCTGGCGTTTTTTTCATACCCGGTTCAATTTTCTGGTTCGCGCAATTTCAGCGCCACTTTCAGCATGGCATCACGAACCAGCCGATGTGCCGAAGGCACTGAAATGCCCAACCGAACGGCAATCTGCTGGAGGGTGAAGCCCCCCAGGCGCTTCATTTCAAAAGCCAACCGGGCCTCAAACGGCAATTCGGCCAAAGCTTGGATCACCCGGTGCAGCGCCTCACGATCCACTGCCTGCTGCTCCGGGGTGGCCGGTCCAGGCGGCACCTGCCACGATACCGGCTCCGCCTGCTGCTGCTGCTCATTGGAGCGGCGACGTAGCGCATCAAGGGCCAGATTGCGCACCACCCGGTAAAGGTAGGCAACCGGTTGCTCCAGCCCGGCGCCAACCTCGGCTACCCGCACAAACCGGAAATAGGCATCCTGCACCACATCTTCGGCATGAGCCCTGCTGCCCATGATCGGCGTGGCGTAATCCACCAGCGCCGACCGATGAGCCAGGTAAACCTCAAGCCTGCCGTCGTCTTGTTGCAAGAATCATCGTCCCCAGCAAAATCAGTTAGGAACGATTATCAAATTCAAGAAGGCGCCGCCAGCCCTCAGCGATACCATAAGGTCGGCAGGTAGAGCGTCAGCACCGGGAACAGGCAGATCAGCCCCAGCACAACAAAGAGCGGCACCAGGAAGGGCAGCACCGCCATCACGGTGCGATCAAATGACAGCTTCGCCACCCGCGACAACACAAACAGCACCATGCCGACCGGCGGCGTGAGCAAGCCGATCATCAGGTTCAGCACCATGATGACGCCGAACTGCACCGGATCGATCCCCACCTTCTGCACCGCCGGCATAAAAACCGGCACCAGGATGGAAATCGCCGCGATGGTTTCCATGAAGCAGCCAACGATCAGCAGGATGATGTTGATGATCAGCAGCAGCATGTAGGGATTGGTGGTGATCGACAGCAGGCCGGAGGTCAGTTCCTCGGTGATCCGCGTGGTGGTCAGCACCCAGCCGAACAATGAGGCGGCGCCCACGATGATCAGCACGCTGGCGGTGGTTTCGATGGTTTCCATCGAGATGCGATAGAATTGCCGCAGATTGAGCGAGCGATACAGGAACACGCCGAGGATCAGCGCCCAGGCGCAGGCAGCAATGGCGGCTTCGGTGGGCGTGAAGGCGCCGCTGCTCATGCCGCCGATCAGAATCACCGGGGTGAGCAAAGCCGGAATGGCGCGCAGGAAGCTGCGGCCCAGCACCGGGATGCTGAAAGCCTGGTCACTGCCGATATTATGTCGATGCGCATACCAGGTGACATAGATCATCATCGCGCCGGCCATCAGCAGGCCAGGCACAATGCCGGCAACAAAAAGCTGGCCGATGGAAACATTCGCCATCACGCCAAAAATCACCATCGGCAATGAGGGCGGAATGATCGGCCCCACAGTGGACGACGCCGCCGTGATGCCAACGGCGAATTCGACCGGGTAATTATGGTCGCGCATTGCCTTGATCTCGATCGTGCCAAGACCACCGGCATCGGCCACCGCCGTGCCAGACATGCCGGCGAAGATCACCGAGCCCACCACGTTGACATGGCCCAGGCCGCCGCGCAGCCAGCCCACGGCGGCAACGGCAAAATCATAGATACGGTTGGTGATGCCGGCAGTGTTCATCAGATTGCCGGCCAGGATGAAGAAGGGCACGGCCAGCAGCGGAAAGCTGTCGAAGCCGGCCTGCACGTTCTGCGCGAGCAACTGGGCGTCGAAGAAGTCCAGGTGCACCATCAGCGCGAGCGCGGTGAGCATGAGCGCGAAGGCGATCGGCACGCCCACGGTCATGGCAGCGAAAAGCACCAGCAGGAAGAGCGCGATGGTCATGCGGCGTCTCCCTGGCTCTCACCCCGGCTGCCACCGCGCAGTTCGGTCACCGCCTGCAGCGCCAGCAGCACGGCCATGCACACGCCCATCACGAAGATGGCGCCGGCACCCAGCGCGAGCGGGTAGTTCATCACCGGGCTG
>DLGP01000104.1:0-13952 GCA_002482765.1 Alphaproteobacteria bacterium UBA7691
TAAGTCAGGCCAGCCGCGTGGCAGCCGGCATCACCGTGTTTGCCGCTGCGCCAGCCTGCGCCTTCAATCCGCTGCCGGCAATGCCGACCCGCGACATGCCGAAGCCGGAGGCGCGTATTGCCTGGCTGCGCCGGCTGCCCGATGGCCGGGTGCGGCTGCTGTTGCCGCGCCAGGAAATGGGGCAGGGCGTGAGCATCGCTTTGCGCCAGATTGTGGCGGAGGAACTGGATGTTGATCTGACGCAAGTAGAGGCCGTGTTGCCGGCCACCAGCCAGATCGCGCCGGTGCGCGCCACAGTGGGCAGCGACAGTATCAAGGATTTTGCCCTGCCGGTGGCGCGTGCCGCGGCTCTGCTGCGTGAATACCTGGCGGCGGGCAATATGGGCGGCGAGATTGTGGATGACGGCCAGGCCGTGACCTTGCGCAGTTTTGTGGCCGACGGGCCGCGCCGCCATATCGGGCAGCCGCTGCCGACACAGGATGTGCAGGCCATTGTTACCGGCCAGCCGCTTTATGCCGGCGACATCCGTTTGCCCGGCATGCTGCATGGCCTGGTGCTGGTGGCGGATGTGCCAGCGCCGGCGGGGTTGCGTAAAGTAACCCTGAGCGATGGCCGCCAGGGCCTGCTGGCCGAGCATCCGGCAGCGCTTCAGGCAGCGGCATTTGACTTGGCGCAGACCGACCTGCCGGCACGCGCCATGCCGGATTTTGACATCGATACAATGCTGGCGCGCGGTGGCCTGGAGCATGTGCTGCGCCGCGACCGGATCGCCCGGGAAGTCGCCTGGCACCTGGACCGGCGCTACGAGATTCCGTTTGCCGCGCATGCCAGTATCGAGACGCGCAGCGCCGTGGCGCAGTGGCATGATGGTGGCAAGCCTTTGCGGCTGGAGGTGTGGACCGCCAGCCAGGATATTTTCTTTGTGCGTGCCACATTGGCGCGGAAATTTGGCCTGGCCGTGGATCAGGTGCAGGTGCATGGTTGCCGCATCGGTGGCGGCTTTGGCGCCCGCGCCGTGCCGCGCCAGGAAGTGGAAGCCGCCTTGCTGAGCCAGGCTGCCGGCCGGCCCGTAAAGGTGCAATGGAGCCGTGCTGCAGAATTCCGCCACGGCTTCCACCGGCCGCCCTCGGCGCATCGTATCCGGGCGCGGCTGGATGCGGCCGGGCGGATTGCCGATTGGTGGCATGGCTTCTGTTCCGGCCATGTGATTTTCACCTCGGCGGCGATGCCGGGCTGGATGCAGGCATTGACCGGCTTTGTTGCCGATCCCGGCGTGGCGCGCGGCGCCGTGCCGCCCTATCGCATGGCCCGCCAGCGGATCGAATTCAGCGATATCCGCCTGCCGATAGATACTGGCCCATGGCGTGGCCTGGGCGCCGGGCCGAATGGCTTTGCCATTGAATCCGCGTTGGATGAACTGGCCGCTCTGGCTGGGCGCGACCCGATCGGTTTCCGGCTGGATCATCTTGGCCCCGATCAGGCGCGCCTGGCCGCCTGCCTGCGCCGGGTGGCCGAGATGGCGGGTGCTGCGCCGAGTGATCCACACGTTGGCCGCGGCATGGCTTGCGGCATTTACAAGGAAACCAGCTATGCGGCGCTGATTGCCGATGTGTCTTGTGATCCCGCCGGCAATGTGCGGCCAGTACGGCTGTATTGCGCCCAGGATAGCGGCCTAGTGGTGAACCCGGATCAGGTGCGGGCGCAGGTGGAGGGCAATCTGCTCTGGGGTCTGGGCATGGTGCTACATGAAAACTTGACCGTGGCGGATGGCCACGTCGCCGCCAGCTCTTTTGCCGATTATGCCCTGCCGCGCCTGGCCGATATGCCGGAGATCGAGATTGATCTGTTGCAGCCGGCTGGCGCCTTGCCCGCCGGAGCGGGTGAAGCCGCGATGGTGGCAGCGGCGGCGATCAGCAATGCCATCGCGGCTGCGACCGGGCGCCGCGTGCTGCGATTGCCCTATATGGCCTAATCAGCTTTTGCACCCAGCCGGGCCATTTCGCGCAGCCAAGCCTGACGCCGCTTGTCGCTGGCTGTGGCCACCATGCCGAACAGGCTGTAGCGCACCGGCGCAAAGCCGACAAAGCCAAGGATGTTGCGGCCCAGGCCGCGCAGGCCATGGGCGCAGTAGACCCAGCGATACAGCCAGGCCGGCATGCCCATGGTCACCACCAGCCGTGCCGACCGGCCGCTGAGCAGTTTCTGCGGGAAACCCTGCTGTGTCGGCGCATAGGCAAAGCCAGGGCGGAACACCTGTTCGCAGAAGGCTTTCACCAGCGCCGGCATGGTGCCGAGCCAGAGTGGAAAGACCAGCACCACATGATCGGCCCAGCGGATCGCGGCCTGGGCCTGTTCGATCTGCTGTGGCGGCTGGCCCTGTTCAAATTGCTCCTGGCCGCGCAGCAACGGGATGTCGAGCAGCGCCAGGTCGATGCGGCGCAATTCATGGCCGGCGGCCTCGGCGGCCCGGGCGTAGCTATCGGCCAGGGCGTGGCAGAGATGCGGATGCGGCGAATCCGGGTGGCCGAGCAGGATCAGGATGCGTTTGGTCTGTTTGGTCATGCGTTGATACTGCGCCAGCAGGCAGTATCAGGCATTGATCCGGATCAGGCTCTCGTTACGTCAGGCTTGCCATTCCGCGCGGCCCATTCCTCACGGTTCTGGCCCCAGAGGTCGAGTTCAATGTTGAATGGCTCGGGCAGTTTGCCTTGCCGCAGCAGGCGCGAGCCGAGGCGTTTGGCAACCTGCTGCGAATTGCCGTTGCGCGGATCGATGCAATGGATCACCTCGCTCCAGCCCAAATGGGTGAAAGCCCAGTCCATGCTGGCGCAAGCGGCTTCCACGGCATAGCCCTTGCCCCAGGCGCTGCGCGCCAGGCCCCAACCCACTTCCGTGCCGGGCCAGCCTTCCGGCTGCCATGGGCCAATGCGGCCGATCCACTGCCCGCTGGCCTTTTCCAGCACCGAGAACATGCCATAGCCCATGATGCTCCAGGAGCCGGCCATCAGGCACAGGCTGCGCCAGGCACCGCCGCGCGGCTGCACGCCGCCAAGAAATTCCTGCACCTCGGTATCCGCCATGAAGGCGGCCCAGGCGTCAAAATCCTCAGGCGCCGGCGGGCGCAGATAGAGGCGGTCTGTTTCGATGCTGTTCTGCTTGGTCATGGCGTTGCCGTTCGCTGATCGGGGCCGGAGCATAAGCGAAAGCCGCCAGGCAGGGCTATAGGCGGCATGGTTTTCCGCTTCGTTCGCTCAAGATATGGGAGTCGTCCGCGCCCGTTCCGAATCGGGTTTGCGCCACGCTGCCGGCAAAAGCCTGGCAAGCGCAAAATCTTGTGGATCGTTCTGCAAATAGCCGTGCCGATTTGGGATTCGGGCCATGCCCGTTCTGGCATGGCGCGGCTAGGCGCTTTATCGTAGGCCGCAGAACGGGAGTCGCACACAGCCATGCCCCACGCAGATTTTGTTCATCTCCGGGTCCACACCGCCTATTCGCTCACCGAAGGCGCCATCCGGGTGGAAAAGCTGGCCGAACTCTGCGCCAAGCTGCGCATGCCGGCGGTGGCGATCACCGATACCAACAACCTGTTTGGCGCATTGGAAGCCTCCAAGGCGCTGGCCGGCAAAGGAGTGCAGCCGATCATCGGCTGCCAGCTCAATGTGGCGCGGCAGGATCAGGCGGCCGGCGGTTTCAGCGGCGGCAAGGCGCTGAAAAAGCCAGACCCTGACAAGCTGGTGCTGCTGGCGCAGAACGAGGCCGGCTATGCCAACCTGATGCGGCTTTCCAGCAAAGCCTATCTGGAAGTGCCGCCGGGCGAGGCGCCGCAGGTGCAATGGCAGGATCTGGAAACCTGGCATGAAGGGCTGCTGTGTCTCAGCGGCGGCATCACTGGCCCGGTGGGCCGGCCATTGGCGGATGCCCAGGTGGATGCGGCGCGTGCGGCTTTGCTGCGGCTGAAAGCGATCTATCCGGATCGGCTGTATATCGAATTGCAGCGCCATGGCTGGGCCGCCGAGCAACGCGCCGAGCCGGGCCTGCTCGATCTGGCCTATGAATATGATCTGCCGCTGGTGGCGACCAATGATTGTTATTTCACCGACGAGGGCATGTATCAGGCGCATGATGCGCTGCTGTGTATCGCCGAGGGCGCCTATGTCGGCCAGAGCAACCGGCGCAAGGTGACACGCGAACATCGCTTCAAATCGGCTGAGGAAATGCGTGTGCTGTTTGCCGATCTGCCAGAGGCGGTGGATAACACGCTGGTGATTGCCCGGCGCTGTGCGGTGAAAGCCGAGGAGCGCAAGCCGATCCTGCCGAATTTTGGCTCGGCCGAAGCTGCGGGCAGCGGCGAGAGCGAGGCCGACATGCTGCGCCGCATGGCACGCGACGGGCTGGAACAGCGCCTGAAGCAGATCGGCGTCTCCGGCGAGGCCGCCAAGCCCTATTACGAGCGGCTGGAATTCGAATGTGAAACCATCATCAAGATGCAGTTTCCGGGCTACTTCCTGATCGTGGCCGATTTTATCCAATGGTCTAAACGCAACGGCATCGCCGTGGGGCCGGGGCGCGGCTCGGGCGCCGGCTCGGTGNNGACTTCATCAAGTGGGCCAAGGATAACGGTATTCCGGTGGGGCCTGGGCGCGGTTCCGGCGCAGGCTCGCTGGTGGCGTGGTCGCTCACCATCACCGACCTCGATCCGCTGAAGCTGGGCCTGCTGTTCGAACGCTTCCTCGCTCCCGAGCGCGTGTCGATGCCAGACTTCGATATCGACTTCTGCCAGGAGCGGCGCGATGAAGTGATCCGCTATGTGCAGGGCCGCTATGGCGCGGATAATGTGGCGCAGATCATCACCTTCGGCAAATTGCAGGCCCGTGCCGCTTTGCGCGATGTGGGCCGCGTGCTGCAATTGCCGCTCGGCCAGGTGGACCGCATCTGCAAGCTGGTGCCCAACAACCCGGCCAATCCGGTGACGCTGGAACAGGCTATCGCGCAGGAATCGCGGCTGCGCGAGGAGCGCGATGCCGACGAGGCCGTGGCCAACATGATCAACGTGGCGCTCAAGCTGGAAGGGCTGTATCGCAACGCTTCCACCCATGCCGCCGGCGTGGTGATCGGCGACCGCCCGCTGGTGGAACTGGTGCCGCTTTACCGCGATCCGCATGCCAGCATGCCGGCAACACAATTTTCGATGAAATATGCCGAGGCTGCCGGCCTGGTGAAATTTGACTTTCTCGGCCTCAAGACCCTCGATGTGCTGGAAAAGGCGGTGGAACTGATCCGCAAGCGCGGCATCGATATCAGCCTGGCTAGTATTCCGTTGGCGGACAAACCCACCTTTGACCTGCTTGGGCGCGGCGATGCGGTGGGTGTGTTCCAGTTTGAAGGCAGCGGCATGCGCGACATGCTGCGGCAGATGAAGCCCGATGCCTTCGAGGATCTGATCGCCCTGGTGGCGCTCTATCGCCCCGGCCCGATGGACAATATCCCGAGCTATATCGCGCGTAAGCAGGGCCGCGAGTTGCCGGATTACATGCACGAAACGCTCAAGCCGGTGCTCACCGAAACCTATGGCGTGATCATCTACCAGGAACAGGTGATGGAAATCGCCAAGGTGCTGGCCGGCTATTCGCTCGGCGATGCCGATTTGCTGCGCCGCGCCATGGGCAAGAAGATCAAGGCCGAGATGGACGCACAGAAGGAGCGTTTTGCCGAAGGCGCCAAGAAGAATGGCGTTGATCCCGGTCTGGCGGCGGAAATCTTCGAGCGCGTGGAAAAATTCGCCGGCTACGGCTTTAACAAGAGCCATGCCGCCGCCTATGCGCTGGTGGCCTGGCACACGGCTTATTTGAAGGCTAATTACCCGGTGGAATTCATCGCCGCCTCAATGACGCTGGATATTTCCAACACCGACAAGCTGAATGTGTTTCGCCAGGAATGCGCGCGCCAGGGCATTGCCTTGTTGCCGCCGGATATCAACAAATCCGATGTTGAATTTTCCGTGGAGCGAAAGCCGGATGGCAAGGGCGCGATCCGTTATGCGCTGGCGGCGGTGCGCAATGTCGGCGGCGCCGCTATGGCGCAGGTGGTGGCGGCGCGGCAGCAGGGCGGCCCGTTCAAGAACTTGTTCGACATCGCCGCCCGGGTTGATCCGGCAGCGCTCAACAAGCGCATGCTGGAAAATCTCGCCAAGGCCGGGGCGTTTGACGGCCTGGAGAAAAATCGCGCCAAGACCATGGCCGGCCTCGAAACCCTGATCCGTTATGCCCAGGTCAAGGCCGAGGAACGCGCCAGCAGCCAGGTGTCGATGTTTGGCGGCGCCAGCCCGGCCGCCGAACGTGAGCCCAAGCTGGCCGATGCCGAGCCGTGGAATCCGATGGATCAACTGGCCAAGGAATTCGAGGCCATCGGCTTTTACCTCTCGGCGCATCCGCTCGATGCCTATCGCGCACCGCTCAACCGTATCGGCGCCAAGCGTTACACCGAAATGCAGAAGATGCTGCATAAAAGCGATCAGATCATCAAGATTGCCGGCACGGTGGTGGCGCGCCAGGAACGTATCTCGCAGAAAGGCAAGCGCTTTGCCTTCGTGCGCTGCTCGGATGCCACCGGCATGTTTGAGATCATGGTGTTTTCGGAAATCCTCGCCATGCATCGCGAATGGCTCGAACCAGGCCGCAATCTGGTCTGGACGCTGAATGCCAAGCTCGACGGTGAGCAGGAAAAACTGACTGCACAGAGCGTCGAGTTGCTCGACGATGTGGCGGCGAAATTCGCCGCCGGCATCCGTATCGTGTTGCAGGAGGATGCCCGGGAAACCTTGCCGCGCATTGTCGGGCTGCTCGAAGGTGCCGGCAAAGGCCGCGGCGAAATCCGCATCGCCGGCACCATCCTACAAGGCGAACGGCTCGATTTCGATATCAAGGCCAAAAAGACTTATGCAGTGACGCCGCAACTACGCGGCCAGATCCGCGTGCTGCCGGGCGTGGTGGAAGTTTACGATATATAAGAGTTAGTTTAGCTAGGGCAGCTCAATTTCTGAGCCAAGACCCACTAGTTCAATAAAGATTCGTGCTATTTCTGAATTCAGTTGTCGATACTGCTCATAAAAGTATTCTAGGTCAGCGCTTGGCGATCTGCGTGCATGGAATAAGATGTGGCGTTTGATATAACCAGTCGGTTCCCCTGATGACATGATAATAATAATTTGTATATTCGAAATTTTATCCAATAGGCGGATACAAGTACGTTCTTCAGGGGGCAATGAAATTGCGTGATGGAAATTTATTTTATTTTTTTCGTTTAATTCGAATCTCTTAAATTCTTCCATAGCGCCGCGTTTTGGTTTTGGTTCGGGCTCTGTGGCGATGAATTTTTCTGGATTTTGCAAAATGATGTTTAATTTTTCAGAAGCTTCGTCCGCGGACATATGAAAGACTTCAGTGACTGGTATGTGTAGAAAGCTGACTATTCGATTTTTGTTTTGCCGTTTAAATATTGTTTCTATTTTAGCTGGGTGCTCAATATAAAATTCTTTTTGAACTATCCACTCCCCGGCCATAGAGTGTTTATTTTTATATTCTTTCCCTCTGATTTCAGGCAAACGTTTTGTGTGGCCAATTTTTATAAATCCCTGGTAAGAGGGATTTATAAGAATATATATGTATCCTTTCATTGGGCAACAATACTGAATGCTAGATAGTGGTGCAATGGAAACCGCAAGCGTGACTTTTGGTAAAATCGATGCAATCCGCCGCGAAGATTACCACGCGCCGGATTACCGAATCGAGACGGTGGAGCTGGAATTCGACCTGTTGCCGCATGCCACGAAGGTGAAGGCGAAGCTGGGCGTTGAAGCCGTGCAGCCGGGCCGACCATTGGTGCTGGACGGCGAGGTGTTGAAGTTGCTTGGCGTTGCCATTGATGGTCGCGCCCTGGCGGCGGCTGAATATGTGGTGGATGACAAGACGCTGACCATAGCCGCGCCGCCGGCTGGTGCTTTCACGCTGGAGATCGAAACCGAAATCGACCCGGCCGGCAACACGCAACTTACCGGGCTGTATCAATCCAGCGGCAATTACTGCACACAATGCGAGGCGCAGGGTTTTCGCCGCATCACGTATTTTCTGGATCGCCCGGATGTGATGTCAACCTATCGCGTCACTTTGCGCGCCGATGCCAAAGCCTGCCCGGTGCTGCTCTCAAACGGCAATCTGGAGGCGCAGGGCGCTTTGCCGGATGGCCGGCATTTTGCCGTGTGGCACGATCCGCATCGTAAACCCTGTTATCTGTTTGCCCTGGTGGCCGGCGATCTGGATTGCCTGGAAGATGATTTTGTCACCCAATCGGGTCGCCAGGTGGCGTTACGGATCTTCACTGAGCATGGCAAGGCGGCGCGCGCCGGCTATGCCATGGATGCGCTGAAACGCTCGATGCGCTGGGATGAAACCCGCTTCGGCCTGGAATACGACCTTGATCTGTTCAACATCGTGGCGGTGAGCGATTTCAACATGGGGGCGATGGAGAATAAGAGCCTCAATGTATTCAATGACCGCTTTATCCTGGCCGATCCGCAGACCGCCACCGATGCCGATTATGCCGGTATCGAAGCGGTGGTGGCGCATGAATATTTCCATAACTGGACCGGCAACCGCATCACTTGCCGCGACTGGTTTCAGCTCAGCCTCAAGGAAGGGCTGACGGTTTTCCGTGACCAGGAATTCACCTCCGACATGCGCTCGCGCCCGGTGGCGCGGATTCAGGAAGTGCGCAGCCTGCGTGCCCGACAATTCCCCGAAGATGCCGGCCCGCTGGCGCATCCGATCCGCCCGGATGCCTATATCGCCATCGATAATTTCTACACCGCCACGGTTTATGAGAAGGGCGCAGAGGTTATCCGCATGATGCACACCCTGCTGGGCGAGCAGGGCTTTCAAGCCGGCATGAAACTCTATGTGCAGCGCCATGATGGCGAGGCGGCGACCTGCGATCAGTTTGTTGCCGCCATGGCCGATGCCAATGGTTTTGACATGACGCAGTTCAAACGCTGGTATGCCCAGGCCGGCACACCGGTTTTGACTGTCGCCGGGCGTTATGATGCGACGGCCGGCACATATGAATTGAGCGTGACGCAGAGTTGCCCGCCAACCCCGGGCCAGCCGGAAAAATTGCCGATGCTGATGCCGCTGCATATCGGCCTGCTGGATGCGCAGGGCCAGGATATTCCGTTGCAATTGGCAGGCGAGGCGGCGCCGGCACCCGGCAAAGGCCGTGTGTTGCAGCTGAGCGAGGCCAGCCAGGTCTTCCGGTTTGTTGGCCTGCCCGAGCCGCGCGCGCTGTCATTCAATCGTGGTTTCTCGGCGCCGGTAACGATCAGGGCCGAGATCGGCGGCGCCGAGCGCGCTTTCCTGATGGCGCATGATTCCGATGCCTTTGCGCGCTGGGAAGCCGGTCAGCAATTCGCCACCGATCTGTTGCTGGGCCATATCAATACCGGTGCGGCGTTTGATCCGGCTTATATTGATGCCATTGGCGCCATCTTGCGTGACGGCAGCCTGGAGCCGGCCTTTGCCGCCGAAGCCATTGCGCTGCCCAGCGAGGATTACATTGCCGATCAGATGCCGGTGATAGGTGCTGAGGCGGTGTTTGCGGCACGCAAGGCGCTGCGGCGCCAGATTGCCGTGGCGCATCGCGATCTGCTGCTGGCGCTGTATCGCAGCCACCAGAGCGCCGCCGCCTATAGCCCGGATGCCGGCCCGGCCGGGCAGCGTGCGCTCAAGAATGCTGTGTTGGGCTATCTGGCGGCTTTGGTGCCGGAAGATGGCGAGGCCCTGGCGCTGATCGTGGCGCAGTATAATGGCGCGGACAACATGACCGACCGCATGGCTGCCTTGCGCCTGCTGGTGGACCTGGATGTGCCGGCGCGGCAGGCGGCTTTGGATGATTTCCACGCCCGTTTCCAGGACGATCCGCTGGTGCTGGATAAATGGCTCTCGTTGCAGGCCATCTCGGCCTTGCCCGATACGCTGGAGCGGGTGCGCGGGCTGCTCGGCCATCCGGCCTTCTCGATGCAGAAGCCCAACAAGGTGCGGGCGCTGATCGGCGCTTTCAGCATGAATGCGCTGCGCTACCATGCCGCCGATGGCGCCGGTTATGCTTTCCATGCCGAACAGATGCTGGCGCTCGACAAACTCAATCCCCAGGTGGCGGCGCGGCTTTTGGCGCCGCTCGGGCGTTGGCGCCGGGTGGATGCCGGCCGGCAGGCCAAAATGAAGGCGGAACTGGCGCGTATCCTGGCAACGCCCGGCCTGTCGCGTGAAACCTACGAGATTGTCTCGAAGTCGCTGGCGGACTAAACTGTTGCGGAATAGGCGCGCAGGAAAACCGCCACGGCGCTTTCAACGCGCCGGGTGATTTCCGCATCCGCCAGCGGGCCATCCTGTAGTCGCAGCAGGCGGCGCAGGCTGGTCTTGCCCACCAGCATGCCGAAGAATTGCTCGGCGGCCAGTTCCGCATCGTCCACGGCCAGGCGGCCGCTGCTGGTTTCGCGCCGCAGGTAATCCGCCAGCAGGCCGATGCCGCGCCCCGGGCCGTTGGCATAGAAGGTGGGGCCGATGCTGGGAAATTGCGGCGCGGCATGGATCAGCAGCCGTTGCAGGCTGACCGAGCGTTCCGATGACAGGATACGCAGGTAACTTTGCCCAAGCAGGGTGAGCACCTGGCGCGGCAGGCTGCCCGGCTTGAGATCGGCCAGCGGCGCGGTGATGGTGGCGGATGTCTCCTGCACGATGGCGGCAAACAACTCGTCCTTGGAAGCAAACAGATTGTAGATGGTCTGGCGCGATACGCCGGCCTCGGCGGCGATGCCTTCCAGGCCGATACCATAGCCGCGCTCCAGGAACAGCCGCCGGGCGGTCTCCAAAATCGCCTGGCGCTTGGCCGGGTTGGCCGGGCGGCCGCGACGTTGTTTTTCCTGCGGCTCTGTCTCGGGATTCAATGGCCACCTCCGGCAGCATCGCCAGGCGGCGGCATCGGCCGCTTGGCAAAGGCCACGGCAATCGCAGCGGCAGCAAAAAGCAGCGTCAGCAGGAAAAAGCAATCGGCAAAGGCCATCACACTGGCCTGCTGCTGCACTTTGCTGCCCAGCAGCTTGGCGGCCAGTATCATGTCGTCGCCTTGCAGGCGTTCGGCCAGTTGCGCGCCGGTATTGTCGATATACTGCTGCACTTCCCAGCGCCCCGGATTGATCCAGTCTACCAGGCGGTTCCAATGCAGGGCCGTGCGCTCGATCATTGCCGTGTTGATCGCCGCCAGGCCAAAGGCGCCGCCGAGATTGCGTGTCAGGTTATAGAGCCCGCTGGCATTCTTCAATTCATGCGGCGGCAGGGTGCCTAGCGCGATCACATTGATCGGCACGATGCAGAACATCAGCGCTGCGCCACGCATGATCTGCGGCAGCAGCAATTCATCAAACTGCCAATCGGCGGTTAGCCGCGTCATGCTCCAGGTGGATGCCGCCAGCAGGGTGAAGCCGAAGGCCAGCACCGGGCGCGGGTCGAATTTGCGCGCCAGCATCCCGGCCACCGGCGCGAGCAGGAATTGCGCGGCGCCGGTGATAAACATGATCTCGCCGATCTGCAAACTGTTCAGCCCGCGCACCCGGGCCAGATACAGCGGCAGCAGGTAGACCAGGCCATAAAGGCCAACGCCGATGGTGAGGCTGAACAGGCAGCCGGTGGCGAAATTGCGGTTGCGGAAGGCTTTCAGGTCCACCACCGGATTGGCATGGGTCAGCGTGCGCCAGAAAAACAGCAGGCCGCCGATGACACAGGCCATGGCGAAATTGCGGATTGCCGCGTCAGACAGCCAATCATGCCGCGGGCCTTCCTCGATCACATATTCCAGGCTGCCGAGAAACACCGCCATGGCGGCCAGGCCGAGATAGTCGAAGCCTTTCAGCAGCCTGTAATCCGGCTTGTCGATATCCATGAAGTTCCACACCAGCAGGCAGACGATGGCGCCCGGCACCACGTTGATCAGGAACAGCCAATGCCATGACATCAGCTGTGTCAGATAACCGCCCAGCGTTGGCCCGATGGTGGGCGCCAGGGTGGCAACCAGGCCGATCACCACGGTGGCGCTGGCCAGCCGCTGGCGCGGAAAGATCAGGTATACGGTGGCGAATATGGTGGGGATCATGGCGCCGCCGAGAAAACCTTGCAGCGCGCGCATGATGATCATGCTTTCCAGGCTGTTGGAAAAGGCGCAGCCGATCGAGGCCAGGGTGAAGCTGAAAGCCGAGGCGACAAACACGACACGGGTGGAGAGCAGCCGCGACAGGTAGCCCGAAAACGGGATCATGATGACTTCGGCGATCAGATAGGAAGTCTGCACCCAGCTGATTTCGTCGGCCGAAGCGCTCAGGCCGGCCTGGATTTCGCTCAGCGACGATGACACGATCTGGATATCCAGGATCGCCATGAACATGCCCAGCACCATGGCGAAATAGCCGATCATCACGCCGCGTCCCGGCATGGCCTGGGCCTGGGCCTGGGTCGGCATTGCGGCGCTGCTCATGGCGTGCGGCGGTCGATCTCAACCAGCGCCGACATGCCCGGCACCAGGAAGGGCAGGGGCGTGGCCGAGGCGTCCAGCCGCAGCTTCACCGGCACGCGCTGCACGATCTTGGTGAAGTTGCCGGTGGCGTTGTCGGGTGGCAGCAGGCTGAACTTGGCGCCGCTGGCCGGCGCCAGGCTGTCCACCCGGGCGTGCAGCACCTGATCCGGATAGGCATCCACCTTGATCATGGCGCGCTGGCCCGGCTTCAGGCCTTGCAACTGTGTCTCCTTGAAATTCGCCACCACATACACGGCTTCGGTGGGCACGATCACCATCAGCTGCACACCCGGCCGCACATATTGCCCAAGCTGGGCGCTGCGGTTGCCGATCACGCCGGCCACCGGGGCGCGCAGCACGGCATTGTCCAGATCCAGCCGCGTCACGGCCAGCTCGGCCTCGGCCTGGGCGATCATCGCCGCCGCCTGTTCGCGGTTGGCCCGCAACACCGCCACCTGGCTTTGTTGCAGGCTGCGCCCGGCTTCGGCGCGATCCAGCGCCGCCTTGGCCTTGCGCTGGTCGGTCTGCGCGGTTTCCAGTTTCTGGCCCGACACATATTGCGCATTCGCCAGGGCATTGTAGCGCCGCAGGTCGTCGTCGCTGCGGCTCAATTCGGCGCGGCTGGAGCGCAATTGCGCTTCGGCATCGGCAATCGCCGCCTGCTGTGCGCCTAACTGGCGGTCGATGATTTCCAGCGCGGCGCGCTTGGTGTTCACCACCGCCTCGGCCTGCGCCGCCTTGGCGCGGAATTCGCTGTCATCGATGCGGAACAACACATCGCCGGCTGCCACGCGCTGGTTCTCGGCCACGTCCATATGCTGGATGTAGCCGCTCACCTTGGCGGCCACCACGGTGATATCGGCGCCGATATAGGCGTTGTCGGTGCTTTCGATGAAGCGGCCCTGGCGCCACCAGGTCAGGCCGTAATAGCCACTGGCGCCCAGCAGGGCGGCGAGGAGGAGGGAGAGGATCAGCTTTTTCTTCATGATGGCACCTGCGGGCGGGTTGCAATGCTTCAACTAATATTATTGGACAGCATTGTCTATAAAATAGCGGCTGGCGCTTGTGACCCGGATCACAGGCCGGTGCCGAATAAGCCCGCAAGAGCCGGATAGCGCCACAGAGCCGGCGCCGGCTATGCAGCGGCATGACACAGAATCCCGCCCTGCCTGCCGCCTTCAACCGCCTGTGGTTCGCCAATATGGCCGCCCATGGCGCCGATCAATTGAGCCTGGCGGCGCTGCCGCTGATGGCGGTGCTGGCGCTCGGCGCTTCGCCGCAGCAGATGGGCCTGCTCGGCGCGGCCCAGACCATGCCTTACCTGCTGCTATCGCTCGTC